>QHSP01000049.1 GCA_003220495.1 Candidatus Rokuibacteriota bacterium | reverse complement strand
GTCGAGCCCCTCGTCCCTGAAGAATCCCTTGTCGCGCGCGACCAGAACGGGCAGGTCGTGGACCGCGTTCATGATCGCCACCTGGGGCCGGGTCCTGGTCTCGGGAGTCACGGCAGTCTCCTTGATGCGTCTGGGGAGTCAGTGAGAGTCAGGGGGGCGAAAACCGCCCCCCCTGACCGACGCCTGCTTACTCTAGTCTTTCCGGTCCTTCCCCCGGTCCTTGTCCCGGTCCTTGTCCCGGTCATTGTCCCGCGCCGGCGCAGCGGGTCCGCAGATCTTCCAGATCACGCCCGTCCCGGGAATCTGGACGAGCGGCGCCGTGCCGTCGGTGAGGCAACCCGGAAAGGCCGGGTTGGGGGTGATGCCATCCAGCAGTTTCGCCGGGCAGAACCTGCTGTCCGGATCGGACTGCCCGAAATCCCGCACCGCGCCGTAGTCGACGAGGTACGCGCACTCGTCGGGGCCGAACTTCAGATCCACCGGGCGGTTGATTCCGCTGATGCGGGAGACGAATGCCTGCTCGAAGGTCTTGTTGAAGGCAAACCGCTCAAGCTTGAGCTGGACGGGCTCACCGGGTTTGCTGAAGTTGATGAGCTGCACGTCGTGCCCTTCTTCCGGTGTGCCGTTGGCTTTCGAGAACCCGAAGTCCCCCTCGCGGCCGGCAAGCGCCGCACCGCGCTTGACCGGACCGTGGACGAACGAGTCCGGCACGAAGTCGAGCCCGACGATCGCGACGTCTGCCGGCTCGAGGGCCAGCGGCGCCGTGATCTGCTGGGGCGGGAACGCGAGCACGGATTGCACCGGCTTGCCAATGACGGCGGCCTGATTGTCGTCGCCCGGGCCTCCCACGGGATTGAAAACCGACTGAGTCGAATCCAGGAAGCCGAACCGATCCGGCCACCCGTGGTAGTCCGGAGTGCCGTCGGGATTCTGTTGCGCAAGATGGAGGCGGTCCGGGGCGTTGTTGGTTGGCCGCGCGCCCCGCTCGTCTTCGCCGTTCTCAGTCACAAATAGCCCGCCCTTCAAGGCGTGGTCCTGGGGTGCGAACCGAATGCCGTAGGGATTACGGTATCCCCACGAGAAGGGCTCGATCGTGTTCTCCGGGTTCCTCGCGTCGAGCCTCGCTCTCAAGATGGCGCCGTCGCAGACACCGAGGTGCGCCGCTCCAGTGAAGGCCCTGACGGTGTCTCCGCGGTTGTCAGCGCCAAAGGGCGAGTACCCGCTTGTCTTGATCCCACCTCCGGAGTCGAAGAGATTGTCGCTGAGGACGATGTCCTGACACGGGATATCAGGCTGGTTCACGCCGCCGCCGTTGTCGCGACCGACCACACCCGAGTTGGTCGTCGACCCCTGGGACCAGTAGATCCAGCTACCCTTGAAAGTGATCTGCTCGGCCGGGTGATCGCCGGTCGGCAGGCGGGTGATGAACGGGCTGACGCTCCCATCAGGATTCACGATCACGATGCGTGAGCTGTTGTTCTGTACACCGGGGACCTGTGAGCGGATGGCCTGGTTCGAGTCCGTGGCGAAGAGCCGCCCGCCCTGGAAGCCCTTCTCGAACGCGATGTCGATTGCCGGGCCATGGGGGAGGAGGCCTCCGTTTGCCGTGGGCTTGGCGAGCTTCCCGATCTGGTTTCCTCTCTCGTCGAACACCAGGATGTCCGGCGTGAAGGGGTTGGTCGGCGAGAACTCGCCTCCGACGGTCGCGCTCGTCTCATCGTTGCAGCGGCTGGGCAGGCCGTGTCCGGATTCGAGAACGAACACTTCGAACCCCCGAGAGTTACCGCGGAACGCGACGGCGGTCGGGAAGTTCAGGCCGCTTTTGAATACCGAGACCTTGAAGCCCTGAGGCACGACGATGTCCTCGCCGTTGCCCGGATTGAAGAAGACGTCCTCGCCGGGGCAGAGGGGATTTCCCGCGGCCGCCACGAAGGTGGGTTGGGTCAGTAGCAGCGCAAGAGCGACAGTCACGAGCAACCAACTCAATCGGCCGACTCTGCAGCGCATGTCGACTCCTTCTGATTGTGCAACGTTCTCTTCCACGTGGTGCTCAGCGTGTCGCGTTGCAAGAGACGAAAGGGAAGGAGGCGCACGCGACTGCGTGTGACGGCGGGTGGCGGCCATGGCGGGAGTTGCTCGGGCCTCCTCCTTCCCGCTGCGTTGCGGGGCCCAATCCTCGCTCCAGCGGAATTCGAACGCAACAGAAAATCGGCGGAGGCTGGCCGAGGCCGGCTGGGCTGGGGCTCAGCCGGCTCAGCCGGCGCTCGGGATTCCGGCGAGCGTCTCGTCGAGGACCGGGGCCAGCTCGGTGACGATCGCCTCGAGCGAGAACACATCGTCGATCTGTCCGGCCAGCGCGGGCCGGGCGGCGAGCGCGACGTCCTTGAGATGTCGGCGCTCCCTGACCGCGGCCGTGGACCAGTCGTCGACGAGCGCCTGCGCGCTGGCGCGATCGGTGTCGCGCGCGATCACCCGGGCAAGACGCTCGGAGAACACGAGCCCCTGCAGCGATTCGAGATTGGCTTTCATGCGCTCGGCGTTCACGACGAGCCCGCCGGCGATCCGTTCGAGCGCATCCAGCGCGCCGCCGGCCGCGTCGACCAGCTCGGGAATGGTCACGAGCTCGGCCTGCCAGCCGCCGAGCGCGCGCTCGTGCTCGCCGACCGCGCCGGCTAGCAGGGTCGTCATCAGGCCGGGCACGCGGGCGGCCGCGGTCAGGGCTTGAAGACACGCGACGGGATTGCGCTTGTGGGGCATCGCGCTCGAGCCGCCCACGCCTTTCACCGGCGCGGACTCGAGCATCTCGCCGACCTCGGCCTGCGAGAGCAGCGAGACGTCGCGCGCGATCTTGCCCACGGTCGTGGTGACGATCACGAGCTCGCCCATCAGGCGCGTGAGCTCGTCGCGGTGGTCGTGCCACGCGGGGGCCTCGTGCAGGTGCAGGCGCATCGCGAGGCCGTTGCGCACCATCGCGCGCTTGCCGCCGATCGCCTCCAGCGTCCCGACGGCGCCGCCGAGCTGAATGCAGAGCGCCCGCTCGCGCGCCTCGGCGAGACGAAGCCGGCAACGGTGGAGGGCGGCGGCCCAGCGCGCGATCTTCAGGCCGGCCGTGATCGGCGTAGCGGGTTGCATCAGGGTCCGGCCGAGCATCACCACGCCGGCGTGGCGCCGCGCGTGGCCGGCCAGGCGGCCCGCCGCCGTCGCGAGGATGCGATCGGCATCGGTGAGGCACGGCTTCAAGCAGAGGACCAGCGCGGTGTCGAGCGCGTCCTGGCTCGTCGAGCCATAGTGCACGAACGCCGCCGCGCGCGCGTCCACGCGGGCGACGTGCTCGGTGAGCGCCTTGACGAGCGGGACCGCCAGCGAGCCCGAGCGCTTGGCTTCGCCGGCGAGCGCGTCGGGTGACAGACGCAGATCAGCGCAGGCCCTGGCGATGACGAGCGCGGCGTCTCGAGGCACGAGGCCGGCGTCGGCCTCGGCGGCGGCCAACGCGCGCTCGAAGTCGAGCATCGCGCTCACGAACGCGTCGGCGGACAGCGCCTGTGTGAATGCGTCGCGCGCGAAGCCGCGGCCGACGATGTTCACGGGAGCGCTCGCGCGCTAGAGCTCGATGAACACCGCTTCGCCGGCTCCGCGCAGGCGGACGTCCCAGCGATAGATCTTCGGATCGCGGGGATCCCGAGCCGCGATCAACGTGCGAAGCCGCGTGGTATCGCCGATCGCGCGGGCCAGGGGATCGTCCTTGATCGCGTCGAGCGGGGCGAGGAACACGCGGGTCCGCAGGGCCTTCAGGAGCCCGCGCGCGAAGATCGAGACGCTGATCTGGGGCGCGTAGGTTTCCCCGCCCGGGCCCTTGAAGGGACCGGGCATCATGGTCTCGATCGCATAGCGGCCGTCGCGGTCCGTCGAGACGCGGCCATAGCCGTACGGTCTGGCTCCGTCGTCGCCGGAGGGAAATGTGCCGGCTGGGTCCGCCTGCCAGGTCTCGAAGAGCGCGTCGAAGATCGGCGCGCCGACGCCGTCGAACACGCATCCGGTCAGCGTGATGCGCTCGCCGCGACCGGCGAACAGGACCGTGCCGCCGTCCTTCCACAAGAGCTCGCGCGCGAAGAACGGGCCGACCGTCTGCGAGGGGGTAGGCTTTGCCATGGTCACACCCCCATCGGCGTGGCGCGCGGCCCGCGCAGCACCATGTCCCAGCGGTATCCGAGCGCGACGCCCTCGATGCCGTGCTCGAGATCGAGTACGGCGATCAGCAGCGAGCGGCCGGCCTCGGGCACGCTCTGGAAGATCGGATCGATGGCCAGCAGGGGATCGCCGGGGAAGAACATCTGCGTGATGAGCCGCTGCGCGTACGCGTTGCCGAACAGCGAGAAGTGGATGTGCGCGGGCCGCCATCCGAAGGCGTGGTTCTGCCATGGATACGCGCCGGGCTTGACCGTCACCAGCCGATAGCGCCCCTCGTCGTCCGTTAAGAGCTGCCCTTTTCCGAGAAAGTTCGGATCCAGCGGCGCGTCGTGATCGTCCACGGGGTGCGGATACTTTCCGGAGGCATTGGCCTGCCACACCTCGACGAGCGACCGTCGCACGGGGCGTCCGCCCTCGTCGAGCACACGGCCGACGAGCACCATCTTCTCGCCCAGGGGCGCGCTCCTGCCCCAGGTCGTGAGATCGGCCTCGCTGTCTTTCACGAACTGCTTCGGGAACGCCGGCCCCGCGGTCTCGAGCGGACTCGGCGCCACGCGCACCAGCGGCTGCGAGGGCGCGCGGAGCCGCGTGCTGTTGTAGTCGGGGTACAGGTAGGGCGGGTGGATGTCTGCGACGGGTGTCTCGGCCATCGGCACCTTCCTCCGGGAGTTTCGGGCGCCCGCCGATTCTACTCCGGCGCCGCGACCTTTTCGATGCCGATGGTCGCCGAGCCGATGTACGGTCGA
The DNA here is from genome assembly GCA_003220495.1 of Candidatus Rokuibacteriota bacterium. Lineage (GTDB taxonomy): Bacteria > Methylomirabilota > Methylomirabilia > Rokubacteriales > CSP1-6 > AR31. The sequence continues at coordinate 46,473 of QHSP01000049.1, read as the reverse complement.
CCCACGGCTCTTTCACGGTCACCGCAATCCGGTGGTGCTGGCCGGCTTTCACAGTCTGGGGCAACGCTCGCCGGGCACCAGGTCGAGCTCGAGCGACCCCTCCCAGAGCGCTCTCATGTCGTCGCGAGTCTGCGTCTGGAGGTTTCGGCTGCGCGCGAGCAAGACGGCGATGACGAGCAGGGCGGCCACCGACCGACCCGGTGTTGCGGCGAACGCGTTGATCCACGGCTGGCCGACGGCCGGCACGATGAATCTGCCGGGTTTCGGCATGCGACTGGAGCACGCGCGTCCTGACCCGTGGGGCTTCCGGAGCGTCTTGGCTCCCTGCCAAAGGTAGGCTAAAGTGGCGCCCAACAGCCACGAGAGGCGCACCCGGCACTCCCTGGAGAGGAGAGCACATGAGCGCGAATGGGCATCTGACAGCGGCGCAGATCCGGTCTCGCCTGGACCACCCGGTCATCGACGGTGACGGCCACTGGGTCGAGTTCGACCCGGTCTTCAGCGAGCGCATGCGAAAGGTGGGCGGTGACAAGGCCGCCGACGGGTTCAACGCCGCGATGAAGACCACACAGGATGCGCTGAGCATGTCGGTCGCCGAGCGGCGGCGCCGGCGTGTCGCCCAGCCGGGCTTCTGGACCCGTCAGGCCGGGAACACCCTCGATCGCGCGACCGCGATGATGCCGCGCTTGCTCTACGAGCGCCTGGACGAGTTCGGCACGGACTTCGCGATCATCTACCCGACCGCGGGCCTGCGCGTGCCGCGCATCGGCGACGACGCCACCCGGCGGGCCGTCGTTCGCGCGCACAACATCGTCACCGCCGACTACTTCCGCAACCTGAGCGACCGGCTGACCCCCGCCGCGATCATCCCGATGCACACGCCGGACGAGGCGATCGAGGAGCTCGAGTTCGTCACCCGAGAGCTCGGCTCGAAGGTGGGCATGTTCGGCAGCGGCATGTCGCGGCGCGTCGCGTCGAGCCCGCAGAGCGATCCCGACGGCACGCGACTCGCGGTCTGGTACGACGTGCTGGCGCTCGACAGCGACTACAACTACGACCCGGTCTGGGCGAAGTGCCGTGAGCTCGGCATTGCGCCGACCTTCCACAGCGCGGGCAGCAACCAGGGTTTGAGGAACTCGCCGTCGAGCTTCGTCTACAACCACATCGGGCATTTCGCGGCCGCCGGCCACGCGGTCTCCAAGGCGATCTTCCTGGGTGGCGTGACGCGGCGCTTCCCGGAGCTCCGGTTCGCGTTCCTCGAGGGGGGCGTGGGCTGGGCTTGTCAGATGTTCGGCGACCTGACCGAGCACTGGGAGCGGCGCAATCGCAAGGCGCTGGAGAACATGGATCCACGCAAGCTCGATCGTGCCTTGCTGATGAGCCTGGCCGAGAAGTACGGCGACCCGGACGTGGCGGAGGTGCTGAGGGCGCGGGACGGCTGGCCGGACCACGACGCGAGCCTGACGGGCGGCGTCGAGGATCTCGACGATTTCGCCGCCTGCAAGATCACCAAGAAGCAGGACTGGATCGACCTCTACGCGAAGCCGTTCTATTTCGGCTGCGAGGCCGACGATCGGACCAACGCCTGGGCCTTCAGCCGGAACAATCCGTTCGGCTCGAAGCTCAACGCGATCTACAGCTCGGACATCGGCCACTTCGACGTGATCGACATGCGCCATCCGCTGCCCGAGGCCTACGAGCTGGTCGAAGAGAGCTTCATGACCGGCGACAACTTCCGTGACTTCGTCTTCGCGAACACCGTGCATCTCTGGGGCACGCAGAACCCGCGATTCTTCGAGGGGACGATGGTGGCCAAGGCGGCCGCGGCGGAGCTGGCGCGCGGCCAGGCGCACGTGACCGTGAACTAGGAAGTCGGCCCGTGTCGGTGGGCGCCCGAGGCCTCAGTGCTTCAGGGCGCCCGCCGTCAACCCCTCCACGAACTGCCGCTGGAAGACGAAGTAGAGCACCAGGACCGGCGCCGAGAAGAGCACGAGCGAGGCCGCCAGGATCGGATAGTTGCCGTAGAACTCGCTCGACAGCAGCGCGTAGATTCCGGTGGGAAGCGTCCGCATCCGCCCCTCGGTCAGGAAGGTCAGCGCGAAGAGGAATTCGTTCCAGTTCTGTAAGAACACGAAGATCGCCACGGTGGCGAGCGCCGGGCGAGTCAGCGGAAGCATGACGCGCGCGAAGATCCCGAACTCGCCGGCGCCGTCGAGCCGAGCCGCTTCCTCCAGCTCGCGGGGCAACCCCTGGAAGAATCCCTTCATGATGTAAGTCCCGAACGCCAATCCGAATGCCGTGTACGGGCCGATCAGAGCGAGACGCGTGTTGAGAAGCCCGAGCGTGCGCAGATTGATGAAGAGTGGGATGAGGGCGATCTGGAGTGGGATCGTCAGACCGATCAGAACGATCCCGTACACGATGCCCCGACCCGCGAAGCGGATTCGGCCGAGGCCGTAGCCTGCCAGGGCGGAGATGGCGACGGTCGCGACCATCGACGCCGTCGAGACGTAGATGCTGTTCCAGTAGAGCCGCCCGATGCTGCTCGCGACCCACGCGCGCGGGTAGTTCTCCGCGTGCGGTGGCCACGGCACGACCCGCCCGGCGAAGAGCTGGGGATTGTCCATGAACGAAAGACTGATCATGTAAAGACCGGGCGCCAACGACACCGCGAGCGCACCCAGCACGACCGCCCACATCGCGACTCGCCCGGCGCGCGCGCGCTGGCCGAAGGCCCGTGGCCGGCGAGCGACCGACGCTCTGGCCACCGCGGTGCTCACGCTTTCCCGCCCTCCGGCGCCTCATCCAGCACGAACGTCTGAGCCCGGGCGATGGACAGCACGAGGGTGACCAGAATCACGGCGATCGCGGACGCGACGCCCATGTGATTGAGCTCGAAGGCCTCGCGATAGAGCATCGTGGCGAGCACCTCGGTCGAGTACGTCGGCCCGCCGCGCGTCATGATGAAGACCAGATCGAACACCTTCAGCCCGCCGATGATCGACAGCAGCGCGGTGAGCGCGAGGATCGGGCGCATGAGTGGCGTGATCACGCGCAGGGTGAGCTGCCACGCATTCGCGCCGTCCACCCGCGCGGCTTCCACGACGTCCTGCGGCAGACCCTGAAGCCCGGCCAGCAGGATCACGAGACTGAATCCCACGTTCTTCCACACGCTGACGGCGATGACCGCCCCCAGCGCGGTGGCCGGATCGCCGAGCCAGGGATGCGCCCACGCGCCGAGACCAATGGCGCGAAGGAACGTGTTGAGGAGACCGGTGTTCGGCTCGAAGACGCGCTGGAAGATGATCGTCACCACGATCAGCGACATGACGACCGGCACGAAGAACAGCGTGCGCAGAAGCGAGCGGACGACGAGCCGGCGGTTCAACAACAGGGCGAGCAGGAAGCCGAAGCCGACCTCGAGCGGGGTTCGCACGACGACGAAGGCGACGGAGTTCATGGTGGCCCGCCAGAACACCTCGTCTCCGGCCAGCGCCCGATAGTTTTCGAGACCCACGAACGGCCCCCACCGCGGTGTATACCCGTCCCAGTCGTGAAGGCTCAGCGACACCGAATAGCCGATCGGGTACAGCAAGAACGCCGCGAGCACCACGAGCGCCGGCCCCGTGAAGGCGTAGCCTGCCGCGTGGCGCCGCCAGCGGCGTCGGGCGGCGGGAGAGAGCAAAGGATCCGCGCCTCAGCCGGTCCGGAACCTGCGCGTTCCGACCTTCTGAGAGGCCGCTTCGACCGACTCCATCACGGCCTTCGGCGTCTTCTGAGTGGTGATGAGAGCCTGCATCCCCTGAGTCATCGCTTCCTCGACGGCCGGCGTGAAGATGACGCGGGTGGTTCCGGTCGGCTGAAGCTTGAGGAACTCGGGATAGAGGGGATCCTTGAGCGACTGCATCTGGTAGGCGATCGCGTCCGCGCTGATCGGCCCGTTCGGCGAGAGGCCGAGGTTGCGCGTGTACTCGATCTTGCCCCACGCGCCCGTGAGGGCCTTGATCATCTCGAACGCCAGATCGGGGTACTTGCTGCGCGCGTTGACCGTGAGTGTGATCCCGACCGAGCTGAGCACGGGCCGCGGGCCACCGGCCACGACCGCCGGGAAGGGGAAGATGCCCAGATCGAAGCTCGGCGGCAGCGCCGCGCGGATCGACCGGCGCATCCATTGCCCACCCCAGAACATGGCCGATTTGCCCGTGGCGAAGATCTGGATGGCGTCCGGCTCCTTGATCCCGAGCGGGCCCTTGGCGTAGAGACCGGACTTCGCCATCATCTCGACGAATTCCGCGCCGGCCACGAGCTCCGGACTCGTCCAGCGCTTGAGCCCCAGGTCGGCCTCGCGCATCAGCTTGTCGGCTTTGATGCCGCCCAGGTACGTGTAGTACGGGAAGATCGGAAAGTTGCGATCCTGTCCGGCCGGGTACGCGATCGGCATGATCCCTTTGGCGTTCAGCGCGGCGCCCACCTTCTTCAGATCCTCGAGCGTGGTCGGGACCTCGAGGCCATGCTGCTGGAAGAGGCCGCGGTTGTAGTAGACGATCACCGTGTTCGTGACCGCCGGCACCGAGACGACCGCGCCGTTGATCGTGAGGAGCTCGAGCGCGTTCGGCCAGAGCCCACGCTTGTACTCGGGGTCCTCCGCGAAGACCTTCGTGAAGTCGAGGACGCTCCCGCTCGTGGAGACGTCGACGGCGTAGGCTCCCGGCTCGATCGCGATGATGTCCGGCGTGGAGCTCTGGGCCGCGAGCGCCGACTTCACGCCGACCCGCTGCTCGTTGAGCCCTGGGTAGGCGGTGATCTCGAGCGAGAGGTTCGGGTCGTGTCGCTTCTTGTATTCCTCGGCGATGAACTTCTGGACGTCGACGTGAAATCCCACGTACTGCCAGAACGAGATCGTGGTCGGGCCGCTCGCCTTGACCCTGGGGCTCTTGAATTCGGCCGGATTCTTGAGCTCGCCCGTTGGCGTCTTCGTGGGTGCCGGCTGCGCTCCACCGGTCTGCGCCGCCGCGCGCCCTCCGCGAGGCAAGAGCGGTGACGCGGCGACGGAGAGGACGCCGAGCCGGAGCAGCTTTCGCCGCGACATTGCGCGTAGGGCCAGGTGCGGCTGACGTCGATCGGTTGCCGTGCTCATGGCGGGCTCTCCTCCGTTGACCGGCTCGAACGCTCGCCCTCACCTAACCGAGGGCTCGGATCTCTGTCAAGGCATTGCGGGGTCCTCGGCGTGGCGAGGCTACAGGATCTCGAGGGAGCCCGCGTCGATATCTTGGAGATGCCTGCGGTACAATCCGGCCCATGCAACTCGACCCTCAGACCATCGGCGTGGACGCGATGTACAAGCTCATGATCGGGTGCGTCGTCCCGCGGCCGATCGCCTGGGTGTCGAGCGTCGACGCCAGCGGCGCCCCCAATCTCGCCCCGTTCAGCTACTTCATGGCCATCACCCACGACCCGCCGACCATCGCGTTCTCGGCCTCACCGCGGGCCGAGGCGGGCGGGGCAATAAGGACACCTTGCGCAACGTCGAGGCCACACGCGAGGCTTCCGAGCAACCTCGTGATCGGGCAGATCGTGCACCTGCACGTGCGCGACGACGTCTACGATCCGGCGAGCGGGCGGCTCGACATGCATCGGCTGCGCCCTGTGGGGCGCCTGGCCGGCCACCTGTACACGCATGTGCACGAGATCTTCGAGATGAAGCGCCCGGCGGTGGGCTACAAGGGCTGATCCGCCTTCTCGCAGTCGACCAGAGGAGGATCCAATGGCGAGCGCGAAGCTTCCGACGCCCGACGAGCTCAAGGCCGTCGGCCGGCAGATGGGGATGCGCCTCTCTGACGCCGACATCGCCTTCTTTCTGGAGACCATGGGCGGAACCGTGGCGGCCTATCACGCCATCGAGGCGATGGTCGACCCGATGCCGCCCGTGAAGTATCCGCGCACACCCGGTTATCGCCCGGAGGGCGCGGAGAACAAATACAACGCCTGGTACTACAAGAGCGAGGTGCAGGGCGCGCCCTCGGGCAAGCTGCGCGGCAAGCGGATCGCGCTGAAGGACAACGTCTGCCTCGCCGGCGTGCCCATGATGAATGGCGCCTCCACGCTGGAGGGGTACGTCCCCGACGTCGACGCGACCATCGTGACGCGCATCCTCGACGCCGGCGGCGCGATCATGGGCAAGGTGCACTGCGAGTACTTCTGCTTCTCCGGCGGCAGCCACACGAGCGCGGCAGGTCCCGTTCAGAATCCGCGGAAGGCCGGCTACTCGGCGGGCGGCTCGTCCTCGGGCAGCGCGGCGGTCGTGGCGGCGGGTGAAGTCGACATGGCCATCGGCGGCGACCAGGGCGGCTCGATCCGCATCCCCGCCGCCTACTGCGGTGTGTACGGCCTGAAGCCCACGTACGGCCTCGTGCCGTACACCGGGATCTTTCCCATCGAGATGACGCTCGATCACACTGGCCCGATGACGGCCACGGTGGCCGACAACGCGTTGCTGCTCGAGGTGCTCGCGGGGCCCGACGGGCTCGATCCGCGCCAGGTGAACGTCAAGACCGCCGCCTACACGAGCGCGCTGACGGCCGACGCGCGGGGCATGAAGATCGCGGTCGTGAAGGAAGGCTTCGGCCACGCGAACTCGGAGACGGACGTCGACGCGCTGGTTCGCAAGGGCGCCGCGACGCTCAAGCAGCTCGGCGCGCAGGTGGACGAGGTGTCGGTCCCGCTGCACCTGGCCGGCCCCGCCATCTGGACGCCGATCGCCGTCGAGGGCGCGACCTGGCAGATGCTGAACGGCAACGGTTTCGGCTTCAACTGGAAGGGGCTCTACGTGACGAGCCTCATCGATGCGCATTCGGCGTGGCGGCAGCGCGCCGACGAGTTCTCCGATACGTTGAAGACGACGGTCCTGTTCGGGCAGTACGCGCTCAACAAGTACCGCGGGCACTACTACGCGAAGTCGCAGAATCTCGCGCGTTCGCTGCGGGTGGCCTACGACGCGGTGCTGAGTGACTACGACTTGCTGTTGATGCCGACCTTACCGTTGAAGGCGACGCCGCTCCCGGCGCCCGGGGCGCCGCGCATGGAGATCATCCAGCGGGCGTTCGAGATGCTTCCGAACACGGCGCCGTTCGATGTCACCGGCCATCCGGCGATGAGCGTGCCGTGTGGGCTCAGCGATGGGTTGCCGGCCGGGATGATGCTGATCGCGAAACACTTCGACGAGCCGGCGATCTACCGGGCGGCATCAGCGTTCGAGAAGGCAGGGGACTGGAGGGGGATCCGGCCGTAGACCGGGTCACGCCCTCCGGCTGTCAAGCCACGTGAAAGCGCTCCGACTCAGGGGGCTTCGACCACAACGCCTCGGCGCCTTTCATCGCCACGGCGCGCTCTGGGCTTGCCCGCCATTGATCATAGATATCGTTGCTCGCCCACACCACCAGGGTCGTGATCTTCGTCGGATCGCCGGCCGAGTACAAGGTTTGGCGGCTTACAAAGCCTGGCGCCTTACTCTGTGCTAGGCCGTTACGATCCAGGAGCTTCTTCGCCTCGTCGACTCGATCCGCTCTGGCCCAGTGATGGGTCAACACGCCGATCATGAATGCCTCACCCCAGCTCTGAAAACGTTTGGTGTCGGTGCAGACTCCAAGTGCAAGTCTACTCCTTCTGGGCGGGGGCGGGCGCCGATCAACATCGGCCGGCTCGTTCAGATCATCCCGATCGGCGATCTCCCGAGCAAACTCGTGATCGGCCAGATCATCCGCGTACGGCGGCTTCCTCGCCGTCGTCTCGATCGCCGCGCCCGCCTTTAGCAGCATCGCTGTCCGCCAGTACCCCTGGATCCGGGAGGCCTGTGTGCGCTCGCGGCGTCATCGGTTTCTCGCGCTACCGGCCTGACCGGGTCAGGAGACGATCGAGGTGGTTGGCGAAGCGCTGCCGGTCGCTCTGGTTGAACGGCGCCGGACCGCCGAGGATATCCCCGGTGGACCGCAGCTCTTGCATGAGATTGCGCATGGCCAGGCGCTCACGAACATTGTCTTCCGAGTACAGCTCTCCTCGCGGGTCGAGAGCGTGAGCTCCACGGCTGATCACCTCGGCGGCCAGGGGTATGTCGGCGGTGATCACGAGGTCGCCGGGTTGGATCTGCTCCACGATCTGATGGTCGGCGACGTTGAAGCCCTTGGCGACACGGACGCTCTTGATGAAGGGGGATGAGGGGACGCGAAGCAGGGTGTTAGCGACGAGCGTCGTCAAGATCTGTGCGCGCTCGGCGGCGCGGAACAGGATCTCCTTGATGACTTGAGGGCAGGCGTCAGCGTCGACCCAGATCTGCACTCAGCGAAATCACCACCCCGCAACATACGGCAGCTTCCTCGCCGTCGTCTCGATTGCCGCGCCCGCCTCCAGCAGCACCGCGGTCGAATCCCACGTGCCCCCCACGAGCTGATTGCGCGGGCCGTCCGGGATGGTCGCCTTGATCGTGCGGCTGCCGAAGCGCACCTCTTGCTTCTCCACGTCTACCATGACCGGTGACTGAGGCGACCGACTGAGCTCGCGCTGGAGCCACTCGAGGTCTTCCTGCGAGGCGCGCAGGCAGGGGATGCCGAGCATCACGCAGTTGCCGAAGAAGATCTCGCCGAAGGAGCCTCCGACGATGGCGGCGATGCCCCAGCGCATCAGGGCCTGAGGGGCGTGCTCGCGTGAAGAACCGCAGCCGAAGTTCTGGCCGACGACCAGCACGGACGCGCCCTTGTGTACGGGTGAGTTGAACGGATGCTCCGGGTTCTGCTTCTTCGCGTCCTCGAAGGCGTGCTCGCCCATCGTCGTGAACGTCACTTCCTTCAAGAAACGCGCGGGGATGATCCGATCCGTGTCGATGTCGTTGCCGGGCAAGGGGATGCCGCGTCCTGTTATCTGGCGGCGCTTGAAGTCGACAGTGCTCATTTCAGAATCTCCCTCACGTCGGCGACGGCGCCGGTGATCGCGGCGGCCGCGACCATGGCCGGGCTCATCAGGAGCGTCCGCCCGGTGGGGCTGCCCTGACGGCCGATGAAGTTGCGGTTGCTGGACGAGGCGCTCATCTCACGCCCGACCAGCTGATCCGGGTTCATGCCGAGGCACATCGAGCAGCCGGCCTTGCGCCACTCGAAGCCGGCGGCCTGGAAGGTATCGTGCAAACCCTCGGCCTCGGCGGCCCTGGCGACTTGCTGCGAGCCCGGCACGATCAGCGCTCGCACGCCCTTGGCGACCTTGCCCTTCTTCGCCACCTCGGCGGCGATGCGCAGATCGGACAGGCGGCCATTGGTGCACGAGCCGACGAAGGCGACGTCGATCTTCGCGCCCTTGATCGGCTGGCCGGCCTGGAAGCTCATGTGGGCGAGCGCCTCGCGGAAGGTCGAGCGATCGGCTTCGGGCGCCGACTCGGGCGCCGGGATGCGCTGGCTCACGCCGACCGACATGCCCGGGTTGATGCCCCACGTCACCATCGGCTCGATGGCGCTGCCGTCCAGGCGCGCGACGTCGTCGAACGAGGCCCCCGGCTCGGTCGCCACCGACTTCCACCACGCGGCCGCCTTGTCGAACGCCGCGCCCGCGGGCGCGTACTGCCGGCCGCGCAGATAGTCGATCGTCGTCGTGTCCGGATTGACGTAGCCGAATCGCGCGGCGCCCTCGATCGACATGTTGCAGACGGTCAGGCGCTCTTCCATCGTCATGCGATCGATGACGGGCCCCGCGTACTCGTACGCGTAGCCCACGCCGCCCTTCACGCCGAGCTGGTTGATGATCGCGAGGATCACGTCCTTCGCGTAGACCCCCTTCGCGAGCGCGCCGTCCACCCGCACCTGGCGCAGCTTGGGCTTGGCCATCGAGAGACATTGCGTCGCGAGCACGTCGCGCACCTGGGTGGTGCCGATGCCGAAGGCGATCGCGCCGACGGCGCCGTGGGTCGAGGTGTGGCTGTCGCCGCACGCGATCGTCATGCCGGGCTGCGAGAGGCCGAGCTCGGGACCGATCACGTGCACAATGCCCTGCTTGCCCGTCGACATGTCGAAGAGCGGCAGGCTGAAGTCCTTCATGTTGCGGATCATGTGGACCGCCATCTCCTCGGCCAGCGGATCGGCGTAGGGGCGGGCCTGGTCGGTCGTCGGGATGATGTGATCGAGCGTGCCGAAGGTGCGCTCGGGCATCCGCACCTTAAGCTTCGAGTCGCGCAGCATCTGAAACGCCTGCGGCGTCGTGACCTCGTGGATCAGGTGCAGGCCGATCAGGAGCTGGGTCTGTCCGGACGGCAAGGTCCGGACGGTATGCGCGTCCCACACTTTGTCGAGCAGCGTGCGTGCCATGCGACTCCTCCTCCGTGAGCTCCGGGCGCGCGTATGCTGCCTCAGGCAAACCGTGTAGTCCAGTGAAGATGTGGCGCCCGAGCGCGCGCCGTCAACCCGCGCTCGCGCGGCACGCGTAACTCCTGGCCACCGCCGGGGCTCGCGCGGGGGCTCGTCTGGTTCGCCGCCGGCGCTGATCGCGCGCCGTTGCGGCGCGCAGTATTCTGGGCGTATGCTGTGACTCTTCGGTCTGGCGACCAGCTACCAACTCGATCATTGAGTCGCAACACGGAGGCGTAACATGGCATTGCGGATCAACAGCGAAGCACCGAACTTCACAGCCGAGACTACCCAGGGGAAGATCAACTTCCACGACTGGATCGGTAACGGCTGGGCCATCCTCTTCTCGCACCCGAAGGACTTCACGCCGGTGTGCACGACCGAGCTCGGCTACATGGCGGGTCTGAAGCCCGAATTCGACAAGCGCAACTGCCAGATCATCGGGCTCAGCGTCGACCCGGTCGGCGACCACCAGCGCTGGTCGAAGGACATCCAGGAGACATCGGGTCACGCCGTGACATATCCGATGATCGGCGATCCCGAGCTGAAGGTGGCGATGGCGTACGACATGCTGCCGGAAGGCGCGGGCACGACCTCGCAGGGCCGGACCCCCGCCGACAACGCGACCGTGCGTTCGGTCTTCGTCATCGGGCCCGACAAGAAGGTCAAGGCGATGCTCACCTACCCGATGTCGACGGGCCGGAACTTCGACGAGGTGCTCCGACTCCTCGACTCCTGCCAGCTCACGAGCAAGCACAAGGTGGCAACGCCGGTGAACTGGAAGCAGGGCCAGGATGTCATCATCGTCACCGCGGTCTCCGACGACGAGGCGAAGAAGACGTACCCGGCCGGCTTCAAGACCTTGAAGCCGTACCTGCGCACCGTCGCCCAGCCGAAGTAGCTCCAGCGCGGCGATCGGGCCGGTGGCTCTCGTCATGAGCCACCGGCCGGCCGCCGGCGGCTCACTCCCGCACCGCGCAGGTCACCACGGGCTGTCTGACGCCGAGATCGAATGCCTCGAACGCCGAGATCTACCGCCGGACGTGTCGCGGCTCGAGCGAGTGCGGCTCAGCAGCGCGTGACGTGGGCCGACACGGCGAGCCAGCGGCCCTGCCGGCGCGCCCAGACGTCGGAGTAGCGGCCGGAGGCCGCGCGGCCGTCCGGCATCGTGTACGTCGTCCGTGCGTGGATGATCGCGACGTCGCCCATGATCCGGATGCGCACGTCGCGCGCCTCGAGGTTCGAGATCGTCACCGGGCGCGCCGTCTGCACCAGGAATCCGGCGCGGTCGACGAGCGAGCCATCGGGATTGCTGCACAGGAAGTCCTCGGCGAGGATCTCGTCGAACCGGCGCACGTCCGAGTTCTGGACGGCGCTGATGTAGTCGCGATTGAGTTGTTCCAGCGTCGGCAGATCCGTCGTGACGATCGTCTCAGTCGCCATGAATTGCGCCTCCGGCCTTCGAGTTGGGCACCCTCACACCCTAGCCCGGCCTCGGGACCGGGCCTAGAGCCAATTCGCGTCGGTCACCCCCCGAAGATGGCTTCGGGAAGCAGGGCCGACACGACGTAGTTCGGCACGTTGACCACGTCGTGAACACGTCGCGCAAGAAGCCGAGCCCCGGCACGATCGCGGTGAACGCGTGCGGGGGCATGATGTCGAGGAACTCGATCTCGAGGACGTCACCGGGGCGCGCGCCCTTGACGAAGACCGGACCGGTGAGCGGATGGATGGCGCCCGCTTCCATCCACGGTGACGATGGGCTGAACGTCCGGATGAAACCGGTTGTGGCCGGTCGCTGGCTGATCTCTCAGGCGCTTGCCGCGGTCGATCTCGACGGTCTTCATGGATTGTCCTCCTGTAGACTACGGAGCCATCATGGCCGACACGTCCCCGCACGTCTACGTCATCCTCGGAAACGCCCAGTGGGACTTCGCCGATTGCCAGACAGTGCTGAGCCGCGTCCCGGCGCGCATGATCTCGCTGCCTCAAGTCGAGGCCGAGGACGACATGATCGCACGCACGCGCGACGCCGATGCGCTCGTCGTCTCGTCCGCGCCGGTCACGCGCGGCGTGATGAGCGCGCTCGAAGGTCTGAAGGTCGTGGTGCGCACCGGCGTCGGGTACGACGTCATCGACGTGCCGGCCGCCACGGATCTGGGCGTGATCGTCGTCAACATCCCCGACCTCTGGATCCGCGAAGTGGCGAATCACGCGCTCGCGCTGCTCCTGGCGTGGAACCGAGGGGTGGTCGTCATGGATCGGCAGGTGCACGCGGGTGTGTGGAGCGGGCGAGTGCCGGGCAGTCACACCGGCGCGCTGCACGGCGAGACCGTGGGCATCGTCGGCCTCGGCAACATCGGCAGCGCCTTCGCGCGGCGCGTGGCCGCGCTCGAGACGAAGGTGATCGCGTGCGATCCGTACGTCGACGACCAGCGCTTCGCCGCGCTCGGCGTCGAGCGCGTCTCGCTCGAGACCCTGGCCGAGCGCGCCGACTACGTCTCCGTCCACACCTTGCTGAGCGCCGAGACCCGCCACCTGATCGGCGAGGCGTTCTTCCGGCGCATGAAGCCAACGGCCATCCTGATCAACACCTCGCGCGGGCCTGTGGTGGACGAGCAAGCGCTGGCCCGGGCTCTGCGTGACCAGCGCCTGGCCGGCGCGGCGCTCGACGTATGGGAGGACGAGCCGGTGGCGGCCGACAACCCGCTCCTGAAGATGGAGAACGTGATCGCCACGCCCCACGCCGCGTATTTCTCGTCGGCGGCGGTCGCCCAGATCCCGCGGCGCTGCGGCGACGAGGTGGCGCGTGTGCTCACCGGCCGGCGGCCGCTCAACGTGGTGAACCCCGAGGTGTATGCGGCGGGGGCGATCCGCCGCGGCCGTTGATCGGAGCGTGCTCGAAGACGCGGGTGATCGCGAGCGGCCGCCGCCAAACCCCCGACGCCCGGGTGTGCTACGCTTCGCGGGCGCGCCGGCGACGGCGCTACCCCACTAGCGAGGTGCAACAGTGCGGCCGAACAAGATCAAGCAGATGTGGCGCGACGGGAAGTTCGTCACCCTGGGCTGGCTCTCTGTCTCTCACGGGTTCACCGCCGAGGTGATGGCGCGCCAGGGCTTCGACGCCCTCTGCGTCGACATGCAGCACGGCACGACCGACATGAACGACGTCTGGCCGATGCTGCAGGCGATCTCACAGACCGAGACCGTGCCCGTCGTGCGGGTGCCGTGGAACGACCCGCCGACCATCATGAAGGCGCTCGACCTCGGCGCCTACGCGATCATCGTGCCGCTGGTCAACAACGCTGACGACGCGGCGAAGGCGGTGGCCGCGTGCCGCTATCCGCCCGTGGGCATGCGCTCGTCCGGGCCGGTGCGCGCCGTGCACTACGGCGGCGCCGACTACCTGGCGAAGGCCAACGACGAGATCGTGGTGATGGCGATGATCGAGACGAAGGAAGGCCTCGCCAACCTCGACAAGATCTGCGCCACCCCTGGGCTCGACGCGGTGTACATCGGGCCGTCCGATCTCTCGTTCGCGCTGGGGCTCGCGCCGCGCGGCGACAATCCCGAGCCGGTCCACATCGCGACCTGCGACAAGATCCGCGATGCGGCGCACAAGCACGGCATCAAGGCGGTCATGCACTGCGCGAGCGCGGCGTTCGCGGCCGGCGCGGTGAAGCGTGGCTTCGACATGGTCATGCTCACCTCGGACCTCGCCTCGATGATCGCAGGCGCCCGACGGCAGCTCGACGATCTGAAAGCCGCGACCGCGTGACCTCGCCCCGACGCGGCTGTCGACACGAGTCTCGATGAGCAGCGGCCCGGCGCGCCCGACGCTGCTCGAGATCGATCTCGACGCCGCGGCGCACAACGTGCGCGCGGTGCGCCAGCTCGTCGGCCCGGAGCGCAAGATTTTCGCCGTCATCAAAGCGGGCGGCTATGGCTTCGGTGCCGCCGAGATGGGGACGGCGTTCGCGCGGAACGGAGCCGACTGGCTGGCGGTGGCCGATCTGAGCGAGGGCATCAGGCTCCGGCAGCACGGGATCTCGACGCCGATCCTCGTGTATCCGAACTCGCTGCCGGGCGCCGCGGCCGAGGCGCTGGCCCACGATCTGGTTCCCACCTTCGTCGATCTCGACTCGGCCCGGGCCTACTCGGAGGCGGCGAGCGGCCCGTGTGATTTCTTCGTCAAGGTCGACGTCGGGCTCGAGCGCCTGGGCGTGCCGGCGGAGCAGGCGGTGAAGACGATCCGCGCCATGCTCGATTTGCCGCATCTGCGCCTCGCCGGACTATGCGGCCATCCCCACGCTGACAGTGGCGACTCCGCGTACGCCGATTGGCAGCTCGGGCGATTCACGTCGGTGATCGACGAGCTGGAAGCTCAGGGCGTCCGCGTCCCCGTGCGGCTCCTCGCGGCGACACCGTTCGTGCTCCGCTTCCCGCACACGTATCTCAACGCCGTCGATCCAGGCCGGATGCTCTACGGCGTCATCATGCCGGGCGAGACGCCGCCGCTGCCGCTGCGCCCGGCGCTTCGCGCCCTCAAGACGCACGTGGTCGCGCTGAAGGAGCTGACCCCCCGCGCGCGCTTCGCCGATCGCGCGCCGTTCCCGGTGACGGCGCCCATGCGGCTGGGCGTCGTGCCGATCGGCTCGGCCGACGGGATGCTCTGGCTCAACGCGGGCCGTGTGCTCGTGCGGGGCCGGGCGGCGCCCATCGTCAGCTCGCCCTCGCTCGAGCACACGCGGATCGACTTGACCGGAATTCCCGACGCCGCGGTCGGGGACGAGGTCGTCATCATCGGCCGCCAGGGCGAGCTCGAGATCACGCCGGCCGAGGTGGCCTCACGCCACGGCCTCGGGCTGCATCACGTGGCGACGACGGTCGGACCGCGCGTCGCTCGCGTCTACCTCTCCGCCTGACGAACGCTCGGTCGACGCTACTGCTTCACCGCGCCGAAGGTGAGGCCCGTGACGATGTGCCGCTGAGCGAGGAGGGCAACCACGAGCACGGGCAGGGTGATCAAGGTCGCCGCGGCCGCCAGGGTGCCCCAGTTGATCTCCTCGTACGAGATCATGTTGTACACGGCGATCGGCAGGGTGCGGGTCGAGCGGCCGGCCAGGATCACCGAGAAGAGGAAGTTGTTCCACGAGAACACGAACGACAGAATCCCCGTGGCGACCACGCCGGGCTTGACGAGCGGGAGCGCGATCCGCCAGAAGACCCCGAAGTGCGAGCAGCCGTCGATCAGCCCGGCATCCTCGAGATCGGCGGGCACGTCCTCGAAGAACGAGATCATGACCCAGATGATGATCGGCAGGCCCACGATGAGATGGGTCAGGATCAGCGCGCCGTAGGTGTCCACCATCCGGAGATGACGGAAGAAGATGTACCAGGGGATCAAGTAGGCGATTCCGGGAATGATCCGCGCCACCAGGATGATCACGGCCAACCGCTGCTGCCGCCAGTGGGCGATGGAGTAGGCCGCGGGCAGCCCCACGGCGAGGCCGAGCAACGTGCAACCCGTCGCCACGACCAGACTGTTCCACGTGTAGAGAAAGAACGGATACTTCGTGAAGACTTCACGATAGCCGGCGGTGGTGATACTGAAGCGCACGAACGAGGGCGGATAGGCCGTCGCTTCCACCTGGGGCTTCAACGAGAGCGTGATCATCCAGTAGAAGACGAAGACCGTCGGCAGCATGAAGAGCAGCGCGAGCCCATAGAAGCCGGCCCTCGAGAGCCAGCGCCGCCGGAGGCTCTGCCCGCTCACCATGCGGCGCTCCTCCGCACCTTGATCAGGATCAAGGACGCGCCCATGACGAGCGCGAACAGCGCGACGGCCATCGAGGCGGCGTAGCCCATGTTGAAGTAGGAGAACGCTTGATTGAACAGAAGGATGTTGATCGTCTCGGAGGCGTTGGCGGGGCCGCCCTGGGTCATGACGAAGATGATGTCGAAGGTCTTCAGCGCGTCGATCGACCGGAAGAGGATCGCGACGACGAGCGTCGGCCTCAGGAGCGGCAGGGTGATGTGCCAGAAGCTCTGGAGCGGCGTCGCGCCGTCCAGGTGGGCGGCTTCATAGGGCTCGCGCGGCAGGCTCGCGAGCCCGGCGAGCGCGATGAGCATGATCAGCGGCGTCCACTGCCAGACGTCGACGAGCGCCAGCGCGTAGAGCGCCGTCTGGCTCGAGTACGTCCAGCGGAACGGTGAGAGGCCGGCGACGGTCACCAGGTAGTTCGCCACACCGAGCGTCGGGTGGTACATCATCACGAACACGAGCGCGATGGCGGTGGGCGTCGCCACCATCGGCAGGATTGCCAGGGTGCGGAGCAGGCCGCGTCCCCAGAACTCGCGATTGAAGAGCAGCGCCATCGCGACGCCGAGGACCGTTTCGGCCGCGACGGCCACGATTGTGAAGTAGATCGTGCGCACCACGGCTTCGCGGAACCGCGCGTCGCCCACGACGATCTTCGCGTAGTTCGCCAAGCCGATGAAGCGCGGTCCGGTCAGGCTGGACGCGAACCATTCGTGAAGGCTCATCCAGCCCGTGTAGACGATCGGGTAGACGATGATCGTGGCCACGAGCACGACGGCCGGCGCGGGGAAGAGCCACTGCGCGTGACGGTGCGAGAGAGTGACCCGGGAGCCCCGAAATGGCCCCCAGGCTCCCAGCGCACGGACGCGCCGCGGCGAAGCCGTGGCGCGCCTCGTGATCCGCAAGACTCGCTAGCTCTCGGTCCGGTTGAGCAGGTCCTGAAAATCCTTCTGCGCCTGCGCGAGCACCTGAGCGGCCGGCGCCCCTTCGATCGCTTTCTGGATCGCGACGCCGATGATGTCGCGGTACTCCGTGACGCCGACGATCTCGGGCAGCCCCTGCCGGCCGATCTTGAGCGAAGCCTGATAGGCCTGATACCAGTCGGCGGGCATCTTCGGCTTGGCCTTCACGTCCGGATTGTCCCAGGTCGAGGTCCGGCCGACACCGACACCGGCCATGAGCTCGCGCACCATGTTCGTCTTGTTTGTCGCCCACTGGGTGAAGAGGTACGCGGCTTCCTTGCTCCGGCTCTGGGAGGAGACGGCCATGCCGGTGATGTAGATCGGCGAGAAGTGCCCGCCGGGCCCGGACGGAAGGACCGCGTAGCCGACCTTGCCGACCACCTTCGATTTCGCCGCGTCCTCGAACTGGCTCGCGAAGTTCACGCCGTCCATGTAGATCGCGACCTGGCCCTGCATGAACGACGCGGAGCACTCGTACCAGTTGAAGTTCACGACGCCGGGCGGCGCGTATTGCCGCAGGAGCTTGGCGTAGAGGTCGAGCGCCGCGATCTGCTCCTTGCTGTCGAGCACGCCCTTGCCGTCCTTCAGGTACGTGCCGCCCATCGGGAACAGGATGCTCGGATATTGCGTGGCGTTCGCGTTCTTGAGCCCGCGCAGCACGATGCCGTAGACGCCGGGCGGCGCGTGGAGCTTCTGCGCGAGCGGCTCGAGGTCGGCGAGCGTCTTGGGCGGCGTCGCCGACTTGGCGCCGAAGAGATCCTTGCGATAGAAGAACACGTTGGCGTCGACGAACGCCGCGAGAGCCGAGATGCTGCCGTCGGGCTGGGTCACGCCCGCTCGCGCGCCCGGCGTGAAGTCGTTCCAGTCGAAGTCGGGGCTGGTGAGCGTCCTGTCGTCGAGGAACTTGTTCAGCGGGTGATACCAGCCCGCCTTCCAGAAGCGCTTCTTCTCGACGTGGAGCGAGGTGAAGAAGGCGTCGATTCCGCCCGAGCTCGCCGTCATCTCGACGGTCATCTTCTGGCGCGCCTGGATCTCCGGCAGGGTCTCCCACTTCACCTTCATGCCCGAGAGCGACTCGAACTCGGAGATGTGCTTCTCGAGCACGTCGATGAACGGATGCTTGGTCAGCAGGAGGAAGAGCTCCTTGCCCTGGAAGCGCTTCCAGTTGAAGTCCTGCGCCCGGGCTGGAGTCGAGACGAACGGCCCGGCGGCGACGCCGGTGGCGAGGCCTTGCAGGAAGGTGCGGCGGGTCAGTCGGCGAGCGGCCATCCGTGATCTCCTCTCAACCACGGGCGCTATTGCCGGTGGTGGGCGCAGGCCCGGCGACACCGTAGCGCCCTTTGGCTCGCGGCTCAAGAGCGGATCGAAGTCCCACCTGCTATTCTTCGTGCGGGCGCCGGGGATCGGCGCCGACATCGCGCCGCGAGGACAACCATGCGCTACCGTGCGTTCGGTCTGACAGGGCTTCGAGTATCGGTGCTGGGCTTCGGCTGCTGGCCGATGGCCGGCGACCGCTATGGAGCGATCGAGGACGACGAGGCCGTCAAGGCCATCCACCGTGCGCTCGACCGGGGCGTGAACTGCGTGGACACCGCGCCGGCCTACGGCGGCGGTCACTCCGAAGAGGTCGTGGCGCGCGCGCTCGAGAAGACCCGGCGCGACGTGATCCTCGTGACCAAGTGCGGCGTCAAGCCGCCGCCGCCAGGCCAGCTCGGGCCGCTGCGCGACGCGAGCCGCGCCAACATCATGCGGGAGGTCGACCTGAGCCTGAAGCGGCTGCGCACCGACTGGGTCGACGTGCTGCTGGTCCACTGGCCCGACGCGAATACGCCGTTCGAGGAGACGATGCGTGCGCTCGAAAAGGTCGTGGCCTCCGGGCGTGCTCGCTTCGTCGGGGTGTCGAATTTCACCGGCGCCATGATCGCCGAGTGCCTGCGCACCCGGCGGATCGACGTCTCGCAAGTCGGCTATCACATGTTCGATCGGCGCCAGGAGCAGGAGACGTTCCCGACCTGTCTCACCAACGGCATCGGCGTCATGGGCTATGGCTCGCTCGGTCACGGCCTGCTCACCGGCGCCTTCACGAGCGCGACGAATTTCGGCGAGGCGTCGCGCGACTGGCGCGGCGGCGGCGTCGCCTTCGGCCAGCCGATCTTCCGCGGCGAGAACTTCAAGACCAATGTCGGCGTGGTCGAGCGGCTCCGCCGCGAGGTCGCTGAGCCGCGCGGCGTGCCCCTGAGCCAGATCGCGCTGGCCTGGGTGCTCGGCAATCCCGCGATCAGCACCGCGCTGGTCGGCGCGCGGACACCCGCCGAGGTGGACGCGAACGACGCGGGCACCGAGCTCGACCTGACCCCGGCCGAGCGCGCGAAGATCGAGACGATCCTGGTGGGCGCGGCCGGCCGCGTCAACGAGTTCACGCCGCTGCGTCCAGCCATGGAACCGTGGGGCGCCGAGATCCCGGCGGGCGGAGCGGCCTGAGGTGGGCCGATGAAGATCGGATTCTCGCTGCTCAACAACTGGGGCGTCGAGGACGCGCAGGCGCTCGTCGATATCGCGTGCCGGGCGGAGGAGCTCGGTGTCGACTCCGTCTGGGTTCACGATCACGTGTTCAACGTGGGCCACGTCTTCGACCGGATCGGCGGCAAGCCGTATTACGAGCCGCTTACCCTCCTGAGCTTCGTCGCGGCGCGAACGCGGCGCGTGCGCCTGGGCACCTCGGTGCTGGTGCTCCCGTACCACAATCCCGTGCGGCTCGCGAAGGCGGCGGCGACGCTCGACGTGCTGAGCGGCGGCCGGCTGATCATGGGCGTGGGCGTGGGGCTCATCGAGAAGGAAATCCGCGCGCTGGGAAGCCCGTACGCCGAGCGCGGCGCCTTCACCGACGAGGCAATCCGCGCTATGCGCGTTCTATGGACCGAGGACGAGCCGAAGTTCGACGGCAAGTACTCACGCTTCGATGGGATGAAGTTCTCGCCTAAGCCGTTGCAGAAGCCGTCGATCCCCGTGGTGATCGGCGGCGTCAGCCGGCCGGCCATCCGTCGCGCGGCACTACTCGGCGACGGCTGGCAGCCACTCGGGCTGTCACCCGAAGCGTTGGGGCAGGGGATCGCGGCGCTCCGCGACGAAGCGCGCGCCGTGGGTCGTGATGCCGCGAAGATCCCGGTCTCGATCGCGATGTCGCTCGCGGCTGCCCGCGCAGGACGCCACGCCCTCGGCACGAAGCCGGCCGAGATCTTGAAGAACGCGAAGGCCTACGCGACCCTCGGCGTCGAGACCTTGATCATCTCGGCCAACACGAGCGACCCGCGCGAGGCGCGGTCTGCGCTCGAGATGATCGCCCGCGAGGTTTCGCCCGCGCTCGCGGGCTAGCCGGGTCCAGCTCGCCGGGCGCCGCCCCAGCACCATCACCTTGATCATTGCGCGAGCGCGCCGCCGTCGATGACCAGCTCGCTCCCCGTCATGTACGCCGACTCGTCCGACGCGAGATAGAGCACCAGCCTCACGACCTCGTCCACGGTGCCCATCCGCCCGAGCGGCACGCGCTCCATCCGTCGGCGCAGGACCTCCGGGTCCGGCATGGCGCTGTGGAGCATCTCGGTGTCGATCGGCCCGGGGTGCACGGAGTTGCACCGGATCCGGTCCTTGGCGTGCTGGCTCGCCGTCACCTTGGTGAAGATGCGGATGGCGCCCTTGCTGGCGGCGTACGCCGGCTCCTGGTGGAGCGACTGGCCGATGCCGGCGACCGACGAGATGTTCACGATTGAGCCGCCGCCCCCCCGGCGCATGGCGGGGATCGCGTACTTCGTCCCGAGGAAGACGCCCTTGGCGTTCACAGCCATCACGCGATCCCACTCGGCGGCCGTGCGCTCCTCGATCGCGACCCGCGGGATGACGATCGCGGCGTTGTTGACGAGGATGTCGAGGCGGCCGTGCCGGCCCGTCGCGAGGTTGACGGCGTTCTGCCAGTCGGTTTCGTTCGTGACGTCCAGATGCACGTACGCGGCCTCGCCGCCGCCCGCGCGGATGGCGGCCTCGACCTTCTTGCCCTCGGCGTCCAGAATGTCACCGAAGATCACCTTCGCGCCCTCGTGCGCGAACGTCTGGGCCTCCGCCGCGCCCTGGCCCCGTCCTCCGCCGCTGATCAGCGCGACCTTCCCGTCGAGCTTGCCCATCTTCGTCTCCTATCTCGCGCATCCTCAACGCGTCGGCGCCGGATGCGTGGCGACCCAGTGCCTGGCGATGTCGAGGCGCCGCGTGAACCACACCCCGTGGTGGTGCCGCATGTAGTCGAGCGCGCGCTCGAGCCCCGCGGCGCGCGACGGATGACCGATGAGCCTCAGATGCAGGCCGAGCGACATCATCTTGGGCTGCGTCCGGCCCTCTCGGTAGAGCACGTCGAAGCCGTCCTTCACGAACGTGAAGTAGTCGTCGGCGGTGAAGAAGCCGCCGCGGCCGAACTTCGAGTCGTTCGCGGTGAGGCTGTACGGCACGATCAGGTGCGGGCGATCGTTTACCCGCACCCAGTACGGCAGCTCGTCGTTGTAGGCGTCCGAGTCGTAGAGGAAGCCGCCTTCCTCGACCAGCAGGCGCCGGGTGTTCACGCTGGGCCCGGAGCGGCAGTACCAGCCGAGCGGCCGCTCGCCGACGGTCTTCTTCATCGACTCGACGGCCTTCCGGATGTGGTCGCGCTCCTGCTCCTCGGTGAGCTCCCAGTGCTTGATCCAGCGCCAGCCGTGCGAGCAGACGTCGAATCCGGCTTCGCGAACCGCGGCGGCGACCGCCGGGTTACGCTCGAGCGCCAGCGCGCAGCCGAATACCGTCAGCGGCAGGTCGCGCTCCTTGAAGATGCGCAGCACGCGCCAGAAGCCGACGCGGCTGCCGTACTCGAAGAGCCCCTCGGCGGCCAGGTCGCGGCCCTGCACGCCGTAGTCGGACACGCCGGCTTCGGTCAGGGTGCCCTCGGAGAAGCCGTCGTCGTGAACGTTGTACTCCGAGCCTTCCTCGTAGTTGATGACGAAGTTCACGGCGATGCGCGCCTCGCCCGGCCAGTGGGGATGCGGAGGGTTGCCGGCGTAACCGATCAGGTCGCGCGGGTAGGGAGTAGACATTGGCGGGATTCTAGAACATCTTGGCCCTGGTGTGCGCCGCAGGCCGTCGCGGGGCTGGGGCCCCGCCGGCCGAGGCGCGACTGGAAAATCGAGGAGGGTAGCCCGATGGCCCCGGCCGTGATTCTCTCGTCCGACTCGCACGTCTTCGAGCCGCCGGATCTGTGGATGAAGCGCATCGATGCGGCCTTCCGCGACCGGGCGCCCCGGATCCAGCGCGTCGACGGCGCCGACCAGATCGTGGTGGAGGCGGACCAGGTCCTCTCGGGTATCGGGCTCATCTCGAACGCCGGCGCGCGGTTCGACGCCCCCGAGACCATCTCCGGACAGGGGCGCTTCGAGGACGTGCCGCGGGGCGGCTACGATCCGGAGCAGCATCTCGCTGACATGCGGCTCGACGGCGTGGCGGGCGAGGTGCTCTACCCGTCGCAGGGCCTCTTTTATTTCCGGGTGACGGACACGCCGCTGATGTCGGCGATCTTCCGCGCCTACAACGACTGGCTCGCCGACTTCTGCGCCACCGATCGCGCGCGGCTCAAGGGCATCGCGATGATCAACCTGGACGACGTCCAGGACGGCATCCGCGAGCTCGAGCGCGCCGCGCGCCTGGGGCTCGCCGGCGCGATGATCACCGAATATCCACTCGAGCATCGGCGCTACGACCAGCCGGAGTACGAGCCGTTCTGGGCCGCCGCCGAGGCTCTCGGCATGCCGCTCAGCCTGCACACCGCCACCCGGCGTCAGGGGAAGATCCGCGGCGCGGGTGAGAAGACGCTCCGCGACGCGAGCAGCCGGGCGACGAAGGCGTTCTATCCGGCGCTCTCGCTGTGCGACCTGATCTTCTCGGGTGTCTTCGAGCGCTATCCGCGCTTGACCCTGGCTATCGTCGAGTTCGAGCTCTCGTGGGCGCCGCATCTCCTGACGACGATGGACTACACCTATCGCGAGCGTCACGGCGAGGCGATCTACCGCTTCAAGGACGGCATGCGCCCGAGCGACTTCTTCCACCGGAACATCGTGCTGAGCTTCCAGGAGGACGCGATCGGCATCCGTCTGCGGGATACGATCGGCGTGGACAACATGATGTGGGGCTCGGACTATCCGCACAGCGAATCCACCTTCCCGCGGTCGCGCAAGATCCTCGCGGAGATTCTGGCCGGGGTGCCCGAAGACGAGCAGGCGAAGATCGTCGGCGGGAACACCGCGCGCGTGTACGGGTTCGACGTGGCGAAGGTGGACGCTCGTGCTTGAGGAGCCGACCTCGCTCCGAATCGAGGATCCGGGCGTTCGCGCCCTCTTCACGGAGGCCGCGCGCTTCCAGTCGTGGCTCGACGTGGAAGCCGCGCTGGCCCAGGCGCAGGCCGAGCTCGGCATCATTCCCGCGGCCGCCGCCCGAGAGATCGTCGCGAAGGCCCATCTGAAATATCTCGACCTCGCCGCCGTCCGCGCCGGCCTCGCGAAGACCGGCCACCCGCTGGTGCCGCTGGTCTGGGCGCTCGACCGCGCCTGCGAGGGCGACGCCGGCGGCTACGTGCACTGGGGCGCGACGACGCAGAACATCACGCAGACGGGCCAGCTCCTCCAGGTGCGCCAGGCCCACGAGATCTTCCTGCGCCAGCTCGGGAGCGTACTGACCCACCTCGCCGGCCTGGCCGAGCGCACCAAGGACGCGCTGCTCCCGGGCCGCACGCACGGCCAGCACGCGGTGCCCGCGACGTTCGGCTTCAAGGTGGCGGTCTGGATCGACGAGCTCTGCCGCCACGTCGAGCGGTTGCGCGCCTGCGAGGCGCGCGTGTTCGTGGCGATGCTCGGTGGCGGAGCCGGCACGCTCGCGTCGCTCGGCGAGCTCGGCCTGGCGACGCAGGAGAAGATGGCGGTGCGGCTCGGAATGCGACCGATGAGCCTGCCCGCGCGCACGATCGGTGATCACCAGGCCGAGTACGTCACGCTGCTCGGCCTGCTCGCCGCCACCGCCGGCAAGATCGGGCGCGAGATCTACACCTTGATGAAGCAGGAGTTCGGCGAGGTGGAGGAGCCGGTGCCGGCAGGGACGGTCGGCAGCAGCACGATGCCGCAGAAACGCAATCCAAAGCTCTCGCAGGACATCATCGCCGCCGCGGCGCAGATCCGCGCGCTCGTCCCGCTGGCGCTCGACGCCATGCAGACCGAGCACGAAGCCGACCGGGCGACGAGCATCATGATGAGCCGGGCGCTGGTCCAGGCCTGCGAGCTCACGGGCGACATGCTGCAGCGGATGATCTCGCTCTTCGATGGTTTGCAAGTATTCCCGGCGCGGATGCGCGAGAACCTCGACCTCTCGGGCGGCCTGATCATGGCCGAGGCGCTCATGCTCGAGCTCGGCAAGCAGATCGGACGGCAGCGGGCCCACGACGCTGTGTACGACGCCGCGCAGGGCTCCGTCACGCAGTCGCGGCCGTTCCGGGAGCTGCTGGCGGAGGATCCGCACGTGCACGCGCGGCTCACGGCTCCGCAGATCGATGCTCTACTCGATCCCGCCCGCTACACGGGCCTCTGCCGCCAGTTCGCCGAGCGCGGAGCCGAGACGGCCCGCAAGGTCGCGGCGACCATCGATCACCGAGCCTCCTAGGAGATCCGCCGCGTCGCCTGTTCCTCTCGCGACTCCGGCGCGTCGCTAGTGCTTCAGACCCAGCACGATCTGGGCGTTGTGGTGCAGGATCTTTTCGACGTCCTCCGGCGGCAGCATCGACTCGCGCAGATAGAAGAAGTTCTGGCGATAGCTCTCGAACGCCAGCAGGACGGGATAGTCGCTGCCGGCCACCAGATGCTCGGCGCCGAACGCCTTCCAGGCGCAGAGCAGCGCGGCCTGCGAGCCGTGGCCGACGATGTCGTAGTAGAAGCGGCGCGCGGTGACGCTCGGGCGCTCGGGCAGGTTCGGATGCTGGCGGGGCGCCTGGTTGTCGAGGCGCTGGAGCAGCATCGGGATGATGCCGCCGAGATGCGGAACGACGTATTTGATGGCGGGAAACCGCTCCGGGACGCGCCGGGCGATCAGGTGCAGCACGATCGCGGCGTCCTCGAGCGAAGCGCCGACGGAAACCGTGAAGCCGTAGTCGTTGATCATCGGCGAGCAGATGCCGTTCTGGATCGGGTGGTAGTTCAACACGGTCCGGCGGCGGTTCATCTCCTGATAGAGCGGCTCGAACTCCGCCTCTGCCGTCGAGCGGTCGAAGCACGAGCACGTCATCGCCACGCCCAGCATCCCGAGCTGATCGAGGCCACGCGCCATCTCTCGTAATGACGCGTCGATGTGGGGCAGCGGCAACGACACCACGGCATTGAAGCGGCCGGGATATTTCTGGGCGAGATCGGCGTAGGCATCGTTGATGAGGCGCGCCGCCGCGACGGCGTCGGCTTCCTTCTCGGCGTAGGGCGGGCTCGCGGCCGGCGAGAGCACCTGCAGCTCGACCTCCGCTTCTTCCATCTGCGCCAGGCGCTTCGCGATCCCGGCCGAATCGTCGTTCCGCATTGGCCGCGCGGTGCTCGGCCGCGCCGCTTCCGGCAAGCTGCGGCCGCCGATGCGCAAGAGCAGGTCGTTGTACTCCTTCGGAAAGTAGTGGGCGTGGATGTCGACGATCATTCCTGTCTCCCAGGGATCAGACGGCGGTGTAGCCGCCGTCGATGAGCAGATCGCTGCCCGTCATGAACGCCGAGGCGTCGCTCGCGAGGTAGACCGCGGCGCGCGCGATCTCCGTCGGCAGGCCGAGCCGGCCCAGCAGGTGCTTGGGCCCCATCATCTTGCGCGCCTCGTCCATGTCCTTCCAGCGCCGTAGCATCCGCCGAGTTTCGATCGCGCCCGGCGAGATCGTGTTGGCGCGGATGCCCTGCGCCGCGTGGTCGGCGGCGAGCACCTTCGCGAGCTGGATCAGAGCGCCCTTGGTCGCGCAGTACGCCGGCCGGCCGGGCGAGGCGACGCGGCCGAGCTGCGAGGCGATGAGGATGATGCTGCCGCCGCCGCGCGTGATCATCGCGGGGATCGCCGCCTTCACCATCAGGAAGGCACCGGTGAGGTTGATCCGGATCACGCGATCCCAGGCCGCCTCGTCCATCTCCAGCACGGTCGCGGTCCGGTCGCTGTCGGCGGCGCCGTACATCAGGACGTCGAGGCCGCCGAAGCGCTGGACCGTGGCGGCGACGGCGTCGCGGCAGCTGGTGCCGTCGGTGACGTCGAGACGCACCGGGAGCGCCTGCCCGCCGTCCGCCTCGATCTCGGCCGCGGTGGTCTTGGCGCCCGGCTCCTCGACGTCGGCGCAGGCCACCCTGGCGCCGGACGCCGCGTAGGCGAGCGCGGTCGCGCGCCCGATCCCGTTCGCGGCGCCGACCACGATGGCGATCTTCTTCTCGAGCGTGAACGCCGGATCGATCATCGCGTCCTCCATTGACGGCCGCAGGCCTCGACCGGCGCTTCGGCCGGCGCCACAGTGTACGATAGCGCGCACTCATCTCGCCGGGAGGAACGCGATGCTGCCGACGCACGGACGCTACGAGTACTCGAACATCACGAAGCGACCCGACTACGCCTGGCCCGGCGGTCGCCGCCTGGCCGTCTACGTCGCGCTCAACATCGAGGCGTTCAGCTTCGGCGCCGGCAAGGGCGCCGCCATCGCGCCGCCCGACCAGGCGCAGAGCCACAGCGTCTACAGCTGGCGCGACTACGGCAATCGCGTGGGCATCTGGCGCCTGTTCGAGGTGCTCGACGAGCTCGGCATTCCCGCTGAGGCTCAGATGAACACCGCGGTCTACGAGATGGCGCCGGACATTCCCGAGCGGTTGCGGGCGCGCGGTGACGAGATCCTCGGCCACGGCGTCACGAACTCCGACGAGCAGGGACATCTCGGCGAGGACCAGGAGCGCGCGCTGATCGAGACCGTGACGGCGACGATCGCGCGGCACGAGGGGGCTCGACCCATCGGCTGGATGAGCCCGTGGCTCTCGAACAGCGGCGTCACGATGGATCTCCTGCAGGAGGCGGGCTACCGGTACGCGATGGACTGGACGATGGACGATCAGCCCGTCTGGATCAAGACGCGCAAGGGCCGCATCCTCGCGATGCCGTACCCGATCGAGGTGAACGACACGCGCGGGATCGTCTGGTATCACTACACGTCGGACGAGTTCGCCGACCTGATCATCGACCAGTTCGACGAGATGCTCGAGCAGTCAGCCCGCCAGCCGCTCGTGTGCCCGATCTCGCTCCATCCGTTCGTCACGGGGCGACCCTACCGCATTCGCCGACTCCGCCACGCGCTCCAGCACATCCTCGGGCGCCCGGACCGCGTGTGGCTCACGCGCCCGCGCGACATCTGCGCGCACGTCGAGTCGTTGCCGGCAGGCGTCGTGCCGGGCAGTCGCTGACGCGACTGGCTCGCGCTGTCTACCGCTTCTGGAAGTGCGGCAGGCCGGTGTGCGCGGTGAGGCCGCCGTCGGCGACGATGGCGGCGCCCGTGATGAACGACGCTTCGTCGGAGGCCAGGAAGAGCACGGTGCTCGCGATCTCGTCGGCCTGGCCGACGCGGCCGATCGGATGGGCCTCGGCGTACACGCGCCGCAGCTCGTCGGCGCGGTCCTTGCCGAGGATCTGCGTGGCGCGCGTATCGATGAACCCGGGGCAGACGCAGTTGACGCGAATGTTGTGGCGCGCGTTCTCGATCGCGGCCGAGCGCGTGAGGTTGATCACGCCCGCCTTCGCGGCGTTGTAGGACGAGAGCCCGTAGTCGGCGGCCGTGCCCGAGATCGACGCGGTGTTGACGATGACGCCCTTACCCTGGGCGCGCATGATCGGCAGGCAGTGCTTCATGCCGAGGAACGCGCTGGTCAGAGTGACGGCGATCACGCGGTTCCAGCTCTCGAGCGAGATCTCGTCGAGCGGCGCCGGCTCGGCCAGTCCCGCGTTGTTCATCATGACGTCGAGCCGACCGAACGTGTCGAGGGCGAGCCGAATCGTCCGCTCGACCGCCGCGGCGTCCGACGCGTCCATCTTGATGGCCGCGGCGCGGCCACCGTCCTTCGCGATGCTGGCGGCGACCGCCTCGGCACGCGTGCCGCTCAGGTCGGCGACGACCACCGCGGCTCCTTCTCCAGCAAAACGCCGCGCGGTAGCGGCGCCGATGCCCGAGCCGCCCGCGGTGACGATCGCGACTTGACCGTCGAATCGACCGGGCATCGCGCGCTAGACGACCCGGTGACGCCGCACGGCGGTCTCGTCGAGCTCGAGCCCGAGACCGGGCCCTTGAGGCGCCACGAGCTCGCCGTTCTCGATTCGCGGCATCGCTCTGAGGATGCCGGCCGAGCGCGGCACGTACTCGACCATGTGGCCGTTCGCGACCGCCGAGAGCAGATGCACCTGGATCTCCGGCACCACGTGGCCGCACACCGGCACACGATGCGCCTGGGCGAGCCCGGCGATCTTCCGCCAGGGCGTCACACCGCCGACCCGGGCCAGATCGAGTATGACGACGTCGACGGCGCGCGCCTCGAGCAGAGCTCGGAACGCGTCGAGGTGATAGAGATGCTCGCCGGCCGCGATGGGCACCTCGAGTCGGCGCCGGAGGTCGGCCAGTCCCGCGACGTCCGAATGATGAACGGGATCCTCGAGCCACGCGATGCCGGCGTCCTGTAGGACTCGGCCGGTTCGCCGCGCCCGCGCGAGGGTCCAGCTCTCGACGGCGTCCACCATGATGCGCACGTCTGGCCCGACGGCCTCCCGCACGGCCTGGACGCGCCGGGCCTCCATCTCCGGCGCCGCTTCCTTGCCGAGCCTCAGCTTCACGGCGCCGAATCCGTTGGCCACGTGCTGCTTCGCCGATGCTGCGAGCTCGCCGGGAGACAGGCTGACCCACAGGCCGTCGCTCGCGTACGTCGGGAGCCGATCGCGGAAGCCGCCGAGGAGACGATGCAGGGGCTGACCGAGCGTCTTGCCGTTGGCGTCCCACACCGCGATGTCGAGCGGGGCGAGGGCGCAGTGCAGCAGGCCGCCCGGCCCCACCCAGTCGCCGCGCCGCGCGAGCTTTTCCCAGGCGGCTTCCGGCTCGAGCACGCTCATGCCGATCAGGTGCTCTCCGAGCTCGCGCGCCGCGGAGCCGATCGTCGTCATCAGATCCGGGCGCGGGTACACGATATAGCCGATGCCCTCGATTGCATCCGACGTCGTGATCCGCGCCAGCACGTGCCAGTTCGCGTCGACCGCCCGCCCGCCGGCCGTGTACGGATGATCGACGGGAACCCGTACCACTTCGACCGCGACTTGCGAGATCTTCACGGCGCCCTCAGAGCGAGAGGATGCGCTCGCTGACGATGTAGCGCTTGTTGAAGGTGTAGGGCCGCACCTCCGGCTTCCAGCGTCCGATGTCCGAGGTGTCGTTCCAGAGCTTCGACATCGGCAAGGTGGTGTTCTCGACCTCGTACGCGCAGAGATAGCGCGGCTCGCCGGCGTCGGACGTCCGGTAGCGGACCGCGTTGACGGATCCGGGGAGCTTGAGCAAGAGCGGCAGGTGCTCGTTGTCGTAGAGCTCGTTGAAGAGCGCCTCGCGATGACGCTCGATATCCATCATCACCCAGAACACGTAGGGCGTTTTCCCGGTGAGCGCGGAGTTGCCGCCGACCCACTCGTACTTGGTCAGGTGGCGGTTCATGGTGTGCGGACGGATCTCGCCCGGCCACCGTCCGGCTTCGCCGGCCTTCTTCCACCCGGCACTGTCCAGGACGCTGAGCCCGTCGAGCTCGTAGGCGGCGAGATAGCGCGGCTCGGTGGGCGAGGGCTGCCGATAGCGAGCGGCGCGGCGGACGCCGGGCACTCCGCGCAAGTTCGGGACGTGCTCGCGATCGTAGACCTCGTTGAAGGTGGCGTCGTGGTCGTGCGCGACGTCCATGCGGACCAGGTACAGCGCGTGATTGCTCATGGAACCCCTCCTGGCGCGCTAGCATAGCCCACATGACCAGGGCAGGTATGGCGCTCGTCGCCGTGGTCCTCGCCGCGGCGACGACGGCGAAGGCCCAGGAGCTCGAGCCGAGGGCGTTCGCCAACGCGCCGGTCGGGCTGAACTTCCTGATCCTCGGCTACGGCTACTCCAGGGGCGACGTGTCTCTGGACACGTCCGCGCCCATCGAAGACGGCAAAGTGACGGTGCACAGCGCGGTGCTCGCGTACGCGCGCTCGCTGGATGCGTGGGGTCGAACCGCGAAGCTCGATCTGGTCCTCCCGTACGCGTGGCTGTCGGGGTCCGCCAAGATCGCCGGAAAACCCGTGGAGCGCGAGGTCTCCGGCCTGGGCGACCCTCAGATACGCCTCTCGTATCTCTTTTACGGGGCGCCGGCGCTCACGTTGGAGGAGTTCGCCGACTACAAGCCGGATCTCATCCTCGGCGCCGGCGTCGCGGTGACGGTGCCGCTGGGTCAGTACGATTCCGACAAGCTCGTGAACATCGGGACCAACCGCTGGTCGTTCAAGCCCGAGATCGGCATCTCCAAGACGTTCGGGCCGGTGACCCTGGAGCTCGCGCCGAGCGCCACCTTCTACACGGACAACGAGAATTTCTTCGGGGGCCGGAGACTTCAACGCGATCCGCTCTACGCCGTGCAGGGGCACCTGATTTACCACACGAGGTTCGGTCTCTGGACCGCTCTCGACGCGACCTACTACGGGGGCGGGCGCACCACCATCAATGGAGTGGAAGGCGAGCC
Source organism: Candidatus Rokuibacteriota bacterium (assembly GCA_003220495.1). GTDB lineage: Bacteria > Methylomirabilota > Methylomirabilia > Rokubacteriales > CSP1-6 > AR31. Next base: position 15,485 of record QHSP01000049.1, on the reverse strand, counting down.
GCTGCAGGGCTTGCGCGTGGGCGGCACCCTCGCGATCCCGATCAACCGCTACAACTCGATCAAGCTCGCGGCGAGCACCGGCGCCTACACGCGCGTGGGCGGCAACTTCACGACGGCCGCCATCGCCTGGCAGTTCCGCTGGGGCGGGGGACTCTAGTCGAGCCCATCTCAGGGGGTCGCGAGATGTTCGCAAATGGCCGCCCGGTTCGGTAGGATGCCGGCAGGGGGCATCATCGAATGAGTGAGTGCAAACACGGCTTGAAGCATGGTTGCGTGTATTGCCACGGCACCAACGCCCCGGTCGTACGACAGGCAAGGCCGAAGAAGCGTACGAAGGCTTCGGCGCTCTCGGAAAAGATGAATGACCGGATGACGGCGCTGAAACGGAGGCTGCGCGAGATTCGCGGCGAATAAGCAGCACGCCAGGATTTTTGGGGGCGTTCCCGCGCTGGTGCATAGTGGGGAATACCCCTATGCCACAGACGCGCATCGCCCGAGCGCCGGCCCGCGCGGCCAAGACCACGTCCCGTCGGGCGCGATTGCGCCCGTCGCGGCTCGAGCGGATCCGCCCGATCTTCCGGTTCATCCGGCGGGCGTCGCTGGTGTTCCTGGCGTTGCCGCTGGCGCTCCGCATCATCGTCGCCACGGTGCTCATCATCGCTGTCTGGTCGGCGGTGAACTGGACCTACCAGGTGATGCGCAAGCCGACCGAGCTGTACTTCCCGGTGAGCGGCCGGTTGTCGAAGACACCGTCCGAGACCTGGCGCCAGTACGAGCCCCTCTTTCGCGGGCATTCGACCGTGGTGATGACGCCCGATCTCCTGGCGGCGCTGGCTCAGGTCGAGGGCGCGGGCAACCCGGTGGCGCGAACGTACTGGCGGTGGCGGTTGTCCTGGAACCCGTTCGAGATATACCGGCCGGCGTCGAGCGCGGTCGGCATGTATCAGATCACCGATCCGACGTTCCTCGAGGCGCGGCGCTACTGCATCCACGACCACCTGGTTGCCGAGGACGGCCCGTGGCACGCGTGGCGCACGTGCTGGTTCAACCGTCTCTACACGCGTGTCATCCCGAGCCACGCCGTCGAGATGACGTCGGCCCTCCTCGACCGGAGCGTCTCGAGCACGATGGCGCGACAACACGTCGCCACCGCGACGCTTCAGCAGAAGCAAGACCTGGCCGCCATCATTCATCTGTGCGGCGCCGGACCGGGCGACGCCTACGCTCGCCTCGGGTTCAAGCTGACGCCCGGGCAGAAGTGTGGCGACCACGACGTCAAGGGCTACCTCGGCGGCGTGAACGTGATGAAGCGACAGTTTGTGCGGATGGCAGAAACAGGCCGCCCTGCGAGCTAGCGACGCATCGCCGCCGCGAACGCGTCGAGGCGCGGCAACACGGCGTCGCGAGGCTCGGACGGGACACCGAAGATCGCGCGATCGACCCCGGCGGCGTCGAGCGCGTCGAGGGCGGGCTTCTTCGGGGGCGCGAAGAAGATCGAGACGGGGGCCGATTTCGGGTCGCGGCCCGCTTTCTTGAGACGCTCGCGGAGCGCGGGAATCTTCTCGACCGGGCTCGTCTTCGGGCGCATGATCGGCATCCACCCGTCGCCGAACTCCACGACGCGATCGAACGTCGTCGCGCCGTCGCCGCCGATGATGATCGGCGGGTGCGGCTTCTGGATCGGCTTGGGATCGGCCCAGATCTTGTCGAAGTTCACGAACTCGCCGTGGAACTCGGCCTCGCGCTTGGTCCAGATCTCTTTCATGGCCAGCACCCGCTCGCGCAGGAGCCGCCAGCGGCTCTTCCACTCGGTCCCATGATTGGCCATCTCTTCCTGATTCCAGCCCCCGCCGATGCCGAACAGCACGCGGCCGCCCGACAACCGATCGAGCGTCGCGACTTCCTTCGCCATCGTGATCGGATCGCGCTCGATGACGAGGCAGATGCCGGTGCCCAGCTTGAGCCGCTTGGTGGCGGCGGCCGCGGCCATGAGCGCGACGAACGGATCGTAGGACGACCAGTAGTCTCGCGGGAGCTCGCCGCCGCCCGGCCACGGGCTTCGACGGCTCGCGGGTATGTGCGTGTGCTCCGGGAACCACACCGATTCGAAGCCACGCTCCTCGAGCGCGCGTGCAAGGTCATCCGGTGCCATCGCGTACTCGGTGGGGAACATCACGACGCCGTAGTGCATGAAGACCTCCTTGAGTTCGATGTAGCATACGCCGAGTGACACCTCCCCGGCACGTCATCGTCTGCGGCGCCGGTGTCGTCGGCGCCTCGGTCGCGTACTTCCTGGCCCGGCGCGGCGTCGCCGTGACCGTTGTCGAGCGTTCGGGGGTCGCGTGCGCCGCATCGGGAAAGTCGGGCGGGTTCCTGGCCCTCGACTGGTGCGACGGCTCGCCCCTCGGGCCGCTGGCCCGCCGGAGCTTCGCGCTCCACGCCGAGCTGGCCAAGGAGCTCGCTACCGATTACGGCTACCGGCGCATGGACACGTTCATGCTGGCTGCGCGCGAGACGGGGAGCCTGGCGGGTGGCCATCGCGTCGGGGCGCCGAGGTGGCTCGACGGCTCGGGGATCGTCACCGCGACGCTCGGCTCCACCGAGACCACGGCGCAGGTCACGCCGGCGCGATTCACCGCGGCCCTGCTCGACGCCGCGCAGGCTCGCGGAGCCAAGCTGCGCATCGCCGTCGTCGACGACGTCGCGCGACGCGACGGCGCCGCCTCGGGTGTCGTCATGGCCGACGGCGAGACGCTCGAGGGCGACGCGGTCGTCCTGGCGATGGGGCCGTGGACGGGTCGGCTCGCCGATCGGTTGCGGCTTCCGGGCGTCTACGGCCTCAAGGGCTACAGCGTGACCCTCGCCGCTCCCGACGTGCCCGCCCACGCGCTGTTCGTCGACTACCGCACCACCGACGGCCGCGCCTTGGAGCCCGAGATCTTTCCGCGGCCCGAAGGCGAGGTCTACGTGTGCGGGATGGCCGACCCCGCGCCGCTGCCCGATTCACCGGAGGCGGTCGAGGTGAACGAAGGCGCCTGCGCGGTCCTGGCGCGGGCCGCCGGCCGCGTCTCGACGGCGCTCGCCGACGCGCGGATCGTCCGTCGCCAGGCCTGCTATCGGCCCGTAACCGACGACGGACTTCCGCTGATCGGTCGCGTGCCGGGCCTGCGCGGCGCGTACGTCGCGACCGGCCACGGGCCGTGGGGGATTCTCAACGCGCCCGCCACCGGTCTCGCGATGGCCGAGCTCGTCGCCGAGGGGGCGCCCTCGCTGGTCGATCTGCGCGCGTTCGATCCGGCGCGCCGGCGCGCGGCGCGTTGACGCCGAGACTCGTGATCGGCGCTTGACTCTCTGCGCCAGCCCGATATAGTTCCGGGCCACGATCATGAGTGACTTCCTGCTGGCCGGCGTACGCGTCATCGACGCGGCAAGCTTCATCGCCGGGCCCGTCGCGACCACGATCATGGCCGACCTCGGCGCCGACGTGATCAAGATCGAGCCCCCCGACGGCGATCCGTATCGCAATCGCACCGGCGGCCCGGGTGTGGCCGAGAGCCCGTACAACTACCGCTGGATCATCGACAACCGCACCAAGCGCGGCCTCGCGCTGGACCTGCGCCAGCCCGCCGGCCAAGCCGTGGTCCAGCGCCTGGTCGAGCGTGCCGATGTCTTCGTCACCAACACGCCGCTCGATTCTCGAGCGCGGCTCGGCATTCGCTGGACAGATCTGGCGCCGCTCAACCCACGGCTCGTCTACGCGTCGTTGACGGCGTACGGCGAGCGCGGCGAGGAGGCGCCACGCACCGGCTTCGACGCGACGGCGCTGTGGGCGCGCACCGGCTTGATGGATCTCGTCCGGCCCTCACCCGACTCGCCGCCCGCGCGCTCGCTCCCCGGAATGGGCGATCATCCGACCGGCGTGAGCCTCTTCGCCGCGATCATGACCGCGCTCTATCAGCGCGATCGGACCGGTCGCGGCACGATGGTGTCGACCTCGCTCCTGGCCAACGGCCTCTGGTGGAACGCGACGCAGATCCAGGCCGCGCTCTGCGGCGCGCGCGTCGAGCCGCGGCCGCCGCGCGAGGAGCCGGCGACCGCGCTCGCGAATCTCTATCGCTGCGCCGACAACCGCTGGTTCCTCCTGAACGTGCTCAACGACGATCGAGACTGGCCGCATCTTCTGACGGCGATCGAGCGGCCCGACCTCGGCGACGATCCACGCTTCGCCACCACGCCGGCCCGGCGCGCGAATGCCCGGGCGCTCGTGCCGATCTTCGACGCGGTCTTCGCAACGCGACCGTGGGCCGAGTGGCGCGCGATCCTGAACCAGCATCGGCTGACGTTCGGCGAAGTGGGCACCGTCGACGACGCGCGCAGCGATCCCCAGATGGTCGCCAGCGGTGCCCTGGTGCCGCTCGACGATCCGCGGGCGGGCGCGTCGCTCACCGTGGCGAGCCCGCTCTGGCTCGAGGACGTTGCCAAGGTCGCGCCGCGCTATCCGCCGGAGCTCGGCGAGCACTCCAGCGAGATCCTGCGCGAGATCGGCTACGGCGAGGCGGAGATCGACGCGTTGATCGCCTCGCGCGTCATCGTGCAGGGCAAGAGCGCTTCCTGAGGGCGCGCGGTCGGCTTAACGTCCGCTCAGCCGTGCGACCAGTCCCGGGAATTCCTCCAGCGATGCCAGCGTGTATTCTGGGTGCACCGGTTCCGCGAGCGGGTAACGCGGAATCAGGCACACCGGGATTTCAGCTGAGCGGGCGGCGGTGACGCCGACCGAGGAGTCCTCGAGAACCAAACAGTCGCGTTTTACCGCCGACCTGAGGGATTGGAGGCGGAGGTACGCGGTTTCATAGCACTCCGGGTCCGGCTTGCCGCGGCTGACATCGTCGCCGCCAACCACGAAGCTCACCAGGCGCGAGAGCCCGTAGTGCTCCACCGTCAAGGCGATGGTGGCCCGCGCTGATGACGAGACGATCGCTGCCACCCCTCCGTGATCGCGCACGCTGGCGAGCGCTTCCGGAGCTCCTGGCAGCAGGCAAACGCCGGCCGGGAAGAGATTGACGTAGTGCTCCGCGCGCAGCACCAGTAGCTCTTCGACCGGAGCCGCCAATTCGTCGACACCCAGCGCATTGCGTCTCGCCTCCAGGATTTCTCGCATGCGACGACCGAAGAAGGGGCCCGTTCGCGAGAGCGCTTCGTCCCAATCCATCCCGAACGCCGCGAAGGCGCGGCGGCTCGCCTCGCGGTGACAGCCGTCGGCGTCGATGAGCGTCTCGTCGAGGTCGAAGAAGACGCCGCTGAGCATTGCTGCGACGCGCTCAGCCGAGCCTGACGCCGTACTTCTCCAGCGTGTCCTGACGAAGCTCGAGACCGAGTCCTGGAGTCTCGGGAACCGCCATGAACCCGTCGACGATCTTCGGCCGCTCGCGGAACAGCTCGAACCAGAGCGGATCGCGCGTCGGGTCGGCGAAGGATTCGAGGATGAAGCCGGTCGGGCTCGCCGCGACGGCGTGGACGTGGATCTGGGGATCGTGGTGGGCGGCGAGCGGCACCTGATAGAGCTCGGCCATGACGGCTGCCTTGCGCCAGACCGTGAGCCCGCCAGCCCACGTCGAGTCGATGATCAGGTAGTCGACGAGGCCTTCCGCCACCATCGTGCGCAGGCCGAAGGGCGTGAACTCCGTCTCGCCGGCGGAGATCGGCACGTTGACCTCGGCCTTGAGACGACGCAGCGCGTGGCGCTCGTCGTACCAGGGCATCGGGTCCTCGAGCCAGAAGATGTTGTACGGCTCGCAGAGCCGGGTCGCGCGCAGCGCGCTCGGCAGGTCCCATCCCTGATTCGCGTCCAGCATGATGGCCACGTCGTCGCCGACGGCCTTGCGGATCACGCCGACCCGCTCGGCGTCGGCCTCGGGCGACAGGCCCGCGACCTTGACCTTCACGGTCCGGTAGCCGTGCTCGAGGTAGAGCGCCGCCTCGCGCCGGAGATCGTCGGGACGCTCACCGTCGCGGTAGTAGAACCCGGTGACGTAGGCCGGCACTTTGGAGCGGAGCGCCCCGCCGAGCAGCGCGTGGACGGGCCGGCTCGTCGCCTTGCCCATGAGGTCCCACAACGCGATGTCGATGGCGCTGATGGCCGTGACGAGCTGGCGGCGCTGGTGGGCCAGGGTGGGGATCCCGCGCACGCTCGTGTAGGTCAGGGCGAAGAGATCCTGCCAGACGCGCTCGACCTTGAAGGGATCCTGGCCGACGACCAGCGGCGTCACGCGCTCGAGGATCTGCCCGACGGCCTTCATGGCCTCCGGGCCACCCTGGGACAGGAAGGGGCCGTGCGCCTCGCCGATGCCGATGAGGCCGGAATCCGTCGTGAGCTGGACGATGAGCTCGCTGACCCGGCTGATCGTCGAGGTTGAAGTGCGGACCGGCTGCGGCAGAGGCGCGGACAGGAAGTACGTGTCGAGCGCTTTGATCTTCATGATAGCCTCCGCGGCGATGATACCCTAGCTCGACTGCTCGACTCTTCACGGAGGCGCGATGAAATCGTCCGTGATCCGATGCGTGCTCGTCGCCCTGCTTCTGCTCCTGGTCGCCTCGCCGCAACGTGCGTTCGCCGCACCGGACGGAACGATGACCTGGGGTGTTCACGTCACCCTGGCGGCGCGCTGGCTCGATCCGAGCGACACCGAGGCGTTCATCACGCCGTTCATGGTGCTGTACGCGCTGCACGACGCGCTGGTGAAGCCGATGCCGGGCGGCGACAACACGCCGAGCCTCGCGGAGTCGTGGACGACGTCGAAGGACGGCCTCAGCTATGAATTCGTCCTGCGCAAAGGCGCGAAGTTCCACAACGGCGATCCGGTCACCGCGGACGACGTCAAGTACTCCTTCGAGCGCTACCACGGCGCGGCGGCCAAGCTGCTGAAGGATCGTGTGCGGGAGGTGCAGATCGTCGATCCCGGCCGCGTACGCTTCCAGCTGAAGGAGCCGTGGCCGGACTTCATGACCTTCTACGGCACCTCCGCGACCGGAGCGGCGTGGATCGTCCCCAAGAAATACGTCGAGAAGGTCGGCGAGGACGGCTTCAAGAAGGCGCCGATCGGCGCGGGGCCGTACAAGTTCGTGAGCTTCAACCCGGGTGTCGATCTGGTGCTGGAGGCATTCGAGGGCTACTGGCGCAAGACCCCGAGCGTGAAGCGGCTCGTGTTCCGGAGCATGCCCGACGAGACCACGCGCGCGGCCGCTCTCAAGACCGGCGACGTGGACATCGTCTATCTGCTGAGCGGGCCCGTCGCCGCCGAGGTCAAGCGCTCGCCGGGGCTTCGCCTGGCCGCCGCGCAGCCGCCCGGCGTCGTGTTCCTCGATCTCCCGGAGCAGTGGGATCCGAAGTCCCCCTGGGCCGACCGGCGCGTGCGGCTGGCGGCGAGCTCCGCGCTCGATCGGAACGGTCTCAATCAGGCCGAGACGCTCGGGCTTTCACGGCCGACCGGCGGCCTGATCCCGCGCGTCCTGGAATTCGCGCAGACGTTCGAGCCGCCCGCCTACGATCCGGCCCGCGCCAGGAAGCTCCTCGCCGAGGCCGGATATCCCTCGGGCTTCGACGCCGGCGACCTCACGCCGTTCCCGCCCTTCTTCTCGCTCGCCGAGGCGATCGGGAACTATCTGCAAGAGGTCGGCATCCGCACGCGCCTGCGCACCATGGAGCGGGCGGCGTTCCTGACGGCATGGCGCGAGCACAAGATCAAGGGCGTCATCATGGGGCTCGGCGCGCCCGCCGGCAACGCGGCCACGCGCATCGAGGCCTACGTGATCAAGACCGGCATCTACGCCTCAGGCGTCGTGCCGGAGATCGAGGATCTCTACCAGCGGCAGGCGCGCGAGCTGGACCGGAAGAAGCGCGAGTCGATGCTGCACCAGATCCAGCAGATCATGTACGACCGGGCTCTGCACGTGCCGATCTACGAGCTCGCGTTCCTCTGGGGCGTCGGGCCGCGGGTCGAGGAAGCGTGCGTCGACCACATCAAGGGCTTTTCCTACTCGGCGCCCTACGAGGATCTGAAGCTGAAGCCGGGCCGCTGAGCCGCTCGGCGACCCACAGATCGGCGCGCGCCCCGTGGCGCAGCAACGCGTCGACCATCCCGCCGCGGGCCCGTCACCGGATTCAGCGCGGGCCCGGATTCCGCGCCGAAGCTTGCGGCGACCGGCTACACGCCGCGAGCCGCGCCGCGTAGAAGCTCTGCTCGCGCGCGTTGTCGGTGAGCTCGAGCGCGCGACGGTACTCGGCGGCGGCCTCTGCGGAGCGCCCGAGACGCCGCAGGAAGTCAGCTCGCGCCGCCGGCAGCAGGTGGTAGGAGCGGAGCGAGGCCGCATCGATGCCGTCGAGCGCGACGAGTCCTGCGGCGGGCCCGCGCGCGAGACCGATCGCCACGGCGCGGTTCAATTCGATCACCGGAGACGGCGCGACGTCGGCGAGCGCCCGATAGTGCGTCACGATCGCCTCCCAGTCCGTCGCCTCCCAGGACGCCGCGCGGGCGTGGCAGGCGGCGATCGCGGCCTGCAGCTGATAAGGACCCGCGCGCGATATCGAGCCTGCGCGACCGAGCAGCGCGAGACCGCGCGTGATCCGCGGCTGGTCCCACCGCGATCGGTCCTGATCCGCCAGGAGCACGAGATTGCCGTCGGCGTCGGCGCGTGTTGCGGCGCGCGAGGTCTGCAGCTCCATCAGCGCGAGGAGGCCGAGCACCTCGGGCTCGCCGGGCATCAGGTCGGCGAGCATGTGCCCGAGGCGGACGGCCTCGGCGCAGAGATCGTGACGCACGAGCGCGGCGCCGGTGTGGGCGGCGTAGCCCTCGTTGAAGATCAAATAGATCACCGCGAGCACGGCCGGGAGCCGCTCGGACAGCTCAGCGCCCTCGGGCACCTCGTACGGCAGGGCACGGTCGCGGATGGTGCGCTTGGCGCGCACGAGCCGCTGCGCAATCGTGGGCTCGGGCACGAGAAACGCGCGAGCGATCTCGGTCGTCGAGAGTCCGCCCACCAATCTCAAGGTGAGCGCCACGCGGCTGTCTGCCGGCAGCCCGGGGTGGCAGCAGGTGAAGATCAGCCGGAGTCGGTCGTCGGCAATCGTCTCGGGGTCGCTCACGTCCGGACTCTCGCCACCCGCGTCGAGCGCGGCCTCGTAGGCGAGCGCCTCGGCCCTGGCTCCTGCTCGGCGAGCGCGACGCAGACGGTCGAACGCGCGCCGGCGCGCCGTCGTCAGTAGCCAGGCGCCGGGCCGATCCGGCGCTCCGGACGCGGGCCAGTGGTCGAGCGCTTGCTCGAACGCCTCCTGGACGATCTCCTCGGCCAGGTCGATGTCGCGCACGATCCGCAGCACCGAAGCGACGACGCGCGCGTACTCCTGGCGGAACGCTTCCGCCACGCGCGCGTGTGCGTCGGAGTCCGGCGTCTGCCCGTGAACGCTCGGCGTCACGAGCAGAGATGTTACCTGATGCGCCGGTGGTCCTCTGTTACAGGCGCATCGCCGGGCGCCGGCGGCCGCTACGACGTGGGCTCGCTCACATCGGCCAGATCGGCCGGATCTCGACGGAGCCCCCCTCGCGGAGCGGGATCTTCTTCGCCCACTCGATGGCCTCCGACTTGGAGTCGCAGTCGATCAGATAGAAACCGCCCAGGACTTCCTTGGTCTCCGTGAACGGCCCGTCCGTGACCTGTCGCTGGCCGGCCTTGAAGCGGATGCGGCTCGCGTCCTCGTCGCCACGCAAACGCTCGCCGTGAACCATCTTCTTGGCGGCCAGCAGCTCTTCGCCGAAGCGCTGGTGGCCCTTCATCACGGCCTCCATCTCGGCCTTCTGCGGGGGTGGCGCCGACTTGTCGGAATTGATCAGCAGCATGTAGCGCATAAATCCTCCTCGTTGTAGTCGCCGGGTTTGTCAGTCCGTCCGGCGATCCTCAATCTATACGACGCCGATGACCGGTCGGAATCGACAGTCATTCAGAGGCGCGCCTCGGCCGGCGGGGCCCCAGCCCCGCGGCCTGCTGCGCGCAACCACGGAACGCGTTCCGCTGGTAGGATACGCGCATGCCGGCCGCCGTCGATCGGATCCGCGTCACGACTGTCGTGGACAACTACGTCGATAACCTCCGCCAGGACGACGCGATTGCCCGCCGCTACAGCGCCTTCGTGGCCGGCAAGATGCCGGATCTTCGGGCCGAGCACGGGCTGGCCCACCTGGTCGAGGTGACCCGGGCCGGCGACCGGTTCACGATGGCCCTCGACTTCGGGCTCACCCCCGACACGATGAACCACAACTTCCGCGAGCTGGCCCTCGATCCGGCGGCGATCGACGCGCTCGCCCTCTCCCACGGCCACCGCGACCACTGGGGCGGGCTGACCGGCTTCCTGCACGGCTGGCGGCGCCGGCTCCGCAAAGACCTGGCCTTCTACGGCGGCGTCGATCACTTCCGGCCCCGCTGGCAGCAGCGCGGCGAGCGCCGGGTGTACAGCGGCCGCCTGTCGCGCGACGAGATCGAGCGCTACGAGATCGACGTGCGACTCGTGGCCAAGCCGACTCCGATCGCCGAGGGCCTGTGGCTCTCGGGCGAGATGCACGCCACCGAGGAGTGGGAGACCATCCCGTCGAACCTCCGCGTCGAGGAGGAGGGCGAGCTGCTCCAGGACACCTTCATCGGCGAGCAGACCCTGGTCGCCAACGTGCGAGACCGCGGCCTCGTCGTGGTCACATCGTGCTCGCACCGCGGCATCATTGGTATCTGTCGCAACGCCGTCCGCTTCACCGGGGTGCCGCGGGTGCACGCCGTCATCGGCGGCTTCCACCTGAGCGGGCTCGACGACGCGCGCATCACGCGGGTCGTCGACGCGTTTCGCGGCCTCGACGTGGAGCACGTGGTGCCGCAGCACTGCACCGGGATCGAGGCCATCGGCGCGGTGATGCAGCGGCTGCCGGGCCGGTTCACCGCCAGCTCGGTCGGCACCACGTTCGAGTTCGCCGCGCCTGACTAGAGCTCGCACCCACGAGAATCCAGAGGGGAGGACGACCATGAGTGAGCTGAAGCAGCTGTTCAGCGCGAGCCTCGCGAAGGACGGCAAGTTCCGCGCCCACACCATCCGGATCAAGAAGGACTCCGGGGGCAGTCACGACCTGCACACGACGGGCCTGCACCAGCACCTGTGCGACTTCCAGATGTTTTACGTTCTGAACGGCTGGATCAAGTTCGTCTACGAAACGAAGGTCGTCCGCCAGATTCCGGAGACCGCTGCCGCCGCGCGCTGAGCGCGCCGGCGACACCTGAGGGACGAACATGCCGAAAGTGTGGAGGGTGTACAGCGGCCCGGATGGCAAGTCGCACATCGCCGAGGTGCCGCTGGCGATGAAGCCCTTCTCGGACGTGGAAGGCGCGCACGGCGAGGGGACGCCGATGCAGTCGGCGAGCGGCATCGCGTTTCGCGTCGCGCCGCCGGGCTACGTGCTCAGCTGGCACTGCGCGCCGCGTCGGCAGTACTCGATCTCGCTCTCGGGCACCGCGGAGATCGAGGTCGGCGATGGCACGGTCGCGCGCGTTGGGCCTGGTGACGTGGTGCTGGCGGAAGACCTGACCGGTCAGGGCCACATCACACGCGTTGTCGGCAACCAGCCCAGGATGTACGCGATCGTGCCGCTGGCCGACTCGTAGAGCTGCGGCGCGCGCCTGGTCTACCGAGTAAGCATCGCCTCGCAGCGGTAGACGTCGGCGGTCATGTAGTCCGGGAGGCCGAAGCCCAATTTCCCGGCCTTCTTCTGAAGATCGTCGCGAAGCTAATCTTCGTCCTCAGGCGTCAAGCTACTCTCCGCGGGTGTGGCCCTGGCGCTGCCGCGCGCAGGCGTCGCTGACGCCTGCGCGCTGGCGGCGCCACAACTCGTTCCGAATCGATTGTTCGTCCAGGTGTTGCCGCCATCGCTGCGATCGTTGACGTCGCAGCCGGCGTTCTCGACGGATGTGTTGCGCTCGATGACGTTGACGCTACCGTGATTGAGGACGCCGATGCTGATACCGTCTCCTGGGCTGCCGGACACGAAGTTCGCGACGATCGTGTTGCCGGAGGCGGGGGCGTTCAGATCGATCCCGCCCCGGCGCACAAGGTTGCGCCGGATCAGGTTGTCTTCCGGGCGCTGAGCGCCCTCGAACAGGAAGATCCCCGCGCCGACGAACCGGTTGCCCTCGATCACGGAAGCGTTCAGGTCTGCGCGGATCCCGGCGCCGACGAACGTGTTGTTTTTCACAGTGGCCTCGCGCGCGGCGCCGCTCGTGAGGCCGTTGAGCCAGTTGTTCTGGATGACATAGCCGCTCGAGAGGGGGCCGCCGATCGAGACGGCTGTGCTCGGGGCTTCGATGACGAAGTTCAACACCTGCACTCGGGGCGCCGCGAGGATCGAGACGCCATTTCCGGCCGAGGGCGCGATCACCGGCTTGACGCGCCCGTGCGACCGAAGGGTGATGTCGCCCTTGGACGGGCCTTCGAAGGCGACGGTCTCGTGGTAAACGCCGGGGAAGACCGCGATGGTGTCGAACGGCGCTGCGGCGGCGACGGCATCCGTGATGGTCGAGTAGCACGGAGTGCGGCCCTCGCAGCCCCTGATGTTGTCCACGAAGTGGACCATCTGGGCGCCCGCCCGTTGCAGCGGGAGCAGCGAACCCACCAGCATCGTCACCACCGCCAGAATCGTCGAGCGGCTCATTGCGGGATCCCTCCTGGCCGGTCGGCACGGCTTTGGGGAGGCTGTGCTCACACGACGCGAAGCACTCCGCCTGTCCCCGCGCTGCCCGGGCGTCGGCACGTCTGTCGAGCAGCAGCCCTGTGATCGCATGCGGTCTGGGCGGGAACAATGGGTGAACATCTCGATCGAGCACGCGGGAAAGCCCTGAGATCGCCGGACATCCCTGGGCACAGGGTCGGCGGGCAGCCAGCCCCGGATGTACTACTCGTGATCGGTGGTCATTCCATGACCTGATCCGCTCGCAGCAGAAACGGCTGTGGGATCGTCAAGCCAAGGGCTTTGGCGGCTTTCAGGTTCACGACCAGCTCGAATTCGGTGGGCTGTTCCACCGGCAGATCTGCGGCCTTGACGCCCTTGAAAATCTTGTCGAGGTAGACCGCCGCCTGACGGTAATTGTCGACAATCTTCGCGCCGAAAGACATCAGCCCGCCGGACTCCGCGAAGTCGCGAAATGGGTAGATGCCGGGAAGGTGATGCTTCGTGGCGAGGTCGACAATGCGGGTACGGAAGCTGTTGTTGATCGCACTCTCGAACACAATCAGCCCGCTGCCCCGCGTCAGCGCGATGGTGGCAAACGCGGCGTCGATCTCCTCCGGCCCTCGCACCTCGAACGACTGCGGCTTGATCCCCACCTTTTGTGCCGCGGCGGTCACTTCTTTGAAGCCATGGACCTCGTGCGCATTCCTGGTGTCCAACAAGACGGCCACGCTGGTAAGCGTGGGCACCGCTTCCTTGAACAACTGCACGCGCTTGCCCATGAGCTCTGGGGCCTGAGTCGTCCGGCCGGTGATATTGCCGCCGGGTCGCGCGAAGCTCACGACGAAGCCGGCCTCGATGGGATCCCCGACTGTCGACATGACGATTGGAATCGTGTTCGTCGCTCTCTGGGCGGCTCTAATGCTCGGCGTGGTCGACGCGACGATCGCATCGACTTTGAGGCGTACGAGCTCCGCCGCTAGCGAGGGAAGGCTCTCCAATCGTCCGTTGGCGAAGCGCAACTCGATGGCCAGATTGCGTCCTTCCTCGTAGCCGAGCTCGCGAAGCCGACGACTGAGAGCTTCTATCAAATGGGCGCGTGCGCTCGGCTCGCCCGGCTCGAGAACGCCGACGCGCCAGACTTTGCCCGCCGGCTGCGCTTCGGCCGAGAGCGGTACGAGTGAGAAGCTGATCCCGAGAATGAGCGCGAGACTGAGCCGCCGCGTGCTTTCGGAGAGTCTCGCCGAACGCCGCGATGCGAACCCGGGCCCCGCCCTGACGATACGCGTCAATGGCCGACGATCTTCGCCGCGTCTCCGGTGAGCCGCACGATGTGCAGCCCGGTATTGGCGCGGTCGGCCAGGTAGATGTAGCCGCGCTCGTCCGCCTCGACGTTGTTGGTCTGGATTGCGACCTTGCAGCTCCGGGTCGGCTCGGTGACACAGCGCTCCGCGGTCCGCTCAGTCGTCGCTGGGATGTAGGACGCGGCCTCGCGTGGCGCATAGGGGTTGCGGATGTCCACCGCGCGCACGCCGGCGTTGAAGTACGCGACGAAGACCAGCTTCTTGTAGAAGATCGGGGCGAACGACTCGCTGCTCGAGTGCGGGCCGAAGCGGCCGCCCCGCTTGCAGAAGCCGCCGAGCGACTCGGGCACCTGGAAGGTCGCGACGGAGAACGGACGTGACTCGGTCGTGATGTCGACCAGGAACGTGGCGTGCCGGAACTCGCGGCACTCGTTCGCGATCGCCTCCGAGACGAGCACGACGAAATCGCGCACGTTGCCCTTCGTGTTCGTCGCCCAGTCGCCGATCGTCATCCCCAGCACCGGGAATGCCGTGTGCCCGCCCCAGTTGGGTGACATGTAGAGCCGGCTGATCTCCGGCGCGTTGAGGTTCGCGGGCGTCGGCTCCTTCGGCCCGGCGAGGAGTTTCTGGCGATCGACGATCTGCAGGACGCCGTCGGTGCTGGTGCCGTACGCGATGTAGACGCGATTGCCGAGCACGATCGGTCCGTGCGCGCCCGGCGGCACGGGAGAGCTGCTCGAGCCGGGCTCCTGGCCGGCCAGGCCGAAGTCGCGTACGAAGACGGGCTTCGCCGGATCGCTGAGATCGTAGATCTTCGTCATGCGCGAGGTGCGCCAACCCGACGGCCCGGCCTGCAGGGGATCGGTCTTGGCCAGATCGCCCGAGACGAGATACGCGGTGCCCGTGTCGCACTCCCAGAAATTCTTGTGCGTGGAGGTGAGGCCCGAGACGACCGTGCTCGCCTTGCGAGGCTTCGCGGGATCGCTGACGTCCCACACCTCGTGGCCCGAGTTGGGCACCGCGTTGCCGAACGACCGCAGGAGATACGTCTTGCCCTGGCGATCGCACACGCGCGCCATCTGCGCGCCGCCCTGCTCGGGGCCGCCGGCCGGGCCGGGGATGTGAGTGAGATAGCGCGGCCGCGCCGGGTCGGTCACGTCGACGATCGACGTGCCGTTGTCCTCGTCGACGCTGGTAAGCGGATTTCTCGCCTTGCCCCCGTGGTGGCCGACGTAGGCGATGAAGCGCCCGCCTTGCTTGTGGATCGTCGGCTGGTAGGCCGAGCGCCCCTGGAGATCGTCGTGACCGACCAGCTCCATGTCTCGCGCTTCGGCCCCGTGACCGCGCGGCGTTTGCGACGAAGCGGGCCCGGACACGAGCGCGATCAGGGCGAGGCCGAGGAAGACCACCGAAAGCCGTCGTAGCCGGGAAG
>QHSP01000127.1 GCA_003220495.1 Candidatus Rokuibacteriota bacterium | reverse complement strand
TCTCGTAATCCCGGACGCCGGTCATCAGGCCGACCTGATGGTCGACCAGAACGAGCGCGGAATTGTCCGTGGTCAGGGGGGTGTAGGGCTTGCTCTGATCGGTCATCGTAGTTTCCTCCAAATTTAGGGCGTTGCGTCGGCTGGATATGCTGAATGCTACACGGCTGCCGACACGTACTTTGGATCGACCACCGCTGAGCTTGGGTCACGGGCGAGAAGCTTAGCGACACGGGTTCGATTCCCCAACGGGATTCGTACGGTGGTGGGACAAGACCTCGCCTTCGAGATTCGAGGTGTGGCGTTGCGCCAATAGGCGCCAACGCCTCAACGGGACACGATCGAACTTGCAGAGTTCACTGCGTGATTTGATTGCTCGCTGATTCAACGGCTTAGGCGGCCGGTGCTGGTGCGACACGAATCCGAAGCTATGCTGCCGAGGCCGGTCAGGTCCCCTGGAACAACAAAGCGTGAGCCAAGGTACTCGCAATCGGCCACGTACAGAGGTCCCAGGTACTCTTAACGCCTCAAGACATCAGGGAACGAAAATCCAAACGTCAGCCCCATCGTGAACTGCCACTCTGGCGCCGCCTGACTAATACGGTGCCGAACGCCACCATCCAGAAACAGATTCGCGGAGGTAGGCTGCCAGATGACTCCGAGCAGCGCCGAGTTGTTCGGCCGCGCATCCTGGATGCTCTCGCCGTTGACTTCGCCGACAAGCCGAAGCTTCGGATGCACCGCGAGTTCGGCAATCACACCCCAGACGCCGAAGGCGTGCCGATCGTCGCGGTCGAGACCACCGCCGCCGTTAATATGCACCGTGACGGGCGCCACCTTTCCGCTCATGACACCGATCGCCTCGAGTCCGACGCCGTGCTCGTGCGGAAGCGTCGACGGAAGCAGCGCGCCAGCCTCGACGGCAATGCTCAGACCTGGTTTGTCCTGAAGGACGCCCTCCTTCAGGACGCCTTTCACGAACAACCCGGGATCGGTGACCTCGAACTCCGGACTCGCCTCCACGGTAAATTCGGCGACGACTTCCCAGTTTGTTACGAAGCCATAGTTCAGCACGAGGCTCGGACTCGTAATCGTGTTCTCGTGGCGCGTATGCGCGAGATTGAAGTACCCCAGCTCGATTTCACATTCCTTTGGATCGGCGACGGCGGCGTCGGTCGAGACGAACGGCCGGTATGCCCAAGCCCACGCCGGAAAGAGCAGGATCACCAACAACGCGGGGGCGAACTTAATCGGTCACAGCCTCGTAGACGAACATCTTCGACGCGGGTCGACCCTTCTCCTGCTCCGCCGGCGCGTACACTCGATGGGTCCGCGGGTCGACGGCAAGGCTGTGAATCTTCGGCTCGACCGAGACATCCTGCAGCTTCGTGAAGTGCGCCGGGTCCTCCATGTGGAATACGGAGATGGCCCCGCTGGAGCACGCGACGTAGATCCGGCCCAGACCCGGGTCAAACATCACCACGTCGGCGCCCTTGGCCATCGGCAAATGCGCAATGGCTCGATGCGCGTCGAGATCGAAGACCGTCAGGGTGTCGTTGCCTTCGCACGAGAGAAATGCGCGATGGTGCTCCGCGTCGATCGCCATGCCGTGGTTGCCTTGACAGCCATCAACCGGGTAGCGCCCGACTACCACGTCACTGTCCGGATCGATGACGGCGAACACATTCTGGTCCTGCAAGTTGACGTAGACCTTTCGGGCGATCGGATCGTACTGCGGGACGCCGGTCTCGCTGTCGAAGCGCAAGACTTTCACGATGGTGTCCGTTTTGACGTCGATGACACTCTCGGCCTTGGCTCGCTCATTGGACACGTACGCCTTGTGAAACGGCGCAGCGTAGGCGATGCCATCGGGTTTGGTTTCGGTCGGAAGCCGCTTGACCACAGCCATGCGAGCGAGATCGATCACGCCGATCTTGTTTTCTCCCCAGTTAGACGTGTACACCTTCTTGCCCTCGGCGACGTATGCGACGCCTTCGACGCCGGGCACTCCGCTGACGGTCTTGACCACCGTGTTCGTCCGAAGGTCGATTACGTGCAGGAGTCCGGCGGCGAGATGAGCAGAGAGCAGGTAGTGGTCGTCTTCATCGATCGTCAGGTAATCGAAGCGCTTGCCGGGCGGCCCTGGGAGCTCGAACTCCGCAACCTTTCGCAGTGCCGGATGAGCTATCGCCGTCTGAGCCCCGACATGACTATCCCTGGGCCACACGCCAACCACCACCGTGGCAACCATAGCCACGACAAGGGCAGGCCACCACGCTCGCCGAGCCCTCACCATTGCATCGCCTATTTCTTGCTGTTGGTCTGATCGAGCGCCGCCTTCAGGCCTTGCGCCAGCTTGGCTGCGTCGTCGGCGGCCCAGAAGTGCATGTAGAACAGCCGCGGCGTGTCCATCAGCGAGTGATTGTGAATCGCGGTCACGTCGATGCCATGCTGCCGCAGCGCACGTGCGACTGGATTCACTTCCTTGTCGAGCAACACGAAGTCACCGGTGATCGCCGCTTTGCCGTCGGCGAGAGGCTGGAAGTTGATCACCGTGGTCACGCCAATCGCGGGCAAAAGAGGCTGCCCCATCTCGGTGATCGCCTCGGAGCGCGGCACTGTGACCTGGTAGACACCAGCACCAACATCTCGACCCTGTCGCCCGAGCGACTGTTCGATCTGCTTGGTATCCAGCGCCGGACCGCCAACGGCGGCCGGTGCCGCAGCGGCGCCGCCAAGCGGTGTGCCGCTCGCAGCCAGAGCTTGACGCAGTGCCTTAGCGAGCTGCACGGCGTCGCCGTGCCCACCGTAGTGCATGTAGAGGACGTGCGGCGAGGCATCGTTCACGTGATTGTGGACGGCCGTGACCTCCAGGCCGCCGCTCAGCAGGGCGGACATGACGGCGGGTACTTCCTGATCGAGCAAGACGAGATCGCCCATGACCATCGCGTGGTCTCCGACTTGCCTGAACGCGGCGTATGAACCGAGCGCGAAACCGGCTTTTACGGGAATGCCCTTCACCGTGACTGCGAGGTCGGTCCGTGGCATGCCGACACGATAAACATCGCCGGGCATCAGCTGCCCCGCTTTCCCCAACGCTTGCTCAACGGCTTTCCAGTCAGGATCCGCTGCCCGAAGAAGGGCCGGTGTTGTCAGAAGCGCCGCGCCGCCGAAGAGCACGGCCATGAACATCAGCCTGGTGACGGGTCTGTTGATCATGCCGTGCCTCAATCGAGCTTCTCGGATGCGGTCTTCCAGTCGGTGCCCTTCACCAACTCCACCTCGGCAACCGGGTGGCCATCCTTCAGCGTCGGCATGACGCTGACGGCGCGGTACCCTTTGTTCTCCTTCACCGCCTCGGTGGCCGCGGCGTCAAGAGAGCGCTTGGCTTTGGCCATTGCTTCACTCTGAGCCTTGGCGTGTGTGAGATCGTCGCCCTGAGTGATCGGCTGCGTCTTCGCGACCTTCCCGGTCTTGTGGTCGACGATCACCTCGGAGAACTTGTCGCCTTTCATGGTGTAGACGGACAGCTGGAACTTGCCTTCTTCTATCTCGTACTTCGCGGAGATCGGCTTACCTTCCTTTGCGCTAGCCGTCAAACCGCGCTGTAGCGAGATCTTCGCGTCATTGAGTGCCTTCGCGAGCTCGCCATGTCCCTGATCCGGCTGTTGCGACCATCCCACCGACGGGGCGCACACCAACACCGCCGAGACCACCGCCGCAATCGCTGCTTTTTTCATGGTCGGCCCTCCGCGTTGGTACTACCGTTCTTGTAGAGCCGTGATTCGTACGGACGGCGGCCAGAACCTTAACGGTAATTCACACTCGCACACCACCGCCACTCGTAATCATTGATACACCGCGCGTCAAACGTTACACTTCGCGAGCGAAGGAGGGCTCAATGGCAGCCGAACCCACGACCGGCCGGATCCCTATTCGCGATCTCGTTCGCTACTACCTGCGCCTCGGCGTTCTTGGTT
This sequence comes from Candidatus Rokuibacteriota bacterium, assembly GCA_003220495.1. Classification (GTDB taxonomy): domain Bacteria; phylum Methylomirabilota; class Methylomirabilia; order Rokubacteriales; family CSP1-6; genus AR31. The sequence continues at coordinate 1,560 of QHSP01000127.1, read as the reverse complement.
TTGGCGGACCAGTTGCGCTGGTCGGTCAAATGGAGCGCGAGCTCGTAGGCGAGAAGAAATGGCTGACGAAGGAAGAAATGCGGGAAGGCATCGCGGTCTGCCAGTCCCTGCCCGGGCCGCTCGCGATCCAGGTCGGCATCTGGATCTCGTACATCCGAGGCGGCTTCTGGGGGGCGTGGGCCGGAGGCTGGGCATTCATCCTGCCGAATTTCATCATCGTCACCGCGCTTGGCGCACTTTACGTTCGGTTCGAAGGGCTGCCGGCCGTAGCCGCCATTTTCTACGGAGTGAGTCCTGCGGTCATCGCGTTGATCCTTCATTCGTGCTACCGGTTGACCAAGCTGGGGATGAAGGACTGGTTGGAATGGGCGCTCGCCGCAGCGGCATTCGCCATCACAGTGGCGGTACGGGCCGAGGTCGCGCTGGTCTTCATCGGCTGCGGGATCGTCGGGTTGCTTTACTACGGCTCCCTCTTCCGTGGATTTCGGGTCGGATCGACAACATCGCTCATGGTTGGCGTGCCGCTTGTCGCCTCTGGCGTCCCCGAGGGGAGTTTCGGCGCACTGCTCGGCAAGCTTCTGGTGTTCTTTCTGAAAGCCGGTTCTCTCACTTTTGGCAGCGGCCTCGTGATCGTTCCCTTCCTGGAGAAGGGCCTCGTGCAGCAAACAGGCTGGTTGAACGAGCGTGAGTTTCTGGTCGCCGTCGCGATGGGTATGATCAGCCCTGGTCCCGTCGTGATCACGGCGACGTTCGTCGGCTATCTCGTGGCGGCGCAACGAGCCGGCTCCCTCCTCGGCGGCCTCTGGGGTTCACTGGCCTCGACGATCGGCATCTTCCTGCCGTCGTTCTTGCTAATCCTCATCGTGGCGCCGATCCTCGTTCGCTACCGCCAGAACCCCAACGTGCAGGGCTTCATCAAAGGCGCATACGCCGCCGCTATCGGCACCATCCTTGGGGCCTGCGTGCTGCTGGGCAAGATCGCGATCGGCGATTGGCTTACGGCCCTGGTGGCACTGGGCAGCCTGGTCGTCCTGTTTCGCTGGAAAGTCAGCAATCCCTTGCTCGTAGCCGCCACGGCGATCATCGGCCTCATCGCGTTTCCACTTCTCAAGCCCGAGTGGGTCTTCGTAAAGTAAGACGCCGCCGGGACGGCTGTCACTTCACGACAGTGCCGGTGACCTCCAGGTCGGCGAACTCGGTTACGGAGTCGGCCTTGGCCCACAAGCCGAGCCAGCCATCCGCGAACGTCTTGTCCGAATGATCGAGGAGCAATGTGCCGTTCAGGTAAGCCTGGATCTTCGGCCCGTGCGCGACGACGCGAATCGAGTGCCACGCTCCCAGGCTCGGCTCCGTCACTCGCGCCGAGGCGATCGTGCTCCGCTTCCCGTTCACGAGCGTATAGAGGCGAAACACCTTCTGGACGCGCGGCCCTGGAAGTAGTGTCTCTAGCGACACGACACTCAGGTGGACATCAACAGTTCCGCGTCGGCCAGGTCTAGCCAGCCCCTCATGCCCATCTCGCGGTACATCGTCGTGGCGGTGGTCAGATGCTGTCGGGCT
>QHSP01000013.1 GCA_003220495.1 Candidatus Rokuibacteriota bacterium | reverse complement strand
CCTGCCCGGCGAGGAGCAGATCCGGCTGGTCACGAAGATCTACAAGATCCTCACGATCCCGACGGTCGCCGCGCGCACGGAAGCGCTGCTCGACGCGCTTCAAGATGCGTCGGCTCCCGTATCGCGATGGCGGCGCATCGAGAAGTTCGACTCGGCCGCGTCGTGCGAGCAGCAGCGCCAGCGCGCTCTTCAGAGCTTCGAGCGCGCCGCCGCGAGCGTGCGCTCGTCGGCTCACGACGGCGACGAGCTCGCCGTCGAAGAGTGGACGATATTCGAGGGACTGACCGCGTGCCGATTGAGCCGCTGCGTACCGGAGTCGACCCTCCTGTCGCGCTGAGCCCGACGTAGTCGCTGCCGCTCCGCCGCCGCTCGCGGCCCGCCGCTGGTCGAGAAAAAATGCAACTCCCGGCTCAAGCTGCGCCGGATCAGGCTAGAATGCCGGTGCATGAGATTGGTCGTTGCCGCGATCCTCTGCGCTGCGCTCGTCCTCGTCGGCTCCGCATCCTTGGCGTACAACTGCCCGGTCGTGATCAAGCAGGCGGAGGACACCATCAAAAAGGCGGAAGCCGGCAAGGTGAGCCCGGAGACGCGACAGCTCATCGACGAGGCCAAGAAGTTCCTGGCCGAGGCGAAGGCCCACCACGGGAACGCCAAGACGAAGCGTGACCACGGCGACTCGGTCCGCAAGGCCAAGACCGCCATCGCCTACGCCGAAGAGGCCATCATCCTCCAGAATCCATAGCGCGCCATTGGGGGGACATCGCCAGCGTTTTGCCGGCAACGCGGTCTTCATCACGGGCGCTTCGTCGGGCATCGGCGCCGCCCTCGCCCGCGAATTCGCCCGTGAGGGCGGCGACGTGGCGCTGGCGGCCCGGCGCCTGGATCGGCTCGAAGCGCTGGCGTCGGAGATCGGCAAGACCGGGCGCCGGGCCGTGGTGATCCCTTGCGACGTCACCCGGGACGGCGACCTCGAGCGGGCGGCCGACCAGGCCCGGGCCGCCCTCGGCAAGCTCGACGTCGTCGTCGCGAACGCGGGCTTCGGAGTCACCGGCCAGCTCGAGACCTTGTCGCTCGACGATTACCGCCGCCAGCTCGAGACCAACGTCTTCGGAGTTCTCCGGACGATCTACGCGACCCTCGACGACCTCAAGAAGACCCGTGGCCGCCTGGTCCTGATCGGCAGCGTCAGCGGCCACGTCGGCGTTCCCGGCTCGTCGGCCTACTCGATGAGCAAGTTCGCCGTGCACGGGCTCGCCGCCTCGCTCGGCCACGAGCTGGCGCCGTATGGCGTCGCCGTGACCTTGATCAGCCCCGGCTTCGTCGAGTCGGAGATCGGTCAGGTCGACAACCGCGGCGTCTGGCGCGCTGAGGCTTCCCGGCGTCCGGTTCCGGCTGCGATCGTCATGGCGACGCCCACCGCGGCGCGAAAAATCGTGAGCGCGGTCGCGCGGCGGCGTCGAGAAGTCGTGATCACCGGCTTCGGTAAGGCGGCGGTGGCGCTCCAGCGGCACCTGCCGTGGCTGCTCGCGGCGATAATTCGACGTTTCGGTATTAAAGGACGACGAGAACCGCGTTAATATGGCCGCAACGGCGCTGAGACGCCGGGAGGGAGGCGAATGCTCCACTTCACGATCGACGGGTTTCGGGGGTTCCGCTCTCGCTTCGACGATGCTCACCTGATCCAGGAAGTACTCGAGGACGCCCCGGCGCAGCTCGGACTCAAGCGGGCGATGCCGGCCTTCGTGCTTCCGTACTACAGCGGGGTCGTGCCCGAGGATTGCGGGATCAGCGCGTTCGTGTTCCTGGCGGGCGGTCACTTCACGCTCCACACCTTCTCGTTCCGCGAGACGTACTTCGCCGATCTGGTGGCGCCGGCCGAGTTCGACCCGGCCCGGCTCCGGGCGCTGCTCGAGGCCGTCTTTCCGTGCGCCCTCACCAGTGTCCGGACCGTCGAACGGCAGGACCTGAAGGACTCCGAACCGGACGTCGACAACGACTTCGGGCCGCACCTGTTCCTGAATATCGATGCCTACCAGGGTCCGAGGGACCTCGACTCGCTGTTCCAGCTGTTCGACCGGCTTCCGGCCGAGATCGGGATGACGCCGATCATGCGGCCCTACGTCATCCGCGACACCACCGGCGACGGGCAGCCCGTGCTGAGCGCCCTGACGATGATCGCGGAGAGCCACGTGAGCCTGCACGTGTTCCCGCGCGAGGAGCGTGCGTACTTCGATATCTTCTCGTGCCGCTTCTTCGACCGGTCGTTCGTCGTGCCCCGGCTTCTCGCCCAGTTCCCCGGCGGGAGCGTTCAGGAGGCCCTGGTCGCTCGGGGTAGCCGCTACCGCTATCTCCGGACCGAGCGCGCCGACGAACACGCCAAGTCGCGCACCTGGCTTCCTCAGCGATAGGAGCGAACATGACTCGCGAGCCGCGATTCGACGACCCGAACCTCGTCCGCGAACCCATGACCGTCGCCGAAGACAGCGGGCGGGGCAGCGTGCTGTCCCTGCTCGGCCGGATGGGCAAGTCCGCCTTCCAGGGCCGCAAGCTCGGCGAGGCCTTCGAGGCCTGGAAGGGCATGATCGAGGGCGAGAGCCTCATCTGTCTGGGCTATGCCGCTTCGATGTCGAGCGCCGGGATGTGGCCCCTGATCACCTGGCTGGTCCAGCGCGGCTACGTCGACGTCCTGGCGTCGACCTCCGCCAACATCACCGAGGACCTGCTCGACATGATGGACGGGACGCGGGTCTACCGGGTCGACCCCGAGCACGTCGACGACGTGGCCCTGGCCGAGGCGGGCTACTACCGGTTCTACGACCACATCGTCTCCTCCAAGAAGTACGACCAGATGGAGACGGTCGTGACGGGCCGGTTCTTCGACGAGCTCGCCGACACCTGGCGCAAGCCCACGATCCCGACGGTCCGCCTGCTGTTCGAGCTCGGGAACTGGCTCAACGCGAAGGGCTTCGAGAAGTCGATCCTGGCGACCGCGGCGCGCAACCAGGTGCCCGTCTTCTGCTGCGGGTTGCCCGACGGCCCGATCGGCGAGGGGTACAGCACCTCGCCCAAAGCCGAGCAGGCGCCGGTCGTCGACTTCTTCAAGGACTATCGGATCGCGACCGACATCATGGACAACGCGATGATGTCGCCCCGGGGCACCTCGGTGGTCTTCCTGGGCGGCGGCGTGCCCAAGGACTTCCTGCAGATCACCGCGACCAGCGTGCGAACGCGCCACGGCAACGTGGATCCCACGCCGCACAAGGCCTCGATCCAGATCACGACCGACAACACGGTCTACGGCGGCCTCGGCGGCGCCACGCTCGCGACCGAATGCATCTCCTGGGGCAAGGAGGCGCACGGGAGCGCCAACGTCATGTGCTTCGCCGACGTCACGATCGCGCTGCCGATCATCTGTCAGGGGCTGGCCGAGCACTTCGGGCGTGGCCACCGGCGCGAGCGGCCCAAGCCGTTGAAGCTGTCCGAAGTCTTCTAAGAGCTTCCGCGATGCGGCGAGGCGTTCTGCTGATCGCGGTGGCGGCCCTTGTCGCCGCCGCCGCGAGCGCGCAGGCGCAGGGGTCCAGCCGGCCGACGGTCGAGTCCTTCCGGATCGAGTGGCTGCGGCGCCCGCCGTCGATGCGGCCGGGCGTGGACGGCTACATCTACAACGATTCCCGCTGGCGGGTGACCAATATCCGCGTCCGTGCCGTCGTGGTCGACGCCGCCGGCGCGGTGGTCCGCGAGAGCATCGTGTCGGTGTGGGGCAACGCGGTCCCGGGGACCCGGACGTTCTTCGTCCTGCCGTCGATCGGCGAGGGCGAGATCTATCAGCTCACGGTCGTGACGTTCGATCTGATCTCGGAGCAGACCCCCTAGCTCCGAGGCCGGAACCGCACGACGGTGTAGCCGAGCGAGGAGGCCTGGCCGAGCCGGAGACGCCGCCGAAGCCGGCGCCGGTCCGGCGCCGGCTGCCGCCGATCGTGGCGCCGGTCGCCCACGCGGCGCTCCAGAATGACCTTCACCCCTCGGACCCCGTCCAACCGTCGCTGGAGATACTCGAAGAGTGCGATGTCCGGACGGCGAACCACGATCAGCAGCTCGACGTCGGGGAACGACAGCGACGGAAGCGACGCGAGGAGCAGCGCCGCGTGCCGCGGACAATAGCCGTGCGTCTCGGTGGGATCGTCCAAGGGCGCTTTCTCGCCCAGGTCTCCGGACCGGCCCTCGACACGGCACGACGCGCAGATGACTTTCATGCTGACCGAGAACCTCGGCCTCCCGCCACGATCAGTGGGACCGCCTATAATTCCGGAAAAATTCGGAGCGGCCGCCACGCGAGCACGACACTCTAGCATCTTCTGTGGACACGTTCGAGCACCGCCGTGTAAACGCGTGAACCGGCGCGTTCGTCTGGCGAGGTGTACCATAAATTCTACGAGGCTGGAGGCGAGCGTGATCAGAGCCGGACGGATCTCGGGTACCGCGTTGCTCTTGGCGGCGGCGTGCGTCGCTCCCGCGCGGGCCGAGGACGTCGAGCACTTCGCCATGAGTCACGTCCGACTGTCCACCGACCCGGCGATCGCCTCGGGTTGCGCGCGCGTTTCTCGCGTGACCGACGACTCGCTCCGAGATCTGCGGCGTAAGGTCGTGCGTTCCGGCGGCAACACCGCCGTCCTCTCGTTCTCGTCCGACGACCTGGGGATGCTGCTCGCTGACGTTTACCGGTGCACTCCGCCGAATCCGGCAGCGCGCCGGCCGCCGAACGTGCCGCCGCCCCCAGCGGGCGCCCCACCGCCGCCCCCGCCCACATCGAGCTCGCCGCCCCCGCCACCGGCCGGGAATCCGCCACCACCGCCCCCAGGGGGATCGCCGCCGCCACCTCCGCCGCCGCCGTCGCGGTAGCGCGGTCGTCGAGAAGGCTCGGCCGTAACGGCGGCGGCTGATTTAGATCAGCGCGCGGGGCCCACCGTCGCGCCCACCGCCTTGAGATCGGCTTCCAGGGTCGCTCGGCCCGCGAGGAGAACCACGCCGGCAGCGGCCAGCAGGCATCCGGTGAGGAGAACGGGCGCGCGGAGCCCGACCTCGTCCGAGGCGACCCCGATGAGCCAGGGCGACGCGGCATCGCCGAGCAGGTGCATCACGAGGGTCGTCACCGCGAATCCGCGCGCGCGAAGCTCGGCCGGCAGCACGTTCGCCATGGCGGCGTTCAACGGCCCGATGTTCACGAAGACCAGGAGCAAGGTGACGAACATGGCCGGCCAGAACACGGCCGGCTGCGGCGCGAGCACCGCGAAGAGCGTGAAGACGATGGAGACCACGAGCGACCAGCCCGACACGATGAAATCAGCGCCCGGGTGGCGCCGCACCACCGCCGATGAGAGGCGTCCGCCGAGCAAGGTGCCGGCGAAGCCGGCGACGACGAGGAGCAGGCCGAAGGTCGCCGCCGCGCTCGCCAGTGGAATGCCGCGCTCTCGCACGAAATAGGTCGGCATCCACGTCGCCAGGCCGCCCATGCCGAACGTGTAGATGATCTGCGCCGCGGTGTTGACGAGATAGCTCCGGCGGCTCGCCAGCGCGCGGAGCCAGGGGGTCAGACCGAGCGGCGTGGCCGCTCCGTGCGAGCGATCCTGGGCGCCGCGCGCCGGCTCGGTGAGAAACAGGAGCAAGAACGCGAGAGCCGCGCCCGGCGCGCCCGCCACGAAAAAGGCCGCTCGCCAGCCGTGCGCCTCGCCGATCAAGCCGCCCACGATGTAGCCGAGGGCCGATCCGATCGGGATTGCCGCGTAGAAGATTCCGAGCACGCGTGCCCGCCGTTCGGCCGGGTAGCAGTCCGAGAGGAGCGACGGGGTGACGACCGCGTAGCTCGCCTCGCCAATCCCGATCACGGCGCGGGCGATGAGGAGCCAGCCGTACGTCGGCGCCAGACCCGACGCCACGGTGGCGACGCTCCACACGAATACACCACCCGCGACCAGGTGCAGGCGCTTGCCGGCATCGCCGAGCCAGCCGGCCGGCCCGCAGGCCAGGGCATACGCGACGATGAAGAGAGATTGAAGAAGGCCACCCTGCGCATCCGAGATCGCGAGATCGGTCAGGATGAGGGGCAGGGTGGCCGCCGAGACGTAGCGGTCCAGATAGTTCAGCGCGTTGAGCGTGGTGAGCGAGCCGAGGATGACGCGGGGCGACCGCGACCAGCTCTTAGCGGGCATCTTTCACACGATCCGCCCCGAGTACCTCTGGAGGCACGCGGTCCGCGAGCTCACGGAGCTCTCCAACGAGCGCGCCACGCTCTTCGAGCAGCCGCCGGTGGAGCCCGCGGTCCGTGAGGAACCAGACGAAGGCGCGCGCCTGACGTAGGAATCGGCCGAGCCGCTCGCGCCAGAGCAGCGCCATCAAACCAGACGGCACGATCAGAAGGACGAAGAGCAGGAGTGCGCCTCGGCCCGCGAGCCGCCAGACGAGCCAGCCCTCGATCGCCCACAGGAGAGGATAGATCACGAGGCCGACCGCCATCTTGTCCGTCGCCTCTTCCTCGGCGGTTTGCCCGAGCCGCTTCACGATCTGACCGGTCAGCCAGTAAGGCGCCGCGTGACTGACGATTCCCCAGCACGCCAGGGGCAGGCCAAGGGCCAGCCACAGCAGATTGGTCGCGACGTAGGAGACGACGAGGCTCGGCGTGTACGGCTGGCCGAGCTGAGCGCTGGTGATCCCGACCTCGTCGAGGTGGCTGCGGTAGACCTCGATCTTTCGCCGCAGCGCGGCTACGCGGTGGGGCTCGCGCGCGGCGAGATATCGCCCGGCCCGCATGACCCGCTGCTTCCACGCAAGCGTGGACTCGGCGGCCTCGCCCCGCGGAGGCGCAGGCTCGCCGCGGCGGGCCGCCTCCTGCCACCACGCGCGCTCGAGCACGGCGAGCAGGTCGAGCGAGTACTGGTCCTGGGCTTCCACGATCTGGGCGCTGATCGACTCTGTGAGCCGCGCGGTGATCGCCCTGACCGCCTCTTCGGGGCGGTCGCGATGCGCCGCGGTGAGATCCGCGGTTGTGACCGGGCTGCCGATCGTGATCTGGACTGACGCGGACCGAAACGTCCCCGGGTCGTGAAAGACCAAGCCGACGGGCAGGAGCGTCACGCGGCTGGCGCCGCCCATGGCACGCTCGGCTCCGAGGGCCAGGCGCGCGGCGCCCGTCCGCAACGGCATCAAGATCGGCTGCGGCTGCGTCGTGCCCTCGGGAAAAATCAGGATGACGCGGCCCGCGCGGAGCGCCGCGATCGCCGAGGCGAACATCTCGTCGTTCCTCCGTGGATCGTCCCCGGCTTCCGCCCGTCGGTGGACGGGCACTGCGCCCATCAAGCGCAGCGGCGGGCCGATCAGCGGGTGGCGAAAGAGCGGCGCCTTGGCGAGCACCGTGACGGCGCGCGGCACGGTCGCGATGATCAGCATCGCGTCGACCAGAGAGTTGTGGTGGTTAGCGGCGATGATCACACCACCGCGCTCGGGAATGTGCTCCCGCCCGACCACCTCGATCCGCCGGTAGAAGAGCCACAGGAGGAAACGGGCCAATGCGCGGACGATCCGATAGGCCAGAGTCCCGAGCGTCGGGCCGGCCGGCGCCGAGCCGACTGGAGATGTTCCCGTGGCCGTGGTCGTCATGCGTACGCCAGAGTCCAACCTATCCGAAACCTCTCCATCGCGGGACAGACATTCGAAGCGTGCCTTGACCGCCGACGATCGGTGGAGCTACCCTGCCGGCCATGAGCTTTCGAATCATCTCCGCCGACTGCCACATCGACATGACCTGGATGCCCGGTGACCTCTGGGTCAAGAACGCGCCCGCGAAGCTCCGCGATCAGGTGCCGCAGGTGCGACAGACCGACGCCGGACCCCGGTGGTTCGCCGAGGGAAAAGAGCTCGGCGTTTACGGCGGCCTCGGCTTCGGCTTCGACCGCGTCCAGCGCGGATTCTCGAAGCACGTCGAGAGGATGTTCGACGTCGGCTTCTACGAAGGTGGTCCGCACCCCACCACGCCGGATCTGCGGTTGAAGGATCAGGACCTCGACGGCATCGACGCCGAGGTCATGTACGGGATCCTCGGGATCGGCCTGCGCATGCAGGACCGCGAGCTCATCCAGGCGGTCTACGAGGTCTACAATAGCTGGGCCGCCGACTTCTGCAAGACCAACCCGCGGCGCTTCGTCGGGCTCGCGTGCATTCCGAACCACGATCCGGTTGCCGCGGCGAGCGAGCTCCGGCGCGCCGCGGCGCTCGGCCTCAGGGGCGCCGATTTCGCCGTGTCCACCGCCGCGTTTCCCATCTGGCACGGCGCCTGGGACCCGTTGTGGGAGGCCGCGCAAGAGTGCCGCATGGCGATCTCGTTCCACACGACGGGCTATCCGGTTCGCGAGCCGGCCGACGACGCGATGAAGCAGGAGTACGATCTGCGCTATCGCGCCACGCGCACCACGATGTTCCAGATCGCCGCCGCCGAGTTCCTCGCGGGCATCGTGTTCTCGGGCGCCCTCGATCGGTTCCCGGGCTTCAAGTTCGTGCTCGGCGAGGCGGGGGTGAGCTGGCTTCCGTACATCCTCGACCGGATGGACGAGGAGTACGAGGACCGCTATCACCAGCTCACGCTCTCGATGAAGCCGAGCGAGCTGTGGCGGCGCCAGGGGTACTCGACGTATCAGCACGAGCCATCCGTGGCAGTCATGATCCCGCTCATCGGCGAGGACAACATCATGTGGGGGTCGGACTATCCGCACCCCGACGGCATCTGGCCCGACTCGCAGAAGTGGATCGCCGAGGACCTCCGGTCGGTCAGCCCGACGGTCCAGCGCAAGATCCTCTGCGAGAACGCCGGCAAGCTGTACGGGCTCCTGTAGGATCACATCTGGGACATAGCAAGGAGGCGAGCATGGCCAGGATCAAGCACATCGCCATCCGGACGCCGGACCCCGAGAAGACCGCGGCCTTCTACAAGGACGTGTTCGGGCTCAAGGAAGTGGGCCGGGCGCGAGCGGGCTGCTACCTGTCCGACGGCTACATCAATCTCGCCATCCTGAAATCGAAGGACGAGGGAACCGGCGAGGGCCCGCGCGACGAGGCCGACTACGCCGGCGTCCACCACTTCGGGTTCATGGTGGACGACGTGGACGAGACCTGCCGGAAGCTGGAAGCGGCGGGCGCCAAGGCCATGACCAATCGGACCGACCCGCAGCACGCCTCCGCCGCGGGCGCGCGCTCGTACTACGAGATCAAGTTCCGCGGGCCCGACAACCAGGAGTTCGACGTCACCGCGAGCGGCTGGATCACGGGCTAAGCCGGAACGCGGCGCGACCGCGCGACCTCTCGCGCCACCTTGACGAACGCCTGGACCAGAGGCAACTCGCTGTCTCGTCGCCAGGCGATGACGGTTTCCAGCGCCGGACCGGCGGGCGATAGGCGCCGATAAGCGATTGCGGACCGCCTGACCATCTGCAGCGAGGCCGGCACCAATGAGATGCCGAGGCCGGCCTCCACGATGGCCAGGATCGTCTGCGGATGCTCCACCTCGTACTTGACCCTCAGCGTCACCCCGGCGTCGTGGCAGGCGCGGGCGACGAGGGCATCGAACGCCGGCGCTCTTCGCCGCGAGAAGAGAACGTACGGCTCATCGCCGAGAGCCGGCCAGAAGACTCGTCCGTAGCTCTTGAATCGATGCCCTCGCGGGAACGCGACCACCAGGTTCTCCGACAGCAAGCGCTCGCTGATCAACGCCTTGCTCGGGACCGGGGGCCGAAGAATCCCGACGTGGATGCGCCCGCTCTCCAGCGCCGATATCTGCTCCGTGGCCGTGAGGTCGCGCAGCTCGACTTCCACGTCCGGATGTCGCCGGGCGAACAGCCGGATGATGTTCGCCCCGTTGAGGAAGTCAGCCCAGAGGTCGCAGCCCACCAGGACCTGGCCAATCTCGCCGCGGCTCGCCCGCTTCGCGTTCCCGGCGGCCTGCTCGGCTTGTGCAATGAGCGCTCTCGCGTCGCCGAGGAACACGCGGCCCGCGTTCGTCAGCTCCACATGACGCTTCGTCCGTTGAAAGAGGGGCGCCTGCAGCTCCTTCTCGAGGCGTCGGATCTGCTGGCTCAGGGGCGGCTGGGAGATATGGAGCCTCGCGGCGGCCCGGCCGAAATGCAGCTCCTCGGCGACCGCGAGGAAGTAACGGAGGTGACGCAGCTCCATGCGCGGACTCATATCATCAACGTCTCAACACTGCTGGGAAAATGTATTGGACACCGGACCCTTCTGGTCAGATCGTGGCCGCGACACCGCAGCGCCGGTGCCCGCGGCTGGCAGGGGGAGGCCCGTGCCCCTGTTCCGGATCGTGCGACAACAATTCACCGGCCCCTATCGACGACGCGGCCGCCTTGTGGTCCTGCACGACAGGCGATCGCGTTCCCGGCATTCGTCCCTGTGCTCGGTCGGATCGGGTTGTCCCGCAGCATCCAGGTGGGCTCTCGCAATCCGTGATGTCGAAGGAGGAACTCTATGCTGATTACCGCCGGCACGCTACTCACCCTGGGCGTCCTCGTCGCGATCGTGATCGCCGTCGTCGTCGGAGCCAGATACGTATCCATGCGGCGCCAGCGAATCGACGAGGCGGTGATCCTTCAATCGCAGCTTTCAGATGTCGTCGCGCGCGAGCCGCAACTGCATGGCTTGCTCATCAGGCCGACGGCGCGTGTGTCCGGTTGGCGCCAATCGAAGGTGACGATCGAGGTGGCGGGTGAAGTCCCCACTCCGGAGCTTCGGGAGACGGTGATGCGGATCGTCGGAGCCGAAGCGTGGCGACTCAGGCCGGACGTCATCACGCTGGATCATCTCTTCATCGTTCCGCCGGTGCGCCGGCCCTCGGACTCGATCGCGTCCCGCGGGTGAGACGCCGGCCGAGTCCGCCCGGGCGCTGAGGGCGGGGCCATAGACCGCCGAAGGATTGTTTAGCGGCGCAGCGCGCGAGCCGCGCTGAGGATTGGCGCGCTCCATGTCGGCCTGGTCGGCCTCTGTCTCCTTGACCCTCATTGTTGACCAGGGCTACCCTCTGCTCTCGATCACTTCGACACGACGACGCCTGATTGGGAGGCGACGCGATGAATCGACGCAAACGACAGCTTGCGGCGGGTGTGCTCGCGCTGAGCCTGGCCGCGTCGGCATATATGGTCGTGGCGCCTATGGTCGTGGCGCCCGCGGCACACGCGGAGGCGCCGGCGGGTCAGATCACGTGGGCGCTTCACTTCACCCTGGCGCCGACACTGTTCGAGCCCGCCGAGACGCCCGGGCTCATCACGCCCTTCCTGGTCCTGTACGCGCTCCACGACGCCATGCTGAAGCCGATGCCCGGCAAGGGCATGGCGCCGAGCCTGGCGGAGTCGTGGACCATGTCGCCGGACGGCCTCGTCTACGAGTTCGTCCTGCGCAAGGGCACCCGATTCCACAACGGCGAACCCGTGACCGCCGAAGACGTGAAGTTCTCGTTCGAGCGATACCGCGGCATCTCCGCGAAGGCGCTCAAGGACAAGGTGGCCGCGGTCGAGACACCCGATCCCGCTCGCGTTCGCTTCCGGCTCAAGCAGCCGTGGCCCGACTTCATCACGTTCTACGGCACGCCGGCCACGGGCGCCGGCTGGGTCGTCCCCAAGAAGTACGTCGAGAAGGTGAGCGAGGAGGGCTTCAAGAAGCACCCGATCGGCGCCGGGCCGTATCGCTTCGTCTCGTTCAATCCCGGCGTCGAGCTCGTGCTCGAGGCCTTCGACGGCTACTGGCGCAAGGCTCCGGGCGTGAAGCAGCTCTCGTTCAAGGTGGTCACGGACATCTCCACCCGGCTGGCGATGCTCAAGCGCGGCGAGGCCGACATCGCGTACGCGATGACGGGTCCGCTCGGCGAGGAAGTGCGCCGCACACAAGGCCTCACATTGCAACCGACTCCGTTCTCGAGCACCCACTGGCTGGTCTTTGCCGATCAATGGGACGCGAGCTCCCCGTGGCACGACCGGCGCGTCAGACTCGCCGCCACCTACGCCGTCGATCGGCAGGCGGTCAACCAGGCCGAGACCCTCGGGTTCTCGAAGATCACCGGGAGCTTCATTCCCACCAGCTTCGAGTTCTACTGGCAGCCGCCGATCTATCAGTACGATCCGGCCAAGGCCCGACAGCTCCTCGCGGAGGCCGGGTACCCCAGGGGTTTCGACGCTGGAGATTTCTGGTGCGACGCGGGAGCCACCAACTACTGCGAGCCCGTTCTGAACTATCTCCAGGCGGCCGGTATCCGCACGAAGCTCCGCCCGCTCGAGCGCGCGGCGTTCCTCAAGGCCTATCAGGAAAAGAAGCTGAAGAACATCATCTACGGCCTGAGCGGCGTCTCCGGCAATGCGGCCACGCGGATCGAGGCCTTCACGGCCTCGACCGGCTCCTACGCCTACGGCGGCTATCCCGACATCGACGGACTGTTCCGAGAGCAAGCGACCGAGCTCGACCCGAAGAAGCGCGAGGCGATGCTGCACCGGATCCAGCAGCTGATCCACGACAAGGTCATGTACCTGCCGATCTGGCAGCTCTCACTTCTCCAGGCCCACGGCCCGCGGATCGCGGAGTCGGGGCTCGGGCTGATCGCGGACTATCCGTGGTCGGCGCCGTACGAGGAGCTGAAGCTGAAGGGGAGGTGAGAGCGCGTGACTACTCCCCGAAGAGCTTCTGCCACCACGCCCGGTCGTCGGGTCTGCCTTCGCCGCCGCTGACGGGGCCGATCTTCCGCCGAACGTCCTCGATCGGCCAGCCCGTGAGCGAGGAGAGGTTCGCGGCCTCCCGTTCGGCGCGGATTCGAAGCGCTTGACGATAGCGCTCGGCCGCCTCGCACTTCGCCTCTCCCTTCCACGGATGCCGCAGGATGTAGCGTCCCTGGAAGTTGGCGCGATCGGCGGTCTCCTGGAAGACGAGATCCTCTGGGAAGCTCGTGGCGTCGTAGCGGACGTGGAGACGAGTCAAGAAGACGTCCACCGGCCCGCCAGGTCGGGAGCGCGGTCGGTTGACGGCGCTGCCCGATTCGCTCTCCGCGAGCCAGAAGACGCCGAGCTTGCGCAGCTCCTCCGGAGAGAGCGGATCCGCGGCGCAGGGGTCGCACCAGCCCATGTCCCACGCGTATTCGAGGAATACCGCGCGCATGGACTCGCGCTTCACCTGCTCGGCGAACATCGCCCGGTAGAATTGCGGGAACTCGTCCTTCACGTAGACGGGAAGGTCCGTGCCGGTAGGCAGCCGCACGGTGCGATAGTTCGTCGTCTCCACCCGGCCCTTGCGCGTGAGCGCGTAGACGAACAGCTCTTGATATCCATCGGCGTTCAGCGTGCCCAGTCGGATGGGCAGCATGAACTTCGGCGAGTCGAAGGCCATCTGGAGCGGGCGCAGATACGTGAAACCCAGCCGGCCCTGCTCCTTCAGGTTGACGCGAGCCACGAAGAATTTCATCCCTTGCTTCAGATAGCTGCCGAGCACGGATGACGCTCCTGCGGGCAGGCGGTAGCCGCTGTCGCGCAGCCACGTCTCGAGCCCGGCGCTCTCCCGGGCGGACAGGATCAAAATGTCGTACTCGCCCACCGTGTACTGGGCCTCGATCGTGACGCCGAGGCTGCGCGCTCGCTCGGCCATCGTTTCCTGCAGCACCATCGCGCGCTGCCGGGCGGCCTGCAAGAAGTCGTACCGGGCTACGGGTCGGCACGGGTCGTCGTCGAAATACTCGACGAGCCGGGGCGCCGAGTACGCATCGAGATGCTCGATCAGGGCTCGATCGCCGACCCGGATCTGCCCCTTCTCGAGGACGGTCGGCACCGGCACCACGATGGCGAACTCCTTGGGGTCGCCCTTGAAATCATTGGCCATGGTGATGACGGTCTTGTTCTCGTGGCGGACCAGCACCACCTGAGAGGCGTGGTTGAACAGTTTCGAGTCGGCCTTGGCCACGTAGAATCCGCAGAAGGCCAGGACGGTCGGCGCCGCGAGGGCGACGATGAGCATTGCAGCCACGAGAATCGCCATTGGCTTCATACGAGGTTCCTTTCTCCGGGTCGGAACGTCTCCACCGTCGTCCACCGATAGCGCGGACCAGGCAGCAACCGATCGATCAACGGCACGCCGAGCGAGCACAGAGCGAGCGACCAGAGCAGGCCGTTGGTCCGGAACAACCAGAACTGAACCGTGTAGGCTCCCAGCGCGACGAACGCCGCAAACAGGAGGCGTCCGAGCCGCGAATCGGGCGTCGTGCGCGGGTCGGAGATCATGAAGAAGGAGAACAGGATGAGCGCGCCGTTCTCGAGCCGGTGCATCGGGATGGCGAGCGGCTCGCCGAGCCAGAGCGATCGGCCGACGAGCAGGCCCGAATAGCACGCGAGAAAGGCCACGGTGACGTCGGCCCGGGCCGCGCGATTCACGACGAGGCCCCCGGCCGCCGCCAGCAGAAACGCGAAGACGATTCCGCTCCCCCACTGCCCGGGTGACACCCACACGTCCTGCGCGGCGAGCATCATTGCGACCAGCGCGAAGTTGGTTGGGTTGAAGACGTGTTTGCCCCGTATGCGCACGGTGAACTTGCTGGCGATGGCGACCACGGCGGCGAGCATGGCCAGGCTCAGCGATCCGGTGCGCAGCAGGAGGCAAAGCGAGAGCCCGGAGATGAGCGCGCTGCGCGGATCGAACCGGCCCCGGCCGGCCAGGCGCGCGCACGCGAGCTGAGTGGCGAGCGCGCTCGCTAGGATCGCCAGGGCGGTCTGCGGCTGGATCTCGAGATCCAGCCACCCGAGCCCGTAGCCGAGAAGGCCCGCCAAGGTGGCGATCTGGTAGAGCCGCGGATCCCAGCGGCGTACCGCGAGAGCTGTATGCAGCCCGGCGGGCGCGGCGGCGAAGGGGGCGGCGGTCTCTACCGAGGCCAGGCGATTCATGTGCGTTTAGACAGGCGAACCTCGCGGAGGTTCCCGCCGCGCAGATTTGACCACCGGCAAGCGCCAGCGCTCGCCCAGCGCCCGTCAGTTGACCATCCGGTAGCCGACGGTCTAGTCTCGCCCCGGGCCACGGCTCACGGCCCTGAGGAGGGAGACGAGGCCGAGCACCAGCGCCCGGCCCGGAATGCACACGGTCAATGTCCTCGTCATCCAGCCCATCGCGGATGAGGAGCTGGCGCACATCGCGCGTGTCGACTCGCGGCTCTGCATCGTCGACGCCCGCGGCTGGTTCGACGACGAGATCCGGCAAACCTGGCCCCAGTGGACGGTGGAGCGCTACCTGGGCAAGCGTCCCTGTCCACCCAGCACGCGCGCGGAGCGCGACCGCGTCCTGGCCCAGGCAGAGGTGATCCTGGGCGGCTGGCCGTTCCCCCTCGATCTACGGGCGCGGGCGCCACGGCTGCGGTGGTTTCATCAACGCCCCGCGGGCGCCAGCAATTTGCTGCGCGGGGATCTGTGGGGCAGTGATGTCACCGTCACCACCTCGCGCGGCCAGGGCAATACGGGAGCCATGGCCGAGTATGTCCTGGCCTGTTTTCTACACTTCGCCCGCGGCTTGCATCGGGCCTACCGCGACCGACAGCGGCAGCATTTCGAGCACGGCGCCTATCGGCCCATCCTGATCGACGGCAAAACCGTGTGTGTCGTCGGTGCCGGTGGGATCGGACAGGCGGTCGCACGCCTGTGCGCCGGAGCCGGCATGCGCGTCGTCGGCACGCGGCGGCACGTGTCGGCCGCGGATGCCCTGCCCTCCGGGTTCAACCGTCTCGAAAGTCCCGAGCACCTCTATTCGTTGCTGGGCGAGAGTGACTTCGTGGCCGTCTGCTGCCAGTGGACACCCGAAACGACCGGGTTGATCGGTCGGCAAGCGCTTGCGGCCATGCGTCCGGGAACGGTGCTGGTCAACGTGGCCCGCGGCGAGATCATCGACGAAGAGGCGCTGATCGCTGCGCTGGCGGCAGGGAAGCTGCGTGGCGTTGGTCTGGACGTCTACCTCGGCGAGTTCGAGCACGCCCCCGATGTCCGCCTCTGGCAGGACGAGCGTGTGTTGATCACGCCGCATATCTCCGGTGGTACCGATGTGACGCAGCACCGGGTCGTCGAGGTGTTCTCGGACAATCTGCGCGCATATCTGGACGGGCGACCGCTCGCCAACGTGATCGAGTGGGCGCGGGGCTACTGATGGTGGGCTGGTGCCGTCCCAGCGCTCGGCTAGACTCCCCGAGTGAGACGCCGATGACGGCGGACAGCGGCAATTCTCCGGGAGCCGCGAGCACCCTCAACCCATATGTGGCGGCCGCGCGCTTCGTGCTGTCGGGCAGCGACCTGGACCGGAACGTCAAACAGACAGCGGTGCAAATCGCTGAGCGGGTGATACAGCGTCTCAGGGAGTCAGGCCCGGTATCGAGATGATGATGCGATCGCCACGGGCCACATTGCTGCTGCTCGTGGCCCTGGTGGCCGGGTGCGCGACTGCGGCACCCCAAGCCCTCTCTCCTCAGTTGGCGGAGCACCAACAGCTCGCCAATGCCCTCCATCGGCGGGTACGTGTCCACGGTGGCTGGGCTCCGGAGGATTACCTCGGCGTCGTGCAAACCATGCCGGTCTGGAAGAGTGGCTTTGGCGGGCTCGACATCTGGCTGCGCGGAGACATCGTGGGTACTCAGTGCGGTCAGTACGTGATCGCCAGCCTCTTGGCCCTGCGGGAGCGCCCCTTGGCGGACGGGCGCACGGTGAACGAGGAGGCCACCAAGAACCTCGTGTCGGTCGGGTGGACCGCGCAGGCCGCCGAGGCTGCGAGGGCCTCATGTCCAGGGGCCTCCATGGCCGGGGGCGAGCGATGACGCGACTGCGACGGGTTTCGCTCATTGTCCGGGCGGGCGCCTCGATGGAACTTCGGCGTAACTTCGGCACGAGCGTAGAAAGCTCCCGCCGTTGTATCGTAACTACCTGACGCGCCTGTAGCTCAGTTGGATAGAGCATCGGACTTCTAATCCGAGGGTCGCAGGTTCGACTCCTGCCAGGCGCACCAGAAATCAAACGCGAGACGCCGAGCAACGTCGGCTACGCCGTGCCTGATCGCGGCAGCGGATCCGTGCGCGCGTGAAGCTCACCCACTTCTCGGCCCGTTCCCGAGGGGTACACATGTAAGCCACGCGGCTCATCACTGGGCCGCTGGCGTTCGGCTGGTGCGTCCCTCTGGCACCAGACCTCTTCCGGCTACGCGCTCACGTTCGCGGCACCAGAATCCTGCTTGACACTGCTCCGCTCCAGGCACATCGTCGCGCGCGTCGAAAGGATTCGCGTCGGTCGGAGAGGAGCCAGGATGCGGGCTGGAGCAGCGGCATTCGCGACGGTGCTGACAGTGGCGCTGTCGGTCTCCTCGGCGTTCGCCCAGTCGGTGAAGATCACGCCGCTCGGATCGCACGCGGGCGAGCTGTGCTTCAACGATCGCGCCTTGCTCTTCGAGGACCCGACCGGCGTCAGGATCCTGTACGACGCCGGTCGTACCGTGGCTGGGGGGACCGATCCGCGGCTCGGCGAGGTCCACGTCGTGTTGCTGACACACGCGCACGGCGATCACATCGGAGATACCAAGGCCGCGGGTCCCGACGCCGGCGCCTGCGATCAGCCTGCGACCGTATCCGCCGCGCCTAATTCCAACACTGCGGAGATCGCGGCCGCCAAGAACTCCGCGGTCATCGTGAGCAACGACATGGGGGCGTTCCTCGCCCGGAAGATCCAGAACATCCGGGGTGCCGAGACGCCGGCCTGTCCGGCGACGGGCCTAGGACGGGAGGTGACTGTCCCCCGTTCGTCGCCCTGCGTCGGCAACGTCCAGCTCGGCGGCAAGCGAACGGTGAGGGATTTCGGGCACGACCGGGGCGTCCAGATCGCGCTGGTCCATGCGGACCACAGCAACAACGTGCCACGAATCCTGCTTGCCGACGGGGCCAGGACGAATCTCGCGCCCGACAACCTCACGGCGTA
>QHSP01000048.1:73088-73919 GCA_003220495.1 Candidatus Rokuibacteriota bacterium | reverse complement strand
CGGATTCGTGAGACGCTGCACGCGAGGTTCACTAACGGGGGACGGTCCCAACGCTTGTTATCAGGCGCTCAGCAATGTAGAGAGCTCATCGGAGATCCCCTGAAGCGGTTCGGAACAATCAGTATACGAATGACTGGAAGTCGCTCCCCGTCTCGAATCTTCGCTTTCGTCGGTGTGGGCGTTGCGTTGGCAGCGCTGGCGCTGGCCTTCGCAGGCAAATCGATCGGCCACTTTCTGGTCGTGGCCGACTCGCTGCATCGGAGCGACGCAATCTTTGTGGTAGCGGGCGGAACGCCAGCGCGCGAGCTAGGTGCGGCGGCACTCTATCACCTGCGCTACGCCCCGTTGGTTGTTGTTTCGCTAGCGAAGGATCCGTTACCAGCGGAATCGCGTAACTTGGCAGGCGAACTGTCGCCTCAGGAGCGCTCAGTGAGAATTCTTGAGCGCTCGCGAATATCATCAAGCGCAATTGTTCGGCTTACACAGGAGGTCGAGAGTACCCGCGAGGAACTACAAGAAGACTTCAATTATGCTCTGGCCAACAAATTTCGTCGCGTAA
This sequence comes from Candidatus Rokuibacteriota bacterium, assembly GCA_003220495.1. Classification (GTDB taxonomy): domain Bacteria; phylum Methylomirabilota; class Methylomirabilia; order Rokubacteriales; family CSP1-6; genus AR31. The sequence goes on along the minus strand of QHSP01000048.1, from coordinate 73,360 downwards.
TTCTCATTACCTCTCCATACCACACGCGCCGGGTTCGAACGATATGGGATTTCCAATACGAGAGCATGATGGCCGCTCTAGTCTCGCCTACTCCCTTTGAGCCGTTTGATCCCGATCGCTGGTGGCGGTCTCGACATGAGCTTGAGCTCAGCGTCCACGAGTTGTTAGGGGTAGCGCATTTCCTTGTTGGGAGTCCTTTGCCAAGGTATAGCCCTCGACCGTAGCGTTTTATGAATCTGAGGAGGACAAGCGTCTCAGCACCTCGAACGTCT
>QHSP01000048.1:72526-72993 GCA_003220495.1 Candidatus Rokuibacteriota bacterium | reverse complement strand
CGGAACCCGCGCTCGGTCTGAATCGCGCGGTTGTCCTGAGACAGATGGGAGGATCGAGCGCAAACGTGTTTGAGGATCGTCGCGCGCGAAACATACACCTGGTGATAGCGAGCCAAGAAGATCCGAGAGCCGCTTGTACCCCAAACGTCGAGGGCCGACCGTAAAGGGCGACAAACCCTCGCGGAGAACGGAGTTGGACGGCAACAATCGGGCATTTAAACGGAAAGTTTTTGAGCGGCGCGCGCGGCTTTTCGCTAAAATCCGGCCGGTCGCGCCGGGTTCCGGGTCTGGTTCTGCGACGTGCGCCACTGTATGCGACGTGCGCCACTGTAGTTGAGAGGGCGGGCGCCTGTCTCCGGATAACAGTTTCTTAATCGCACCTATCTTGAGCGTCGCATAACGATCATGAGGTAAAGCGCATTGTGAAGCTCTTTCGCCAGGAACATCCGCATCGTACATGTTCCTCA
>QHSP01000048.1:0-72483 GCA_003220495.1 Candidatus Rokuibacteriota bacterium | reverse complement strand
CGTCATAGTTCAGCTGGCGGCCGTGGCCGCAAGCAACTATGCCGCTTTCTGGCTCAGATTCGACGGCGCCATCCCGGAATCGATGCAGGCCCTTATAGCTCAAACGCTTCCGTGGCTTGTCCTCATTCGGGGTCTGATGTTCCTCCCAATCGGCCTCTATTCGGGTCTCTGGCGTTATACGAGCATCTGGGACCTTTGGAACCTCGTAGCTGGTGTCGCTGGTAGTTCGATCGTTTTTTCCCTGTTCGTTCAGTTCGGGCTGCGCGTGGGCTACGTGCGGTCGGTGTATGTCATGGACGCAATACTGCTCGTCCTTGTCCTTGGGGGCATGCGCCTTGCGAGGCGGATCTACCGAGAGTTCGGTCATGTACAGCGCAGGGGACGCGTTTTGATCTACGGCGCGGGCGATGCTGGCGCGATGATCGTGCGCGACATCCGTCACAACCCATTTTATGACTATGAGCCGATCGGATTCGTGGACGACGATCCGTCGAAGCTCGGCCAGCGGATCCACGGAGTGAAGGTACTGGGAACCCGTGAGCTTCTGGCGACGATCATTCGCTTCAAGAAACCGGATGTCGTACTCGTGGCCATGCCTAGCGCGGGTGTGGCGACGACCCGCTCGATCGTGCACGCGCTCGAGCCGTTCAAAGTGCGCATTCACACACTGCCCAACCTCGGTGATATTCTCGGCGGCAAAGTCACGGTCGGCCAGATCCGGGAATTGTCGGTAGAGGACCTGCTGGAGCGGGCCCCGGTTGGGCTCGAAGTGGCTCCCGCTCGCAAATTGGTTTCAGGAAAGTGCGTCCTCGTCACCGGGGCTGGTGGCTCGATTGGATCGGAGTCATCCCGCCAGATTGCGGCTCTCGGCCCGACGAAACTGGTGCTCGTCGATCGTTACGAGCATGGATTGCACGATATTACCACCGAGTTGGAGCTCAGTAGTGGCGTCGGTCGGGTCGATGCGGTAATCGGGGACGTCACCGACGTTGACCGGATGGCAAGCGTATTTGCCGAGCATCGGCCGGATGTCGTGTTCCATGCCGCTGCGCACAAACATGTCCCGCTCATGGAACTGAGTGCGTGCGAGGCGGTAAAGAACAACATTGGCGGTACCCGAGTCATCACCCAGGTCGCACAGCGTTTCGGAGTTGAGCGGTTCGTGCTCGTGTCGTCAGATAAAGCGGTCAACCCCTCGAGCGTGATGGGTGCAACCAAGAGGGCGGCTGAGTTCATCGTACAGGTAGCCAACCGCCAGGGCATGGGTATCTTCACCTCGGTCCGATTCGGTAACGTGCTGGGGAGCAACGGTAGCGTGGTGCCGCGCTTCCTAGAGCAGATCAAGCGTGGCGGCCCGGTTACGGTGACCCACCCAGAGATGCGGCGATACTTCATGTTGATCCCGGAGGCCGTGCACCTAGTGTTGCGGGCAGCGGCGCTCGCGGAGGGCGGCGACATATTTGTGCTGGAGATGGGGGATCAGATTCGCGTGCTCGACCTCGCCCGCAATCTGATCCGGCTGTCTGGATTTGTGCCCGGTGAAGAGATCCCGATCATCTTCACCGGCTGCCGGCCCGGCGAGAAACTCGTCGAGGAACTCGTGGGCAAGGATGAGACGACCGAACAGTCGGCCGCCGACCGCATTCTCCGGGTGAAACCGACGCTTCCGTTCGATGCCACTTGGTTTGCGAGCCGCCTGGTCCACCTTGAGGCTGCCGCGCGGGCCGGTGATACCAAGCTCGTTCTCGAACGGCTGGGCGAGATCGTGCCGACATATCAGCCTATTAGTGCCAACGAATCGGAGCGCTGGTGACAATGCCGGAGACGAGTGACAATCTGCTGCGAGAGCCATGCCGAGGATGGACCAAGAGTAACCCATGAATGATGATCAGACGCATGCGCAGGCGCCGGAAGATGATGTCTCACTGATCCATTACGCTGTCGTCATATGGCGCCGCCGCTGGCTGGTTCTCGGGATGGCGGTCTTGATCTCATTGACGACATTCGTTGTCACCATTAGTCAGCCGAAGGTCTACGACTCGACGGCTAGCTTAGTCATCCCGAAGGAAGGCGGTCGGACAGGGAATCTGCTCGGTAGCCTGGCCGTGACCAGCAGCCTTCTCCAGATGCCGGGATTGCCGTCGCTCACACCGAATCACGATCTCGTCATGAACGTGCTGAAGAGCCGTACCATCGCCGAGGCGGTCGTAGCGCGCTTCAAGCTCCAAGAGCGCTACCGCGTACAGTACCCCAGTGATGCCATCAAGGTGCTGAGGCGCGCGACAAACATCGAGGCGACAAAGACGGGCGTGATCTTTGTGACAGTGGAGGATTTGAATCCGGACACGGCAGCTGCGATAGCGAATTTTTATGTCGAGCAGGCTGATCGCCTGGTGTCGAGGTTCAGCACGAGTGAGGCTGGCCGTCAGTACAGCTTTGTGACTCAGCAACTTGCCAAGGCAAAGGTCATCCTGCAGACGGCAGAGGACGCGCTTCGGCGCTTTCAGGAAGGCAATCGGGCGATCGTATTGCAAGAGCAAACGCGCGGTGCGATCGAGGCAGCCGCCCGGCTCAAGGGCGAAATCATGGCCGCCGAGGTACAGTTGCAGGTTATGAAAGGGTTCGCTACAGAGGCGAACCCCGAAGTCCTGGCGCTCCGCCGTCGGGTAGAAGAAATGCAGCGACAGCTTGCGCAGATGGAGTACGGCGGTGGCGCATCCCGAGCCAACAACCGGGATTTCACTGTACCGTTTTCGCGCGTGCCTGAGATCGGACTGGAGCTCGCGCGCCTCATGCGCGATGTCAAGATTCAGGAGACACTGGTCGGACTGTTGGCGCAGCAGGTGGAACAGACCAAGATCTCGGCCGCGGACGACACCCCGGTGGTGCAGATCCTCGATCAAGCAGTCCCCGCGGTGCGACCATCGAAGCCTCGCCCAGGTCGCAATACGCTGATTGCCGCTACGGTGGGCCTGCTGCTGGGAGTCTTCGTGGCATTCTTGATCGAGAACATCCGACCTCGCCTCGACGAAATGAGGAACGCGTGAATTTCGAGCGCGGCGATTCCTAGAGAGCGGGGGAGTCGCCCGTCGAGCGTGATGTCGTTGACCGGCGCAAGGGGGAGCCCGCCCTGTTCGGAGGAACTGCAGCGCGGCCGGAATCCGCTACAGTACACGCGCCAACCGATTGAGCCCCACTGGGGAGAATCGCTCGTCTCGGACTGGATGACTCAGGGGCCTTGTGTCGCGCGCTTCGAGCAAGCATAGACGGTGCACGCTGGCTGAAGCACCGTGTCGTTGCGGCGAGCGACAAGTGGGCCCTCCATGCGGCGTGCTGGACGCATGCTTTGGCGCTCTGGGAAGGATTGGGGCACGGGTGGCACCCCTTTCTCGTCCTGCTCCGCCTCGATCGCCTTATCGTGAGGACCGCGACTTGGTCACCGAGTCCCTGTGTGCCGAGAACATCGGGACACCGGTCCATTGCCAGCTCCCCTATTGTTCTACCGTGAGCGGTTCGGCTTCGCCGGCGACGAAAGATCAGGACGACGTGCTTCACATCCAGAACGAAGTCTGCACCCACTACGCACAATGAACCTCCGCGGCGCGTCTGAAATCCTCTTCGCCCTCGGCCGCCGCTACCCGCGGCTCCCGGTCGCGTTCCTGCGCGCGATGCCGCTCGAGCTCCTCCATGCGCTGCGCGCTCCCGGGCTGCGTGAGACCTTCAGAATCGCCGCGCGCGCGCCCTGGTACCGCGACGCCTTCGCCGCCGCGCGTATCGACATCGCACGCGCTCGCCGTCCCGAGGATCTCGGCGGGTTCTTCCTCACGCCGGAGGTGCTCAAGACACGACCCGAGGCGCTCCTGACCGAAGCGCCCGAGCTCGCCGTCGAGAGCTCAGGAACCTCGGGCCACGTGACGCGCATCTACCTGAGCCGCAGTGAGCTCGAGTACAACGCGCGCCAGGGCGGCCTCATGCTTGGCCTCTACGGGCTCGGGCGGGGCGACCGGCTCCTCTCGACGCTCGGTCTCGACTGGAGCATCGGCTCGGTCCTCGTCGAGCGCCTCGTGCGCTACACGCCCATGTTCTCGATGGTCGTCGGGCGGGTCGACCCGAGCGAAGCGTACGCCCGGCTCGCCGAGTACCGCTTCAACGTGATCGTGAGCGATCCGTTCTGGCTGGCGCGTCTGACCGAGATCGCGCGCGAGCGGGGCCGCCCCGGCCCGCTGAAGCTCCTCATCGGCGGCGGCGAGGGGATCACGCCACGCACGCGCGCCGAGCTCGAGACGTTCTGGGGCGCCCTCGTCTGCATGACGTACGCCTCGACGGAGGCGGCGACGATCCTGGCCTTCGAGTGCACACACCGGACGGGCTATCACGTGAACGAGTTCGACTTCTGCATCGAGATCGCCGACGCGGATTCCGACGGCTACGGCGAGGTCGTGTTGACCACCGTGAGCCGGCGCGTGATGCCGCTGATCCGCTACCGGACCGGGGACGTGGCCCGCTGGCTGCCGGAGCCCTGCGCGTGCGGTCTCCCGTTCCGCCGGCTCTCGCCGCTCCGTGGTCGCGTGGACGAGCAGGTCTCGTGCGCGTGGGGCAATGTCCATCCCGACTTCCTCGAACCCCTTCTCCGAGGTGTCCCGGGGCTCGGGAGCGACTGGCAGGTAGCCCTCTACGAGCGCGATATGACGCCGGTCTTGCAATTCCGCCTCGAGCTCGACGGCGACGCGACGGCGCGCGAGCGGGCCGTCCAGGAAGTGCTGGGAGCGCTGCAGCGAATGCGACCCGAGGCGTGGCTGGCCTACTGCCAGCGGCTGATCGACCTCGAGCTCGTGTTCTTCGCGCCGGGCACAGTTCGCACCGGACGCAAGCTCCTTCGTCTCGTGGACGAGCGCCAGACCGGGCTACCGGCGTGGGTGGCACAGGCGACGCAGGGGATCCGCCCGCGATGACCGTCGGGCCTTCGGCAACCCGGAAGACAGATTTCCCGACCGGAGCATCGTCCGCTAGAATCGGGGCCTCGAGAGGGGGCAGGACGATGGGGTCGAGAAGGCTTCTCGCCATCGCGGTACTCGTCGCATGGCTCGGCTCAGACTTCGGGCTCGCCACCTCTCCGGCGCTCGGGCAGACGTCTACCCCGGGCAACAGCCAGCCGGCGATGCCCTCGCTCAGCCCGGGCGACGGCGCCTTCGGCAGGGTGCTGCCCGGTCCAAGCACGACGGCGCCCTACTCCCAGCCCCAGCCTCAACAGCCATTCCCCCAGCCCCAGCCTCAGATGATCCAGCGTCCCGTCGGCCCGACGGGATCGAACGTCTGCCAGCCGGGTGGAGGGACGCGGCCGTATCAGACCGTCTCGATTCCCCGGTCGCGGCCCCTCGAGCCCTTTCCGAATCAGCAGCCACTACAGCAGCCGCCCGCCGCGACGGTCACCCAGGTGACCGTGTCGCAAGGCGCGCCCGGCGCTCCGGCACAGGCCGGCCAGCAGCCGGTGGCCGACGCGGCAAGAGTGCAGAGTGCGGGACAGGCACCCGCGATCCCCGAGGTCGACGAGCTCTCGAGGATCGAGGCCGGCTTCAACATTGATCCAATGCGGGTCCAGCAGGTGGGTGGCCTGCAACAGGTCCAGTCGCTGACGCAGCAGCTCCAACCATCGCAGCTCCAGCAAGCCCAGCTCCAACAAGCCCAGCTGCAGCAAGCCCAGCTCCAACAATCCCAGCTGCAACAAGCCCAACTGCCACAACAGGCGCAGCTGCAGCAGCAGATGCAGCAGCTACAGCTGCGCCAGATCGCTCAGGATCAGGGGTACCTCGGGCCGTTCGGCACGCCGCTGCGTCAGTACGGCTACTCGATGTTCGCCGCGAGCGTCTCGACGTTCGCCCCGGTCGACGATATCCCCGTCGGCCCGGACTACGTGCTCGGACCGGGCGACGATCTCAGCATCAGCGTGTGGGGAGCGGTGGACACCACGCTGGTCCGCACCGTCGACCGGAATGGCCGCATCGTGCTCCCGAAGGTCGGCGACCTCCGGATCTGGGGGCTCACGTTCTCCCAGGCCGACCGCCTGATCCGCGACGAGCTCGCCCGGTACTTCCGCGGCTTCCAGACGAGCGTGACCATGGGCCGGCTGCGCACCGTGAGCGTCCACGTCGTCGGCGAGGTCTGCCAGCCCGGCGTCTACACGCTCAGCTCACTGGCCACCGTGACGAACGCGCTCTACAGTGCCGGGGGCCCGACCAAGCTCGGCTCGCTCCGCGACGTGCGCCTCCTGCGTAGCAACGTCCAGGTCGCGCGGATCGACCTGTACGACTTTCTCCAGCGCGGCGACCGGGCGCGCGATTACCGCCTCGAGTCGGGGGACACGATCTTCGTCCCGACGATTGGCGACGTCGTGGCGGTGGCGGGCGAGGTGAAGCGGCCGGCGATCTACGAGGTCACATTGGGGACGCGGCTCGCCGACGTGGTCACGCTGGCGGGCGGGGTTACGCCCACGAGCTATCTCAGGCGGGTCCAGATCGTCCGCGCGCTCCCGGATGCGGAACGCGCGACGCTCGACGTCGATCTCGCGAGCCACTATCTGAAAGGCGAAGAGGCGAGCAACCCGCCCGTCAATGCCGGCGACCTCGTGATCATCCACCGGAGCGACCCGCGCGTCTACAACATCGTGAAGGTCGACGGCGCCGTGCGGTATCCCGGGGCCTACGAGCTGAAGCCGATGATGCGCATCAGCCAGCTCCTGCCGGCCGACAAGCTCCTGCCCGAAGCGTACGTCGAGCGTGTCGAGGTGACGCGGCGCCGGCCCGATCTGTCGATCGAGGTCGTGTCGGTCGACCTCAAGAAGGCCTGGGCTGGTGACCAGAGCCAGGATCTCCTCCTGAGGCCGCTCGACGAAGTCACCGTGCGCACCGAGCTCAAGGCGGCGCGGACGGTCACGCTGACCGGTGAAGTCGTGCGGCCCGGCATCTATACCTTCGCGGAAGGGGAGCACCTCTCCTCGGTGCTCGAGCGTGCCGGCGGGTTCACCGAGCGCGCTTTCCTCAAGGGCGCCCTCTTCACGCGGGCCGCGCTGCGGAAGACCGAGCAGGAGCAGCTCGACGCCTTCATGAAGGCGCAGGAGCAGCGTCTGCTGGCCTCCGCGTCGACGGTGATCGTCGGCGCCGAGAAGGAAGAGGTCGCCGCCCAGCAGCAGTCACTGCAGGCGCGCAAGGAGATGCTGAAGATCCTGGCCACGAAGATCGTGGTGGGGCGCATGGTGGTGCAGCTCGACCAGCCCGCCAAGCTCCGGGGCACCGACAACGACATCACGCTGATCGACGGCGACATGCTGAATATTCCCGAGCCGTCGCGCTCGATCCTCGTGCTGGGCTTGGTGCGGAACGCGACCTCGGTCCTGTACAAACAGGGCGCTGGCATCGACTACTACATCAACCGCGTCGGCGGCTTCTCGAAAGAGGCGGACAAGAGTGAGGTTCACGTCGTGAAGGCGGACGGCTCGGCCATCTCGAGCTTCACAAATGTCCGCGATATCGAGCCGGGCGACACCGTCATCGTGCCGCCCAAGGAAGAGGAAAAGATCCGGACGCTGCCCACCATCCGCGACATCGTCCAGACCATCGGCTCGGCGCTCCTGGGCATCGCGGCGCTGGCGGTGCTGTTCTAGCAGGGGCACGTCGGAACCACCGGCGCAACGAAGCTGGCGCGCCCGGCCTGACAAGCGCGTTCAGCCCCCTCAAAGCTCGATGCGTTATCGCTTCCTCGACGAAATCGTATCGCTCACCCTCGACGGCACTCCCCGAATCGAGGTGGCCAAGCGCTTCGACGCGGCTGAAGATTTCTTCAGCGGTCCTCACGGGCCCTGGCGCCTCCCGGAGTCTATACTGCTCGAGCTGATGGCGATGACAGGTGGCCACCTGGTGTTCCGGCATCTCGGTGAACGCCGGCTTCCGCTGCTCCTCAAGGTGCCGGAGTGCCGCTTCGAGGGCCCGGCGTTCGCGGGCGAGCCGCTGCGGGCCGTGGCGACGCTCGGCGGCGTGTCGTCTGCGTCTGACGGGACGAGCGTCGCCGAGACGGAAGCCCGGGTGTATCGTGAGAACCGACAGATCGCGCTCGCGAGAATCATGTTCGTGTGCGTGAGCATGCCGTCGATCGATCTCGAGCTGGTCATGCCGAAGGGCGAGGCGTGACGGGACGCTCCGTGCTCCTGACCGGGCGCGGCGTCGTCTCGCCGCTCGGCGTCGGGCTCGACCGGCACTGGGAGGCCCTCTGCGCCGGACGCTCGGCGATCGGCCGCAGCGATCGGCTCGCGGCGCTCGGGCTGCCGGCCTCGAGCGGCGCAGAGGTGATGCCGGACGCCATGCAGCCGCACCTGGCGCGCCTGCCGCGCAAGCAGCAAAAGCTCTGGAACCGCGCGACGCTGCTCGCGATGCTCGGAGCGGCGCTCGCCATGGAAGATGCCCACCTTCAGCCGGGCGCTGGTGACGCTGAGCGCTTCGGCGTCCTCCTCGGTGTGAACATGCTCGCCTGGGATCTGGCCTCGATGGTCCAGTATCTTGTGGCGTCGGAGTCGGCAGAGACGCCGGGCGTGCTCGACATGGCGCGCGCCAATGCCTACTGCATGCGGTCGATCAACCCTCTCGACTTTTCGCTCAAGACGCTGCCGAACCTGGTGGCCGGCCACCTCGCCATCGCGAACGACAGCCAGGGATTCTGTCGCGCGATGACCGAAGGCCACGCGGGCGGCGCGCGGGCGATCGGGGACGCGTCGCTGCTCATCGCCGAGGGCGATCTCGACGTGGCGCTCTGCGGTGGCGCCGACGACCAGCTCGAGGAGCTGTTCTTCACGACGTACTGGGGCGCGGGCGTGATCGCCTCCGACGACGGTCGGCCCGGACTCGTCCCCGGCGAGGGCAGCGGCCTCCTCGTGCTCGAAGAGGCCGAGCACGCGCTCGCGCGGGGCGCGGCGGTTCACGGCGAGCTGGCCGGCTTCGCTTCGGCCGCGGGCGACGGCCGCCTCGGCGGCGACGACGCGGCGCGGCTGGCCGAGCGCCTCGAGCGGGTGATCGACAGCGTGCTGGAGCAAGCGCAGGCCGTTCCCGATCTCGTGAGCCTGCACGGTGACGGCATTGCCGCCCACGACGACGCCGAGGCGGCGGCGCTCGCGCGCGCGCTGGGCGCCGGCGCGTCGTCGCCGCCCCGTCTCAAGATGAAGCAGGCCCACGCCGATCTCGGCGCGGCGGCGAGTCCGGTGGAGCTCCTGGCTTGTTCGGCGGTGCTCGAGCACGCTACACTTCCGCGTGTCGTCTCCGAGTCTCCGCGGTCCGCGACCTCGACGTTCCAGTCGGCCCTGGTGCTCTCGCTCGGACTCTTCGGCGAGTGCTCGGCGCTGATGGTGCGGCGCTAGCGATGCCCGCGCAGATCGACCTGACCGGTCGGGTCGCGCTCGTGACCGGCGCGTCGCGCGGGATCGGCCGGGCGATCGCCACGGGTCTCGCGCGTGCAGGGGCGACGGTCTGCATCAACTATCGCCAGCAGCACGAGCGGGCGAAGGAGACGCTGCAGGCGATCGAGGCGGCGGGCGGCCACGCCTTCGTCCATCAGGCGGATGTGAGCGACCGCGCTCAGGCCGACGCGCTGATCGGCGCCGTCGTTGGTCGTGCCGGCCGCCTCGACATCCTGGTGAACAATGCCGGCATCAGCCGCGAAGGGCTGTTCGTCGAGATGTCCGACGGCGAGTGGACGTCGGTGCTGGAGACGAACCTGGGCGGCGTCTATCACTGCGCGCGCCAGGGCGCTCACCATATGCTCCGGCAGGGCTGGGGCCGGATCATCAACGTGAGCTCGGTGCTGGTGTCGCGGGCCGGGCGCGGCCAGGTGAACTACGCCGCGTCGAAGGGGGGCGTGAACGCGCTGACGACCGCGCTTGCGACCGAGCTCGGCCCCCGCGGCGTGACGGTGAACGCCATCGCGCCGGGTCTGATCGAGACCGACATGAGCCGGCCCTTCATCGGCATGTCCGCGTCGAAGATCCGGGAGTGGATCCCGATGCGGCGCGTCGGGCGGCCCGAGGAAGTGGCCGCGCTCGCGGTGTTCCTCGCGTCGGAGGACGCGGGCTACATCACGGGCCAGATCATCGCCGTGGACGGCGGCATCGGCTAAGGAGGCCGGCAAGCGCATGGAACCGGACACCGCGAAGATCTGGACTCGCCCGGAGGTGCAGGCGGGCGTGGGCAAGCTCATCGTCGAGTCGCTCGGCATCGACGAGGCAAAGGTGACGTCCGACGCCGCGCTGGTCCGCGATCTCGGCGCCGAGTCGATCGACTTCCTCGACCTGAGCTTCAAGTGCCAGCAGACGTTCGGCGTCGATCTGCCGATGCGGCTGATCCAGGAGCGTCGCATCGAGTGGCGCGACCTGAGCGTGCTGGCCGGGGTGCTCCAGGCGCGCTACCAGATCGCAGTGGCGGCGGACGAGCTGCGCACGGTGTCGCCGGCGACGGTCGGCGCGGTGCTCGCGCACCTGGCGGCGAAGCACGGCGTGGCCCGAGCCGCCGGCGACGAGCAGGCGGTCGTCCGCGCGCTCGTCGAGCGGATCCTGGCCGACCTGGCGCCCACGCCGCTCGACTTGTCTGATCTGACGGTCGACCGGCTCGCGCGCTATCTCGAGCAAAACCTGCACTCGTCCGAGGCGGTCGAGGTCGTCATGAACCGCCTGACGGTGCGCGCCATCACCGAGTACCTCGTGAAACAGCTTGCGGCCGCCGGGCGTCTCGCCCCCGGGACCTGAGGCCACCGCCCCGGGCGATCCGCGGCGGGAGTCGTCACCCCGATGCGCTTCGTGTTCGTCGACCGTCTCGTCAGCGCCGAGCCGCGCCATCACATCGAGACGCTGAAAAACGTGAGCGCCACCGAAGACGTCTTTGCGGACCACTTTCCCGGCTATCCCGTTTTCCCGGGGGCGCTGGTCGTCGAGGCCTTCGCGCAGGCCTCCCAGCTCCTGATCGGGATGAGCCACGATTTCGCCGCGATCGGCCAGCTCAGCCGGCTCTCGCGCGTCGCGTTCCGCCGTCAGGTCCGTCCGGGCGATCAGCTCTGGATCCGGTGCGAGCGACGCCCCGGCGATGAGGCCTGGGTGCTCGACGCGAGCGCCACGGTGGAGGGCCGGCGGGCCGCGACGGCGACGCTCGAGTACACGCTCGAGCCGGCGCAGCCGGGGACGGACGCGGCGCGGCAGGCCGAACGGCTGCGCGCGCTGGCGCGCGAGCTCCAGCGCTCGACCGAGGGGGTAGTGTGAGTGACGTGATCCCGCGCACGGTCCTGGTTACGGGCGGCGGCCGCGGCATCGGGCGTGCGATCGCGCTGCGTTTCGGCGAGGCCGGCGCGCGCGTCTTCGTGAACTTCTTCGTGAACCGCGAGGCGGCGGAGAAGACGGCTCGCGACGTCGAGCTGCGTGGCGGCACCGCTCACCTGCTGCAGGCCGACCTCAAGGAGCCGGCGGAGATCAAGCGCCTGATGGCCGAGGTCGAGCATCGGGCCGGACGTCTCGACGTGCTCGTGAGTAACGCCGCGTCGGGCGTGCTACGGGCAGGGCTCGAGCTCTCGCCCAAGCAATGGGATTGGGTGATCGCGACCAACGCGCGCGCCCTCATGATCCTCGCCCAGGAGGGAGCCCGGCTCATGGCCGCCGGCGGCCGGATCATCGCGCTGTCGAGCCTCGGGAGCCGCCGCGTCATCTCGGGTTACGCGGCGATCGGCGTCTCGAAGGCGGCGCTCGAAGCTCTCACTCGATATCTGGCCACCGAGCTGGCCGCTCGAGGGATCACCGTCAACACGGTCTCGGCCGGAGCCGTCGAGACCGACGTGTGGCAGGCGATTCCCGACGGCGCGGCCGCGCTGTCGGCGATCCGGGCGCGCACGCCCGGCGGCGCGCTCGTGACACCGGAGGACGTGGCCGAGGTCGTGTTCTTCCTGGCGAGCCCGGGGGCGCAGGCGATCCAGGGGCAGGTCGTGACGGTGGACGGTGGCTACTCGCTCCTCGCGTGAGACGAGAGCGCGCCGGCGCGTGGTCGTGACCGGCCTCGACGTGGTCACGCCGATCGGCGCCGATCTCGAGGCGTTCTGGAAAGCGGCGCTCGCGGGGGTGTCGGGCGTCAAGCGGATCGCGCACTTCGACCCCGAGGGATTGCCGACCCAGATCGCCGCCGCGCTCGACGACCGCGCGCTGATCGAAGAGTTCCGGCTCGAGGCCGGGCTGGACCCGCCGGAGCCCCGCGGGGTGGTCGTCGGCGTGCGCACCGCCCGCGGTGCCGTCGCGGGGGCCGGCGTCCGCCCGGTGCTCGCGTCGCCGCGCGCGGGCGTCTTCGTCGGCACCAGCGGTGAGCGCCACGACCTGCGCGAGCTTGGCGACATCGCGTACGTCAGTCGTCCGGCCGGCGGCCGGGCGACTCCGGCCGGCTTCCTCAACGAGCTTGGGCGCCGTGCGGCGCCCCGGGCCTTTTACCGAACGTGGCCGCAATACCTCGCCTCGCGGCTGGCCGGGCACTTCCGCATCGAGGGGCCGACGGCGACGATCCAGACCGCTTGCACCTCGTCGGCGCAGGCGATCGGCGAGGCGTATCGTGCGATTCGCCGCGGGGCGATCGACGTGGCGCTGGCGGGCGGCGCCGAGTGCATCGTGTCGCCGATCGAGGTGCAGCTCTTCTGCCTGCTCGGGGTCATGTCGCGCCAGAACGCCACACCCGAGACAGCGAGCCGCCCCTTCGACGCGCGCCGCGACGGCTTCGTGCTCGGCGAAGGCGCCGGGTTCGTCATCCTCGAAGCGGCCGACCACGCCGAGCGTCGAGGTGCCGCGGCCATCGCCGAGCTCGCAGGCTATGGGACCACCTGCGACGCGTACCGCGTCACCGACGAGGCGCCCGACGGCCGCGGGGCGATCGGCGCCATGCGCCGGGCTCTCGCCGACGCAGGCCTGGGCCCGGCGGACGTCGACTACGTCAACGCCCACGGCACTTCGACTCCGATGAACGACCGCGTCGAGACCGCGGCGATCAAGACCGTGTTCGGCGCCGACGCGGCGCGGCTCCGGGTGAGCTCGACCAAGTCGATGATCGGCCATACGATCTCGGCCGCCGGCGCCATCGAGCTGGCGACGACGATCCTGGCTGTGCGCGACCAGATCGCGCCGCCGACGATCAACTACCGCGTGCCCGATCCCGAATGCGATCTGGGCTACGTGCCCAACACGCCCGTGGCCGGCCGCATCCGGGCGGCCATCTCGAATTCGTTCGGATTCGGCGGACACAACGACTGCTTGCTCGTGCGGGAGATCGCGCCCTGAGCGACGGGGCCCGCCCGATCCTGTCGGTCGTGGTCCCCGTCTTCGACGAGGCGCGGAGCCTCGGCGACCTCCACCATCGCCTGGCGCTGACCCTCAAGGAGCTCGGCCAGGCCTACGAGATCATCTTCGTCGACGACGGGAGCCGCGACGGATCGGCGGACGTCCTGCGCGCACTCCGAGCGCAGGACCCAGCGGTGAAGGTGATCCGGTTCAACCGCAACTACGGGCAGCACGCCGCGGTTTTCGCCGGGATGGAGCGGGCGAAAGGAGACGTCGTCCTGACGCTCGACGCCGACCTGCAGAATCCCCCGGAGGAAATTCCGCGCCTCCTGGCCGCCCTGACGGACGGTGTGGACGTGGTGGGCGGGTGGCGGGCCGGCCGTCACGACCCGTGGGCGCGCCGAGTCGCGTCCTGGCTCGTCAATCGCGTGACGTCGGCCGTCGTCGGCGTGAGGCTCCGCGACTACGGCTGCATGCTGAGAGCCTACCGCCGCTCTGTGGTCGATCAGATCGTGGCCTGCCACGGCGTGTCGCAATTCATCCCGGCGCTCGGGGCCAGCTTGGCGACGGCGGTGTCCGAGATCCCGGTCGGGCACACCGTGCGCGAGCACGGGCGCTCGCGCTACGGCCTCTTCCGACTCCTCAGGCTCAACTTCGACCTGCTCACGGGCTTCTCGCTCCTGCCCATCCAGATCGTCAGCCTCATCGGAATCGTCGTGGCCCTGATGGGCCTCGGCTTCGCGCTCTTCCTCGGCCTGCGTCGCCTCCTGCTCGGGCCGGAGGTCGAAGGCGTGTTCACCCTGTTCGCGATCCTGTTCTTCTTCGCCGGCCTGCAGATCCTGGCGCTGGGGCTGATCGGCGAGTACGTGGGACGGATCTATCAGGAAGTGCGGCGGCGGCCGCGGTACGTGATCAGCGAGGTGCTCGAGTGACGCCCGCTCGCTGGGTCGTCTTCGCCTACCACACCTTCGGCGCCCGAGCGCTCGACGCGCTGCTGGCTCGCGACGAGGCGGTGGTGGCCGTCGTGACCCATCCGGATGATCCCGCCGAGGGCGATTGGTTCGAGTCAGTGGCCGAGCTCGCGCGCATCCATAAGATCCCCTGTCTCGCGCCCGCCTCGCCGAACCTTCCCGGCGTGGTCGAGACGCTGCGAGGCCTGGCGCCCGATCTCATCGTGTCCGTGTGGTATCGCCGGCTCCTCGGGCCCGAGCTCCTGGCGCTGCCTCGCGTCGCGGCGCTCAACCTGCACGGCTCGCTCCTGCCGGCCTATCGCGGGCGCGCCCCGCTCAACTGGGTCCTGGTGAATGGCGAGCGGCGAACCGGGGTCACGCTCCACCACATGACCGTCGAGGCCGACGCCGGCGACATCGTCGCTCAGCGGCCGATCGATATCGAGCCCGACGACACGGCCGTGACGCTGTACACGCGCATGGTCAAGGTCGGCGTCGATCTCCTGCTCGAATCGTATCCGGCCGTGCTGGCGGGCACCGCGCCGCGCACGCCCCAGGACCACGCGCACGCGACGGTGGTCCCGAGGCGCCGTCCCGAGGACGGTCGCGTCGACTGGGGGTGGCCGGCCACCAGGATCGGTGACATGATTCGAGCGGTCACTCACCCGTATCCCGGCGCGTTCGTCGGCGATGGCCCCGGGCGGCTCTGGCTGTGGGCCGGGTCGCCCATCCCGCACGCCTCGAGCGGCGCCGTGCCAGGGACGCTCATCGACATCGTGCCGTCGCGAGGGATCACGATCATGACGGGTGCTGGCGTCGTATTGATCACGCGCGTACAGAGTGCCGGCGGCGTCGAGGAGCCGGCGGACGCGTGGGCGCTGCGGCGGGGTCTGCGCCCGGGAAAACTTGTATGAGGGTCTTGATCACCGGGGGAGCTGGATTCCTGGGCTCGCATCTCGCCGAGGCGTGGCTCGAGCGAGGACAGGAGGTGACTATCCTCGACCCCGCCGGCGATCTCAAGGTCCGCCACCTGCGTCCGAATCCGCGGTTTCGGGCGATCCGCGAGACGGTGTTGAACCGGGAGATCCTCGACGGCCTCGTCGCGTGGTCCGACCTGGTGTACCACCTCGCGGCCGTGGTCGGGGTCGAGCACTACGTGGGCGACCCCTATCAGGTGCTCACCGTCAACATCAACGGCGTCCAGGATGTGCTGGCCGCGGCGTTCCGCCATCAGAAGAAAGTCGTCTTCAGCTCGACCTCCGAGGTCTACGGGCGAAGCACCGCGGTGCCGTTCGAGGAGGACGGCGACCGCGTGCTCGGCTCGACGCAAACGGACCGCTGGTGCTACGCGACCTCGAAAGCCGCCGGCGAGCACTTCTGCTTCGCGTTCGCGCGCATGGGGCTTCGCGTGGTGGTCCTCAGATACTTCAATGTCTACGGCCCACGGCTCGATCAGAAGGATCGAGGCCGGGTCGTGTCGATCTTCATCGGTCAGCTGCTGCGGGGCGAGCCGGTGACCGTGATCGGCGACGGCTCCCAGACGAGAACGTTCACCTACGTCGACGACGCCGTGCGCGCGACGGTCCAGGCCGGTCTTCGAGCGGAGGCCGAGGGGCAGGCGATCAACGTCGGCTCGGAAGAGGAAGTCTCGATCCGCGATCTGGCCTCGCGCATGGTCCGGATCGCCGGCTCTTCCTCACCGATCATTTTCGTGCCATCTGACGCCGTGTACGCGCACGGATACGAGGACATCCCGCGGCGCGTGCCGTCGCTGAGCCGGATGCGGGCGCTCCTGGGCGTGCGAGCCGAGACCACGCTCGACGTGGGGCTCGGGCAGACGATCGAATGGTTCAAGCGACAGTAGCGCTACGCGTCGACGTCGACACGCGTCGTGGGCTGGCGGAGGGTGTCCCCCGACTGCTGGAGCTTTTCCGGCGCAGCGAGCTTCGCGCGTCCTTCTTCGTGACGATGGGCCCGGATCGCTCGGGACTGGCGATCCGACGAGCGCTGCGCCCGAGCTTCCTCGTGAAGATGTGGCGCACGAATCCGCTCGCGCTCTACGGACTGCGTACGTTGCTCTCCGGGACCCTCTTGCCGGCGCGCCTGGTGGGCGCGGGCGCGCCGGCGCTGCTCCGACAGATTGCCGACGCTGGCCACGAGCTTGGGCCTCACGGCTGGGACCATGTCGGCTGGCAGGACGGTATACACCGTCTCAGTCGTTCCGCGATCCGTGCGGATCTGAATCGGGCCGCGCGCGCGTTCGAGGTGGCGGTCGGCGTCGCCCCGCACGCGAGCGCGGCACCGGGTTGGCGGACCTCCGCGTCGGCGCTCGCCGTCCAGGACACCTTCCGCTTTCGCTACGCGAGCGACACGCGCGGCGAGGCGCCGTTCCGGCCCGAGGTCGCCGACGGCGTGCTCGCGACCCTCCAGGTGCCGACCACGATGCCCACGATGGACGAGCTCCTCGGGCGAGTGCCGGACGTTCCGGGGACACTCGCGCAGGCCGTTCGGCCCGGCGTCAACGTCTTCACGCTCCACGCGGAGGTGGAGGGCGGGCGCTTGCTCGCGGCGTTCGAGGTGTTCCTCGGCGAGCTCCGGCGCACCGGCGTCCGCTTCGTCAGGCTCGACGACGTCGCCGTCCAGGCGTTGGGAGCTGGCGACGAGCTGCCCGTCGCTCCGGTGGTCCGCGGCTCGGTGGACGGTCGCAGCGGCTGGATATCGGCGCGCGGACGGGTTGGCATGCATCGCACGGCGGCGCTGCGATGACCCGGTGCATCGTCGCGACTGTTGCCGCGCTCGTGTTCGTCTCGACGCCTGCCGTGACCCAGCCGCGGCCGCCGATCGTCCTGGATCAGTCGGCGATCAAGCTCGAGAGCAACGGCAACGAGCTGATCGTCATGCGCGAGGCGCCGGTCGCCTATTCGACGCTCGAGCAGATCTCTACGGGCATCACAACGGCCGACACGAACCGTGCCGCGCCCGTCCGTGTCATCCGGGCGTCGCCGCCCCAGGCGATCGACTATCTCCTCTGCGTCACGAATGGCGGCACCCTCGTCCTCGGCGAGCGTGTCCACACCCGCGAGGCGGGCGAGCATCGCTACGTGTTCGCCCGCGGTGCGATCGTCAGAAGCTATCCGTCGCTCACGGTGCCGGAGGGTTGGCTCTGGCTCGTCGAAGTCCCGCTGAGCCGCGAGGGGACTGTGACGCTCCAGCTTCGCGCGCCCGCCCAGTGGCCGCTCGCCTGGGTCTCCGTCACCACGGTCGGAGTTCCGTGAGTCGGTCAGGGCTCAGCGTGAGGCTGATGGCGTTCGCCGTGATGCTGCTGGCATTTGCTCTGGCGGGCTGCGGGGGCGCTACCAAGTCGACGGGCACGTTCGAGGCGATCCGCTCGTCGGACCCGGCGGCTTCAACCGCCAAGCCTTCTGCGCCTGCCGACAAGCCTTCGGCAACTGCCGACAAGCCGTCGGCGCCCGCGTCCGACCAGGCGCGTCTGGCCGACCAGATGACGAGGATTGCCGGCGAGCTCAACGATCTGCAGAACGCCGTAGCCAAGCTCATCGCGAGCTCACGGCAGCAAGACGACCAGCTCACGTTTCTCCGCCGTCGGGTAGATGAGCTCGAGTCGCAGAACCGCGGGCGCCTGCCGGCCGCGCCGAGCGGGTTTGCCCCGGCAGCCCCAGTGCCGCCGCCAGCAGCGGCGGCCGCGCCGCGGCCCACGGTCTCGGCGACCACGACTCCGGCGGCCGATCTGTACCGCGCAGGGACCGAGAAATTACGCGCGAAACAGCTCGATGCGGCGATCCTCACCTTCTACGACCTGATCACGACCTATCCGGATCATCCGCTGCGCGAGAGCGCGCAGTTCCTGGTGGCGGACATCCTCTACACGCAGAAAGACTATCGGGGCGCGCTCGGCGAGTTCGAGGCGCTGGTGAGTGCGCTCCCGCGCGGCGAGAAGGTGCCGGACGCGCTCGTGAAGATCGGTCTGTGCGAGAGAGACCTCGGTGACGGCGAACGCGCGAAGCGAACGTGGGAGCGCGTCGTGGGGGACTACCCGTCGACCGCGGCGGCCCGCCAGGCGCGAATCCTGCTGAGAAACTAGGTGGGGACGTGGGCGACGTCGGCGGGATGGATCTCCACCACCGCGGCCTGGCGGATGAGCGTGACGGACAGGACGAGCCGGGTCACCCGATCTTTGCGCAGGAGCTTGCCCCGGACCCCGGCGAGCGGGCCGCGCACCACTTCGACGTCCATGCCCTCGGTGAGGAACGGATGCGGATCGTACTGCAGCGTGGTTCTCGCCAGGCGCTGGAGCGATTCGATCTCGGCGTCGGGCACTGGCTCGGGTCGGCCACAGGTGCCGACGAGATCGGCGACGCCGACCGCGTTCAGGACGCGGAGGCGCTCAACGAGCGGGAAGCGCGCGAAGCAATAGCCAGGGAAGAGCGGAATCGCGATCTTCTTTCGGCGGTCCTTCCACCGGCTCCAGCGCTCGACGATCGGCAGAAAGGTCTCGACCTCGCGGCCCACGAGCTGGTCGCGCACGGTTTTCTCGTGGCGCGAGCGGGTGCGCACCACGTACCAGAAAGGGATGCACCTCAGGTCGTCCATCGCCGCAGTCTCCACGCGCGTGATCCTCTCGGGAACGGTCTGGGCGGACACCGACATCATCGGAAGACCAACATCATCGGAAGACCGAACAAGGTGCGGATTATAGGGCAGTTTCCGAAAATAGCCAATTCCGAACTGAAGGCAGAAGCCAACATGACACAGCAACCGTTCGAGACAGGCCCGTTCCTGGAGTGGCTCGAGGAAGTCCTGACAGCAGCCGAAGCGGTCGATGTCGACGTGATCGTTTTCGGCCAACCTGACTCGCGGTCCTCCGTGCAAATCACCCTGCGCGGCGTGCCGGGTGCGCTCGGGGGCCTCGAGGTCCGTCGCGCGCCAACTATATAGAACATCGACGGGAGCGCTGCCGTTCCCGCCGAATCCGCCTACGGCGGTTCGAGGACCTTCACGGTATGGAGAAGCTAGCGCTCCTGGGCGGACCTCCGGTGCGCCCTGCACGGCTGCCGTACGCGCACCAGACAATCGAACCGGACGACATCGCCGCGGTCACCGACGCCCTCGCTGGCGACTGGATCACGCAGGGACCTACGGTCGCCCGCTTCGAGCGCGCGCTGGCCGAACGCGCCGGCGTGAAGCACGCGGTGGCGGTGGCCAACGGCACGGCGGCGCTGCATGCGGCGTGCTGGGCCGCAGGCCTCCGCCCCGGCGACGACGCGATTACGACCGCGCTGACCTTCGCGGCGACTGCCAACGCGGTCGTCTACCAGGGTGCCAGACCCGTGTTCGCCGACGTCGACGGCGCCACGCTGAACCTCGCTCCGGACGCGGTCAAGCGCGTGGCGACCGGGCGGACGCGTGCGCTGCTGCCGGTCGACTTCGCGGGGCTCCCCTGCGAGTACGACCGGTTGCTTGCACTCGCCCAAGAGCACGGCTGGATCGTCATCGCCGACGCGGCGCACTCGTTCGGCGGCGCCGCCGGCGCGCGGCCGGTCGGCGCGCTCGCCGACATGACCACCGTCTCGTTTCATCCCGCGAAGCTGATCACCACCGGCGAGGGTGGCGCGGTGCTCACCGATCGCGAAGACCTCGCCGAGCGTCTACGCGCGATGCGACATCACGGGATTCGTCACGACCCGACGCGTCCCTGGAAGTATGAGATCCCCGAGCCCGGGAACAACTACCGTCTCACCGACTTCCAGTCGGCCCTCGGCCTTTCGCAGCTCGGCAAGCTCGAGCGCTTCTGGAGCCGCCGTGAACGACTGGCACTCCGCTACCGCGAGCGGCTCGCCCGCTCGCCCTTCATCGAGCTGCCGGCGCTTCCCGACGGCGTACGACACGGCTGGCACCTGTTCGTCGTGATGCTGCACCTCGAGCACCTGACGGCCGACCGCGACCTGGTCCTCCAGGCGCTGCGCGCCGAGAACATCGGCGCCACGATGCACTATCCCCTCGTCTATCGCCATCCGTTCTACGCCCGCCAGTTCGGCTACGCCCCAGGACTCTGCCCCATCGCCGAGGCGGTCGAGGCGCGCCTGGTGACCTTGCCGCTCTTCCCGGCGATGACCGCGGAGGATCAGGACGACGTGCTGAGGGCTCTCGACAAAGTCTGCGGTCACTATGCGCGATGAGCCTCCTGCGCCAGCCCCCGCCCGCCTCAAGCTCCGCGACTAGGCTCGGACGTCCCTCAGGACGCCGAGCATCTCGTCGTGGATCCGGCCGTTGCTCGCCACCACCGCGGGCGCGTCCACGTCGACGGCGCCGCCGACCAGATTCGTGATTCGCCCGCCGGCCTCCTCGACGAAGAGGCTGGCGGCGGCGACGTCCCACGGCCCCAGGCGGAGCTCCCAGAAGCCGTCGAGCCGACCGGCGGCGACCCAGGCGAGATCCAGGACGGCGGAGCCGAGCCTGCGCACGCCGCGACACCGGAGCGCGAACGCCGCGTACTCCTTCAAGTTCGTGTCGGGTGTCTCGCGGATGTTGTAGGGGAAGCCCGTCGAGAGCAGGCTCTCCTCGAGCGTCGCGGTGGTCGACACCGCGAGCCGCTCGTCGTTGACGGTCGCGCCGCGGCCCCGCTCGGCGACGTAGAGCTCGTCGGCGCTCGGGTTGTAGGCGACGCCGAGCACGATCCGCCGGTCGACTTCCAGCGCGATCGACACCGCGAAGACCGGCAGCCCGTGGGCGTAGTTGGTCGTTCCGTCCAGCGGATCGACGATCCAGCGGCGTCCCGAGCGGCCGCGGGCCGCCCCGCGCTCCTCGGCGAGGATCGCGTCGTCGGGGAACGCCGAGGCGAGCCGGCCGACGATCAGCTCCTCGGCGCGCTCGTCCATCTCGGTCACGAGGTTGATCGTCTGCCCCTTGAACGCGACGCGATGCGCCGCGCGAAACTCCGTGCGCAAGATGTCGCCGGCGGCGCGCGCCGCGTCGATCGCCACCCGCCGCTCGAGCGACGAGGCCATCAGAGCCGGCGGAGCCTCGGCACCAGCAGCGCCGCGGCGGCGCCGACCGCCATCAGCGCGAGGCCGTTCACCCCGAGCGCCGCGCCCACGCCGAAGAGCGACGCGAGCGCGCCCACCTGGAACTGTCCGAGCGGCGCCATCCCGATCGACACCACCCACGCGCCGCCCGCGCGCCCGCGGAGCCCGCTCGGCACCGCGAGCTGGATCAACGTCTGGGCGAGCACGTCGGTCACCGCGCCGAGCGCGTTGGCGGCGACGAGGACCAGCAGCACCACGGGGAAGCTCGGCGCGAACCCGAGCGCCACGAGCGACGCGCCGAAGGCGATCAGCACCGAGAGGAACAACGGCCCGTAGCCGCGCGCGCCGCCGAGCCCCGAGGTGAACGCGATGCCGGCGAGCCCCCCGACCTGACGCGCGGCCGTCATCACGCCGAGCCCCTCCGGCCCCACCCGGAGCACGTCGCGGGCGAGGCTCGGGAGCAGGGCCTGGTGGGAGAAGCCGAGCACCTCGGCGATGGCGGTGAGGCTCATCAGGTGCAGGAGCACGCGATCGCGCCGGATCGTGCGAAGGAAGCCGAACACGTCGTCGCGCACGGAGCCGGCGGTCGCCTCGCGCGGCCGGCTGCTCGATCGCGCCGGCAGCATGGCGACGGCGCTCACCAGATAGCCGGCCGCGACGAGCAGGAACGCCGCGGCGGAGCCGAATCTGGCGATGAGAAATCCCGTCATCAGGGAGCCGAGCAGACCGCCCAGACGCGAGGTGAGGGCCACGAGCGCGAGCGCGTGGACCACGCTGCGGCCGCCCGCGATGTCGTGCGCGTAGCCCTGCCGCGCGGTCTGATGCAGGGCGCGCGCGCATCCCGTGAAGAAGGTCAGCATCAGCGCCGGCCCGACGCCGCCGAGTCCGGCCGCGACGAGCGCGCCGAGCAGCGCGGCGGCGACCGCCATCGTGACGCCGGAGATCCGGAGCAGCCGCACGCGGTCGCCGCGATCGGCGACGACCCCGGCCGGGATGCCGGCGAACAACAAGGGAAGGTTCCGCACGCCCAGCGCCACGCCCACCATGAACGCCGAGTCGGTGATCTCGAGGATGTACCAGCCGAGCACGACCTGCTCGCCGACCATGCCGATCGAGTGAAAGAAGACGCAGACGCCGAGACAGCGGAGGCCGTGAAGTCGCCAGAGTTGGAGCAGCGGGACGGAGGCGAGGCGCACGACGCACATCCTATCGCGTCTCGGTCGAAAAAAACGCGTCGCATCGCATGCGCCTCTCGGCAGGCGGTATAAGATTCCAGTCATGCGGAATCTCGCTGACCCCATCCGCCGGCCTTCTACATTCGAGGCTCTTCCCCGACCGTCCGGTCGGCGTCGCGCGATACGCGTGTCGATTGGCGAGCCGCCTGAGGACGACGAAGAATCTGTCGCAGGATCACCCGAGCTTTCGGCCTCGCATCGATCTCCATTGCCGCGCGTGTTGCGAGGGGTGCGAGTGCTGGTCGTCGACGACGATCCGGACACGGCGGAACTGTTCGCGGCCGCGCTCTCGGCCTGCGGCGCGCGCGTCGTCACCACCACCAGCGCGCCCGACGCGCTGCGCGCGCTGGCCGCAGAGGCACCAGACGTCGTCGTGACCGATCTCGCCATGCCCGGCGCCGACGGCTACTGGCTCGTCAACGAAATCCGAAACCTGGCTGACGATCGCGTCAGGACTTTACCGGTGGTGGCCGTCACCGCCTATGGCCGGGAGCACTTCCGCAGCCGAGCGCTGGCCGCGGGTTTCGCTGACCACCTCGTGAAACCGGTGGACCCGGAGGCGCTGTGCCTGGCGGTGGCTCGGGCGGTGGGCCGCTGATGCGGACCGGCTCCGGCTCAGGTTTGCCGGCGAATGACCCCCGCGACGGCGCCCGCCAGGTCAACCGGATCGACCGGCTTCGTCAAGTACAGATCAAACCCAGCAAGGGTTGCGCGAGCGCGACTGTCGGGGGTCCCATACGCCGTCACCGCGATGATTGCGACGTGCGCGCGCCGCTGGGAGAAGATCGTGCGCATCGCGCTACAGAGCATGAAGCCGTCTTCGCTCGGCATGGCCAGATCGGCGAGCACTACATTGGGCAGCCAGGAGTTGACTAGCTCGTAGGCCTTAGCCGCCGAGGATACTGCGCGCACCTCAGCACCCGCACGGCTGAGGACCATCGCGGTCAGGTCGAGAAACTCCGGGTCGTCGTCGACCATGAGTACGCGCGCCCCGTCGGGCATCTGTTTATCCTCGGCTGCTTCCCGCTTCTGTCGCGACATCGGGAGAGTCACCGTGAACGTGGCTCCCCGGTCCTTGCCAGGGCTCTGGGCGACCACCTCTCCTCCGTGTAGCTCCACGAGACGACGGACGAGGGTCAGACCGAGGCCAAGGCCGCCCTGCGCGCGCGTGCTCGAGCTGTCCTCCTGCCGGAACGGCTCGAACACGTGCGGAAGAACCTCTGCGCTGATACCCCGACCCGTATCGCTCACGGTGATGACCACGGAGCCAGCCGTGCGTTGCGAAGAGATTTCCACCCGGCCGCCGGCCGGAGTGAACTTGACGGAGTTCATCACGAGGTTCCAGACCACCTGCTGCAGCCGGTCCGCCGCGCCCTCCACGGCGCCGAGCGACCGGTCGAGCACGGCCACGAGCGTGATGTCCTTGGCGCCCGCGGCGGGTCGCACGGTCTCGAGCGCGGCCTCGATGGTCGCGTTGAGGTCCACGCGGTCGAAATCCAGCCGCAGGCGGCCTGTCGAGATCCATGCGAGATCGAGGAGGTCCTCGACGAGGCGAGCCTGGGCCGAGGCGTTGCGCAGGATGGTGTTGATGGCTCGCGCGCGGGCCGCCTCATCCAGCTGGCCGCTCTGTAGCATGCGCGCCCAGCCGAAAATCGAGTTCAGAGGGGTCCGGAGCTCGTGCGACACGGTGGCGAGCAGCTCGTCCTTCGCGTTGTTGAGGGCCTCGGCTTGACGGCGCGCCTCCTGTTCGCGGGCCAGCAGGAGTGTCCGCAGATCCTCTATGCGCCGGCGCTCGGTGATATCACGGGCGACCTTGGAGGCGCCGACGATGTGGCCGGCGGCGTCCTTGATAGGCGATACCGTGATCGACATGTCGATGAGCCGGCCGTCCTTGGTGCGGCGGACCGTCTCGAAGTGGTCCACCCGTTCGCCACGGCGGATGCGCGCGAGCACGTCGTCCTCTTCCGCCCGCCGTTCCTCGGGGACGATCAGCATGATATGTCGTCCGATCGCCTCCGTCGCCGTCCAGCCGAAAAGATGCTCGGCGGCCCGGTTCCAGGATGTGATGATCCCGTCGAGCGTCTTGCTCACGATGACGTCGTCCGACGACTCGACGATGGCGGCGAGCCGTGCTCGGGATACGGCTTCCGGTTCCTCGTCGCGATAAGACGGCGGCATTCCCTGTCCAGCGTCCGTAGAGTTCCATTAATACTCGCCAGGTCGATATCGTCAAGCCGGGCCCTCCGGTCGCTTGACGATCGAACGACGCGGCTGCTAGGCTCGCGCCCGCGGAGGGCGACATGATCACCAGGTTCTCGACCGTCTATGCCGGGCACGTCGATCTGGGCGACATGGGCCAGATGGCCACGCCCGCGAACGAGCGCCGCTACGCCAACGAGCACCTCTCATCCGTGTTCGACAAGACCGAGGCCATCGCGCGGTGCATGGACGAGCACGACTACAACATCCTCTGGCTGGCCGAGCATCACTTCCAGCACGAGGGCTACGAGTGCATCCCGAACATTCTGATGGTGGCCGTGCACCTGGCGCATCTCACGACGCGGCTGCGCATCGGCTGCGGCTTCAACATCACGCCCATGTGGCACCCGCTCCGGCTGGCCGAGGACTTCGCGACGGCCGACATCCTGACCGGCGGGCGCGTGGTGTTCGGCGTCGGCCGCGGGTATCACACGCGCGAAGTCGAGACGTTCGGCAGCCCGATGCTCGACGCCGAGGCGAACCGCGCGCTCTTCGAGGAACAGGTCGACGTCATCATGAAGTCGTTCCACTCGGAGAAGTTCTCGCACCGGGGCCCGCACTACACGCTGCCACCGGCCGTGCCGTACCGCGGCTATGAGCTCCGCGAGCTCACGCTGGTGCCGCGGCCGCTACGGCAGCCGGTCGAGTGCTGGCAGCCGGTGGTGAGCGCCAGCGCCCGCGGACTCGATTTCATGATGAAGCACCGCATCAAGGGGCTGATCGGCGGCGGCGCGGCGACGATGGCCGAGCGCTCGATTCACGCCTATCAGGAGGCCGCGCAGCGCGCGGGTCTCGATTACGAGCTCGGCGAGGGGCTGAGCCTCGGGATCTTCTTCCACCTGGCGGAGTCGCGGGAGCGCGCCGTGCGCGAGATCACGCCGTGGTACGAGGAGCACGTGAAGATGTTCGGCCCGCTCGGCTTCGTGCCCGGCCTCACCCCCGAGCAGAACGCCGCGGCGATGGGGCGCGGCGGCTGGGGCGCCGCCGGCGTGCCGACCGTCGAGCACTATGCCAGGGTCGGCGCGTGGTTCGCGGGGACGCCCGAGGCGTTTGTGGCGCACCTGCGAGCGCTCGAGCAGAAGTATCCGGGGCTCGAGTACGTGCACGTGAGCAACAGCATGGGTACGCCCCAGCACATCATGCTGGAGCAGCTCGCGTGGTTCGCGAAGGAGGTCAAGCCGCACTTCGCGAACCGGAAGTGACGCGCGTTCCCGGCCGTCAGGCCGGGAACGACGCGAAGCACTTGCTCGAGTTGAAGATGTAGGTCTCGACGAACTTCGTGGCGTCCGGCCGCCGCTGGAGCTCGGCCATCGCGCCGGCCAGGCACATCCAGTTCAGCATCTCCTGCTGGCCGCTCTCCTCGAGGCTCGCCAGCGGCGTCTTGCGCCACGCCTCGTAGTCGCCGACCCGCAGCGTGTCGTAGAGCGCGCGATCGGCCTCGACGTCGGGATGGAGCAGATGGTTCTTCGGCGTGAGGAACGCGTGCGACCAGCTCGACGAGGCGACCAGCGCCACGCGCCACGGGCTCTTGGCCATCGCGCGGGCGGTGGCGCGGCCCAGATCGAAGCAGCGCCACGGCGCCGGCGACGGCGGATCGAGCTGCGCCTCGGTCGGCAGATCGGCGAAGCTCGAGACGCCTCCCTGCTGGGAGATGACTTTCCGCCCGTAGCAGTTGATCGAGAACGGGATGACCGGATAGGGGAAGCCCTGCCGATCGTAGTCGAGGAAGAGCAGCGTGTTCATGAACGCGTGGCCGAGTGGATGGTGGAGTGGCCGGTACGCGTACGACGCGTCGATGCCGGCGTCGAGCAGCCCCGTCACCAGCGACTTCGCGGCGGCGCGGTGGCCCTTGTAGACGAAGGTCGCGTCGCTCGCCTCGTCCCACGCGTTCTTTGCCTTCTGCCAGCGGCCCTCCGCCCACGGCCGGTGCTCGATCGACTCGTAGGCCAGCACGCAGAAGGGCGGGATGATGTCTTCCTTGAAGTTCTCGTACTGGTCGTCGCCCCAGATCAGCACGACGTCCGGCGCGAACTCGTCGAGGCGCCGTCGCGCGTCACGAAATCCTGTCACGAGCGCCTCGCGATGGCGCTTCGCGGCGCTCAGCCCCTGATCCGAGCCGTACTCCTGGCGCATCGGCTCGGGCCAGCCTTCCGGTCGCCGGTAGCGCTCGGGAAGGTCGGGATCCTGAAGGACGCGCTTGAGGATGCGCGCCATATGTTCGTCCTGTCCGGCGAGCGGCGGGTAATGCGTGACTCCGAGACCGAGGATCGCGCCCATGACCGCCTCCCTCTTGTTCAGCCCGTTACTGCTAGCCCTGCTTGCCGCGCCGCGGCACGGCCCGTCACGAGTCCGCGGGGCGATGGTACCATCGCGCCCGAATAAAAGGAGAGCCGCCATGACTACCTCCAGTCTTCCGCCCCTGATCTCGAGCGATGGTCACCTGGAAGTTCGTCCCGAGCGGTGGACGCCGCACATGCCCGCCAAGCTTCGCGAGAAGGCGCCGCGAACCATCAAGCTCCCGGACGGCGGCGACGCGATCCTCGTGGAAGGCCAGCCACCGTATCCCGCGCCGTTCCTCGATCTCAGGGCCGGCCGGACCAACGAGACGTGGGAGCCCATCGGCGTGACGGTCGACGACACGGCGGGCGTCGGGCCGCCCGAGCAGCGCCTGCGCGAGCAGGACATGGACGCGCTCCACGCCGAGGTGCTCTTCCCGAACATGCAGGTGGGGCCGCGACTCTGGAGCACTCTGGCGGACCAGGACGTGTACCGCGCGACGGTGCGCGCGTACAACGATTGGCTCGGCGAGGAGTACTGCGCTGTGTCGCGCGATCGCCTCATCGGGCTCGGCGTGATCCCGTGGACCAACGTCGACGACGCGATCGCCGAGCTCGAGCACTGCGCGAAGCTCGGACTCAAGGGCGTCAACCTCGGCGTGTTCCCGAGCGGCAAGGCCTATCCGAGCCCGGCCGACGATCGTTTCTGGGCGGCGGCGGTCGACATGAAGATGCCGCTGACCGTGCACGTCGGCTTCGACCGCCTTGGACCGCGCGCGTCGCAGCCGACGTTCGAATATCCGGGCGCCGACCCGGCGATCCTCGCGAAGCTCGGGCCGCGCAAGCTCGTCGAGTGGGTGGCGCTGCCGTTCCTCGGCACGGCGCCGTCGATGAGCTTCGCCCAGCTCATCCTGTCCGGAGTCTTCGATCGCATCCCCGACCTCAGGATCTTCTTCGCCGAGACCCGCCTGGGCTGGGTGCCGTTCTGGATGGAGGAGGCCGACTACTGGTACGAGCGCCATCGCCACTGGGCGGCGCGGCTTCTCAATTTCAAGCCACTCAAGCAGCGGCCGAGCGACTACGTCCGCGAGCACATCTTCTTCAGCGTGCAGCACGTCGAGCGGGTGGCCGTGGAGCTCCGCCATCACATGGGCGTCGACCGCATCATGTTCGCCACCGATTTCCCGCACATAGAGTGCGACTGGCCCAACACGCGGCCGTTCGCCGAGCGACTGTTCACGGGCGTCCCGGCCGACGAAGCGTTCAAGATCGCGGCGGGCAACATGCTCGGGTACTTCCACCTCCAGGAAACCCCGATGGGCCAGCAGGTTCTGGCCGCTCCTAAGGTGAATACCTGAATGGCAATTCCGGGAATCCATGGGCATCATTCACGCATCGTGGCGCGTTTACCGAAATCGCCCACCGGTATCGACGGCTTCGATCAAATCACCCAGGGCGGCCTTCCGGTGGGCCGGCCCACCCTCGTCTGTGGCGGAGCCGGCTGCGGCAAGACCCTCTTCGCCCTCAGCTTCCTCGTCCATGGCGCGACCCGTTTCGACGAGCCGGGCGTGTACATGAGCTTCGAGGAGAGCACCGACGAGCTCGCGCAGAACGTGGCCTCGCTCGGCTTCGATCTGCCGGGGCTGATCGAGAAGAAAAAGATCGTGCTCGATCACGTCCGCATCGAGCGCAGCGAGATCGAGGAGACCGGCGACTACGATCTCGAAGGGCTCTTCATCCGGCTCGGCTTCGCGATCGATTCGATCGGAGCCCGTCGCGTCGTGCTCGACACGCTCGAATCGCTCTTCTCGGGCCTCGCGAACGAGTCGATTATCCGAGCCGAGCTGCGCCGCCTGTTCCGCTGGCTCAAGGACAGGGGCGTGACGGCCGTGATCACCGGTGAGCGAGGCGACGGCACGCTGACGCGGCAGGGCCTCGAGGAATACGTGTCGGACGCGGTGATCCTGCTCGACCACCGCGTGACGGAGCAGGTTTCCACGCGGCGGCTGCGGATCGTGAAGTATCGAGGCTCGGCGCACGGAACGAATGAGTATCCGTTCCTGATCGACGAGGAAGGCATCGCGGTCTTGCCGGTGACCTCGATCGGCCTCACCCATGCGGCGCCGTCCGAGCGAATCTCGACGGGCGTCGCGCGCCTCGACACGATGCTCGGTGGCCGGGGCTACTTCCGCGGCAGCACGATCCTCGTGTCGGGCACCGCCGGAGCCGGCAAGTCGAGCGTGTCGGCGCACTTCGTCGACGCCGCCTGCCGGCGGGGGGAACGCTGCCTGGCGTTCGAGTTCGAGGAATCGCCGCAGCAGGTGGTCCGCAACATGCGATCGATCGGGATCGACCTCCAGCCGTGGGTCGATCGTGGCCTGCTCGAGTTCCAGGCCGCTCGCCCCTCGGTGCACGGTCTCGAGATGCATCTCTCGCGCATGCACCGCGCGATCGAACGGTTTCGGCCACGCGTCGTGGTGCTCGACCCCGTCAGCAGCCTGATCTCGGTGGCGACGCAGGGGGATGTTCAGGCCACGCTGACCCGGCTGGTCGATTACCTCAAGATGCAGGGGATCACCGCGCTCTTGACCAGTCTCACTCACGGAAGGACCGAGCTGGAGCAGACCGACGTCGAGATCTCCTCGATCGTCGACACCTGGCTCCTGCTGGTCACGCTCGAGTCGAGCGGCGAGCGGAACCGCGGGCTCTACGTGCTCAAGTCGCGCGGGATGGGCCACTCCAACCAGATCCGTGAGTTTCTCCTCACCGACCACGGCGTCGAGCTCGTGGACGTCTACGCGGGCCCGAGCGGAGTTGTCACGGGGTCGGCGCGCTTGACCCAGGAAGCCGAGGAGCGGGCCGCCGCGCTCGCGCATGAGCAGGAGCTCGAGCGCAGGGAGCGGGCGCTCGCGCGTCTGCGCGCCGCGTTCGACGCGGAGGTGGCGTCGCTGCGGGCCAGGTTCGAGGCGGACCAGGCCGATCTGGCCACCGGTATCGACGAGCAGCGGTCGGGCGCCACGCGTCTGCGTGACGACCGCCGCGCGATTGCGGAGCGTCGGAGGGCCGACGCGGCCCAAAGCGGCAACGGACGAAGACAAGGGGACGAGAGTGACTGACGATCGGCGAAGCGGGGCACAGTGAAAGATGGAGCCGAACTTTGAAGGCCAGGTCCTTCGGCTGTACATCGCCGGCCAGACGCCGCGATCGATCAAGGCGTTCGCCAATCTCAAGAAGATCTGCGAGACCCACCTGACCGGCAAGTACCGGGTCGAGGTCATCGACCTGATTCAGAGCCCGCAGCTGGCCGCGGGCGATCAGATCCTCGCGGTGCCGACGCTCGTCCGTCGGCTGCCCGAGCCGGTGCGCAAGATCATCGGCGACCTCTCGAATACCGACCGTGTCCTCGTCGGGTTGGACATCCGACCGGCTTCGTGACGTGGAATCCTCGAATACTCCTGAGACGAGCCGAGACCTCGCTGTGCAGGGGCCGCGCCAGGCCTACGTCCTGCGACTCTTCGTGGCCGGGATGACCGCGCGCTCGACCCGGGCGGTCGAAAACATCCGGGCGATCTGCGAGGAGCATTTCGCCGGCGCGTACGAGCTCGAAGTGATCAATCTGTACGAGCAGCCGGCCCTCGCGACCGGCGAACAGATCATCGCGGCGCCGACCTGCGTGAAGGCGTTGCCGCTGCCGGCGCGCCGGGTCATCGGCGACATGTCCAACACCGCGCGGGTCCTGGCCGGACTCGATCTCGTGGAGCACACATGACAGCCCCCGGCATGGCCGACGGCGCGCTGGATCCCGAGCAGGCGCCGAAGCTGCAGCGTGAGCTCGAGGAAGCTCAGGAGACGCTGCGCGCGATTCGCCAGGGCGAAGTCGACGCGCTCGTGGTCGAGAGCCCGCACGGCGCTCAGCTGTTCACGCTCAAGAGCGCCGAACAGCCCTACCGGATGCTCGTCGAGCAGATGCAAGAGGGCGCCCTCACGTTGACACCCGCGGGCGACGTCCTCTACTGCAATCGTCGCTTCGCCGAGCTGGTCGGCGCGGCGCCCGAGACGATCGTCGGCGGGCCGATCGGTCCCTTCGTCGCCGAGGCCGACCGGCCCCTCCTGGCCGCGGCGCTGGGAGCCGGACGCGGCAAGTACGAGGGCCACGTGCTCGCCGTCGACGGCCGCGCGGTGCCCGCGCTCTTCTCCGTCGGCACGTTCGTGGCCGACGGCGTCGAAAGCCTCTGTCTCGTGGTGACCGATCTGATCGAGCTGATCCGGACGCGCGCCGCCCGGGCGGAAGCCGAGGCCGCGAGCCAGGCGAAGGATCAGTTCCTGGCGATGCTCGGCCACGAGCTGCGCAATCCCCTGGGCGCCATCAGCTCCGCGGTCTCGGTGCTCGGTCAGTCATCGACGCCCGGGCACGATCGCCGCGCCCGCGAGGTGATCGCCCACCAGACCGAGCACCTGTCGCGACTCGTCGCGGACCTGCTCGACGTCACGCGCGGAACGCTCGGCAAGATCGAGCTGGTCCGCACCGCGATCGACGTGGCCGCCGCGGTCCGGCGTTGCCTCGCCACGCTCGACAGCACGGAAAAACTCGGGCAGCACGTCGTCACCGTCGACGCGGAACCGGTCTGGGTCGAGGCCGATGGTGTGCGCATCGAGCAGATCGTCATGAACCTCATGTCGAACGCGCTGAAGTTCACCCCGCGAGGCGGCGCCATCAAGGTGGCGGTGCGCCGGGAAGGGGACGACGCGGTCCTGCGCGTTGCCGACGAGGGCGCGGGGATCTCGGCCGAGCTTCTGCCGGTCGTGTTCGACCTGTTCGTGCAGGGCGAGCGGAACCTCGATCGGCGGGCCGGCGGGCTCGGCGTCGGCCTGAGTCTCGTTCGCCGTCTCGTCGAGCTCCACGGCGGCCGGGTCGAGGCGGCCAGTCCGGGCCAGGGACGGGGAAGCGTGTTCACCGTGCGTCTCCCGGCGATGGTGGACGCGCCGCCCGCGCCCGGACCGTCGGTCGAGGCGCCGGCCAGAGCGCAACGCCAACGCATCCTGGTCGTCGAGGACAACGCCGACAACCGCGAGATGATGCGCGTCCTGCTCGAGAGCGGAGGGCACGAGGTCCACGAGGCAGCGGATGGCGTGAGCGGCGTCGAGCTCGCGGTGCAGCTCGAGCCCGATGTCGTCCTGATCGACATCGGCCTGCCTGGAATCGACGGCTACCAGGTCGCCAGGCAGATCCGCGCGAAGCTCCGCGATCGCTCCCGACTGATCGCGCTCAGCGGCTACGGCCAGCAGAAGGACAGGGAGCGAGCCTTCGACGCCGGCTTCGACGACCACCTGCTGAAGCCCGTCGACCCGGCGCGCCTGCTGGTGGTCTTAAGCGCTTGAGCGCGACTCGCGTGACGCCGCCGCGCTAGCCCGAGCCGGCTACAGCCCCTTCCAGTAGCGACGCCCCTCGAGCCGCACGATCCGGCCATAGCCCGGCGCCTCGAAGTGCCCGGCGGCGACGAGGATCTGCTCGCGCTCCAGGCGGTCGATCAGAGCCTTTCGAGTCTGCCGGGTCAGATCGGGATCCATGTCGGCGCGCGAGACCCAGTCCGGCTCGAGTACCTGCACCGGGCTGTGCGCCGCGTCGCCGAGCACGAGCGCGCGCTCGCCCTTCGAGGTGACGAGGATGCTCATGTGCCCGGGCGTATGGCCGGGCGTCGGCACCGCCGTGAGCTCGCGCGTGAGGCTCTGCTCGCCCTGCATGAACTCGCAGAGGCCGAGATCGGCCAGCGGCCACACACACTGCGGCGCGTTCACCCAGCGCGTCGGCTGGAGCGCGGGGTCGTGGCACGAATCCCAGTCCTTCTTGGGCATCCAGTAGCGCGCGCGCGGGAACGTCGGCACGTACTTGCCGCCCTCGGTCTTGAGGTTCCAGCCGACGTGGTCGCGATGCAGATGCGTCATGACCACCATGTCGATGTCTTCCGGCTTGACGGCCTTGTCCTTGAAATCGCTCATGAGCTGGCCCCACGGCACGTCGGGAGTCTCGGCTGGCTTCGGTCCGAGCCCGGTGTCGATGAGGACCGTGCGCCCCCCGGCGCGGATCAGGTAGGAGCCGAGATTGAAGCGCACCTTGTGCTCGTGCAGATGCGCCTCGTACGGGTTCCAGTTGTCTTCCGGGATGGTCGGGAAGAAGTTGCAGAGGTCGAACTCGAGCATCCCGTCCGACAGCATCATGATTTCCACATCACCGACGCGGACCACATTGCTCGCCATGCCGGCCTCCGAGGCTCCCGCAGATTGACGACGCTCAGCGCCGAGACTGTACAAGAGACCCCGCCGCCGCGCCAGCCGGACCTCCATCGCCGCCGATTTCGCTCACGGCATCCACATCATGGGGGAGTCTCCTCCGGCGCCGCCGTTGGCCGTCCTCGCAGCGCCATGGCGGCACCGGATTATATGCTAACGTTTACGCGAACGACGACGCGCGGGGCGCGCGGAGACTCTCCGGTGAGAGGAACATGACATGCTGAGTCGTGAAGACAACGAGCTCCTGTGTCGGGTCGGGCGCGGAACTCCGATGGGCGAGCTGATGCGCCAGTACTGGATGCCGGCCGCCCTGTCGAGCGAGCTGCCGGCGCGCGACGGCGCCCCGCTGCGCGTGCGACTGCTGGGCGAGGATCTGATCGCGTTCCGCACGTCGTCCGGAGCCGTCGGGCTCGTGCGCAACAGCTGCCCCCACCGCGGCGCCAGCCTCTTCTACGGCCGCAACGAAGCCGAAGGCCTGCGCTGCGTGTACCACGGCTGGAAGTTCGACGTCGGCGGCCGGTGCGTCGACATGCCCAACGAGCCCGAGGAAAGCAACTTCAAGCAGAAGGTGCGGGCCGTCGCGTATCCCTGCATGGAGCGCGCCGGCCTGATCTGGGCCTATCTCGGGCCTCGCGAGACGCCGCCGCCCCTGCCGGAGCTCGAGCCCACGTTGCTGGCCGACAGCAGCGTCCAGGTCTATCAGCGCGAGTGCAACTGGATGCAGGCGCTCGAGGGCGACATCGACACCTGCCACACGGTGTTCCTGCACCTCGGTAGCGTGAGCGCCGACGAAGCCCCGCCCGGCACCTGGGCCCGCTACGCGCTCGCCGATCGGGCGCCCCGGTACGAGGTGAGCGACATGGACTTCGGCGTCATGTACGGCGCCTATCGTCCGGCCGAGGCGGACACGAACTACTGGCGGATCGCCAACTTCCTGTTTCCGTTCTACGCGATGGTGCCGACGGGCGTGCTCGGGCTCGAGATTCGGGTGCGGGCGTGGGTGCCGATGGACGACGAGCACACCCTGGCCATCACCGTCTCGCGCGGTTCACAAGGTACCCGGAACGCCGGGCGCCAGATCGTGAGCCCGCCGCGCACCTTGCCGAACACCACCGACTGGTACGGGCGCTTCCGCTGCGTCGCCAACGCCGGCAACGACTACGAGATCGACCGCAAGGCGCAGAAGACGATCAGCTACACGGGCCTCGACGCCATCTTCCTCCAGGACCAGGCGGTCACCGAGAGCATGGGCCCGATCTACGACCGCACGAACGAGCGTCTGGGCAGCAGCGACGCGATGGTCATCAGGACGCGCAAGCGGCTGATCGACGCGGCGAAAGCGCTACGGGACAGCGGGAAGGTTCCGCCGGGGGTCGACGATCCGAGCGTGTACGCCGTGAGGTCGGGCGGTGTCGTGCTCCCGCACAACGCCGACTGGATCGAGGCGACGCGCGAGCTTCGCAGGGCGGGCGTCACGCATTCCGGTTTGAGCCGAGAAGTCCTCGGAGGCATGCCCGCGGTCTAGCAGACTGCCGAGAACGGCCCATCTGGGATCACTCCGCGCCGAGGACGACGATCTCGACCTTGGTCACGCCCCCGCCGACCATGCCGAGGGTCTTCGCGGCCGCCTGGCTGACGTCGAGGACGCGGTCGTTCACCCACGGTCCTCGATCGTTCACCCGAACCACCACGGTCCGCCCGTTTTCGGCGTTCGTCACTCGTAAGCGGGTGCCGAAGGGCATCGTGCGGTGCGCGGCGGTGAGCTTGCCCGTGTCGTAGAGCTCGCCCGACGCGGTCGCGTGTCCCTGGTGGCGTTGTCCGTACCACGAGGCAAGTCCCACGATGCGGGTTCCGGGCGCCGGCACCGCGGTGGTCGTGCGGGTCGGCTTCGTCGAGGCGCATGCCGACGCCGTCACCGCGACCAGGGCGAGACCGAGCCCCACCAGGAATTTATGGTCGCGCCGCGGCCGGCGCGGCCCCAGCCTCGCGCCGGCCCGCGGCGCGCACCACCAGCGAGCCCGCCGACGCGGAGCCGGCACGTCCCGATGTCGCGCGCGCCCCGCGCGTGACCCTAGCGGGCGGCGGTCTTCCCGTGTCGGGACGTATCCCCGGCGGCGGTCGTCCGGTGTTGGGACGTATCCCCGACGAATTTCAGGGGTTCGCGGCCTCGGATGACGTTGGGGGTCACGGTCCAGGCTCCGCCGCAGGTCGCCAACGCCACCTTGCCCGCCGTCGGCGGCGAGACGATCGCGGTGAATCCGCTGCCGATTCCGCCGAGGATGCAGAACGTCGCCTTGAGCGGAGCGTAGATGACCGTCCCGAACGCGCTCCCCGCCGAGGATCCGATCTCGACGGCGGTAGACTCGGAACTGGCCCAGCTCGGCGCGCTCGAACCCACCAGCGCCAACAGGACTAGGAGCACAACGATACGTCGCATCATGTGTCACCTCCGGGGGAGTCTTGGCACCATCACGATACCACCGGGCGCTACCACGCTTACGGGGAGGGTGGGGGGACGGTCACCTTCGCCGTCCGCGCGTGTCAGTTGGTTGAGCCGCCGCGACTGCCCCAGTCGAAGGAGAGCACCTGGACCCGATACGAGACGCCCGGTACGGCCCGCGCGGTGAAATAGGCGCGATTGCCCGGAGGCACGTTGCCGAGGACCCAGGTCGACGACGTCCCGACGACGTTGCCAGAGGCGTCGAGGCTCTCGATGGAGAGCTGCATGCGCTCGGCCGGCGTGCCGGGGTGCAGGTTGTAGACGTAGCCGCTGACGACGGGCCGCGCGCCGCTCGAAGCCACCTGATACTCGATCCGGAAGTATCGATCGAGGGTCTCCTGCGCGTAGTTCGCCGCCGCCGCGCTGCCGGCGCCAGACAACGTCACCACCGCGATCACCAGAGCGAGACGAGCCCGACGCATCGGCGCACCTCCGCATCGAAAACTCGGCACCATGGGTACGGGTTCCGTCAGCCGGACTTCTCCGGCCGCACCGTGTACCCCTTTCGCTCCATGCAGCGGTTGAAGACCGTCCGGTCCACGCGTGGCGATCCCGGTAGCGTGACCGTCTGGGGATCGTTCGCCTCCTTCCGGCAGATCGCCATGTCGTGGCCGAGCTTCGCCGGCGTCGTGCCCGGCTTGTCGTAGACCCATTGCTGTGTCGCGCACCCGACGAGCCACGCCGTCGCGCAGAGGAGCACCGCCACGCGTCGCATCACTCGATGACCCGGTCCGCGCGCCGCAACAGGGACGCTGGCATCACGACCGGGAGCGCCCGCGCGGCGCGGAGATTGATCACGAGCTCGAGCCGCGATGCGCGTCGTACCCCGAGGTCCGCTGGTTTGGCCCCGCGCAAGATCTGGTCGACGAGCGCGGCGGCCTGCCGGAAGACGTCGGCCCAGTTCGCGCCGTACGCGAGGAGGCCGCCGGCGTCGGCGTAGTCACGGGACGGGAACACCGCCGGCAGCTTTGCGCGACTCGCGAAGGTCGCGAGCCGCTGCCGGTGCGCGAGCGCGACCGCGTCGGCCAGCACGATCAGCCCCTGCGGGCGCAGCTTTCCGATCTCGGTCAACGCTTCGCGGACGTCGCTGTCGCCGGTGATCTCCACGGGCGTCAGCTTCACGCCGCGCGCGCTCGCGGCGACGTGCGTCGCGCGCAGGTCCGCAGCCGCGCTCGCGCCGGCGGAGCGCCACAGCACCGCCGCGCGCGCGAGCCGCGGCACCACCTCGCGCAAGAGGTCGAGACGGCGCGCGGCCAGCTCGGGGACGAACGTGGTGATCCCCGTGAGGTTGGTGCTCGGATCTTTGGTTTCGGCGGTGAGTCCGCCGGCGGCGAGGTCGTCCAGGGAGACCATGACGATGGGGATCGTCTTCGTCGCCTGCCGCGCGGCCTCGATCGCCTCGGGCCCGACGGCCACGATCACGGCCACGCTGAGCCGCGCGAGATCTTCGGCGTGCTGCGGATAGAGCTCGGGCTTGCCCTGGACGTAGCGGTACCAGATCTTGACCGATTGACCCTCGACCCAATCGCGCTCGCGAAGGCCGTCGCGCAAGACCGGGGCCGAGTCGGTCGTGGGCTCGTTGGCGAGGTACCCGATCCAGGGAATGCGCGGGTCCGGCTGCGCCACCGGCGCCCGCGGCGCCGCGAGGACCGTCGCGACAGCCAGCAGCGCGACGCCGGCGAGGAGTGCACGGCGCGAACCACCTCGCATGCACGGAGCCTATCAAACGGTCGGGGAAATTGGTATGATCCGCCCGTGGCGCAAGGGCTGCGAGAGCTGGTGGGGCGCGTGATGATCGATCCGGAATTTCTCGCGGAGCTCCAGCGCACGCCGGCACCGCTCCTCGCCGAGTACGAGCTGAGCGACGCCGAGCGCGCGACGGTCGATCAGGCCCTGGTCCGGCTCGCCAAGACGCCGTCGAGTCAGCGGCGGCACGAGTTCCGCAGTAGCCTCATCAGCCGCGTGGCCACGTAGGCCTCGCTCGAATCCCGCCCGTGCAGGCGTCGGCCGAAACACTCGCATTCCTGCGCGACGTTCGCGTGTTCGAATCCTTCTCCGATGCGGACCTCGTCGCCCTGACCGAACGGCTGCGCGAGCGTGACCTGCGCCGGCACCAGATTCTCTTTCGCGAGGGCGATCGCGGCGACGAGATGTTCATCGTTCGGCGCGGCACGATCCTCATCTCCAAGTCGGTGACCGGAAAGGTCGAGCAGGTCCTGGTCCGCGTGGAGCCCTTCGACTTCTTCGGCGAGATGAGCCTGTTCGATGGCTCGCCGCGGTCCGCGACCGCCCAGGCCGAGACGGACGTCGAGCTGCTCATCCTCGGGCGTGACAGTCTGCACGCGATGACCGAGACCGCGCCGCGCGCGGCCGCCGAGTTCTTCTACGCGATGGTCCAGGTCTTCATGGAGCGACTGCGGCGCTCGACCTTGCAGGTCGCCGAGGCGACCCGCTGGGGTCTCGAGGCCACGGGCTTCGACGTCGAGGCCCGGTGATGCAGAGACCCGCGCCCGCGAAGTTCGAGCTGCTCGTCCGGCGCGACGACGAGGAAGACTTCGAGCTCCGCCAGGTGGCGAGCGTCGTCGGCTACCTCAACTCGCGCCCGCGCCGGGTCGAGCTGGAATCGTACGAGGTCTCCGAGCTCCGCTCGCGACTGGCCGTCGCGCCCGGCTTCGTACTCAAGAACACGACGACGGACCGATTCCTCCTGCTCTCCGCGCAGGAGCGCTTCCTCTGGGATCAGATGGACGGCGCCACCTCACTACAGGAGATCGCGACCGCGTACGTCCTGAAGTACGGCGAGTTCGACTTCGAGATCATCCCGAGCCTGCTGCGCAAGCTCCAGCGCGCGCAGCTCCTGACGTTCGAGCCGCGGTCGCGGCTCCGGGCGGCGCTGGCGCGCAACCGAGGCCGGGTCATCGTGAGGGCGCTCGAGCTCGCGCTGACCAGCCTCGAGCGCATCCGGATCTCGAGCCACAACGTCCAGGGGTTCTTCCAGGCGCTCTATCACTACGGCGGGTTCCTCGTCTTCACGCCGATCGCCGCGATCGCGTGCGCCGTGCTGGCGGTCCTGGGCGCCGCGGCGGCGCTGGTCCTCTTCCGCGACGTGCGCGACATGCTCGAGGGATTCGGCGGTCGCGCCCTGCTCGGCATCCTGAGCGTCAAGCTGCTCTTCTTCGCCAGCGTGGCGCTCCACCAGTTCGTGCATGGGCTGGCCTGCATCCACTATCGGCGTCGCGTGCGCGAGTTCGGCTTCACCTTCCTGCACGGCTTCGTGCCCACGTTCTACATCGACGTCACCGACATCTTCATGGCGAGCCGCCGCGCCCGCGTCGTCACCGCGGTGACGGGCGCGCTCGTGCATCTGGTCCTCGGCGCCGTCGCCTTCATCGTCGCCGCCAAAGCCCCGGCGGGCGGCTTCACGCAAGCCTTCGCGGCCGCCTCCGGGATCATCCAGTGGCAGGCGCTGGTCGTCGCGCTCTATCCCTTCTGCTTCATCGAGATGGACGGCTACCACATCCTCGTCGACGCCCTCGGGGTGCCCACGCTGAAGCACGACGCGATCACGTACGCGAAGAGGCTCCTGACCGGCGCCGGGCGGATGCGGGAGGGCCGCGAGGAGCTCCTCTGGATCGCCTACGTCGTGCTCTCGACGTTGTCCGTCGCCGCGTTCATCGCCTTCAACGTCTGGATCATCTTCAGCGCCACGCACTGAGGCTCAGCCGGCGAGGTCGGCGAGCAGGGCCTCCACCCCCGCGGTGATGTCTCGCGCCCGCTCGGCGCCGCCCCGTGCACCGGAGGCCGCGGGGCCCGACAGACTCGGCGGGAGCTCGGTCTTGCCGAGCTCGACGATCTCGGCCTGAGCGCGCGCCCGGAGCGCATCGCCCACGAGCGCCGCCATCTCCACGATCGCGGCCAGCCCGAGCGCCGCGCGGTCCGCCGCGGCCGGCGCCGCCGCCAGCCCCGCCGCGAGCGCGTCGCGCAGCCGCCCGGAGATTCTCACGCGGCCCCGTCCGATCTGAACGAGATCCCTCGCGACCGGTCCCCACTCGAGCGAGAACGCCCGGGCAACCGACTCCACGAAAGGCGCCAGCTGCGCGGCGCCGCGCGCCGCGACGACCGCGGCCACGCCGGCCCACACCCCGGCCGGCACGGGCTGACTCGGCGATGGCGCGGGCTCACCGGCGAGGATCGCGTCCAGGCCGCCGTCGGCTCGGAGCAGGAGCGCGTCCTCGAGCGGTCGGGCGAGAGCCCAGAGCCCGCACCGCACGCCGTCGGGCGCGTCGACGATGCGCCGAGGGGCGTGGCGCACGACGCCCTGCCACCCCGGCCGATAGTAGGTGATGCCGCGCCAGACGACCTTCTCGACCCGCTCGCGCAGCTGCACGTAGAGATCGTCGCCCACGAACAGGCGCTCGGAGGGCGCGGGCCGCCAGCTGAGACCGCCGGCCATGAATGTCGCGAGCGGATCGGTCACGTCCGGCTCGTAGCGGAACGACTCGAGCAGCGCCAGGAAGAGCTGCTCGGTCGGGTAGGGGCCGCGGTAGGCGAGAGGACCGGCGCCCTGCTCGGCCGCGCGCGCGGCGATGAGGTTCAGCACGGCGGTCCCGCCGCCGAGCGGCAAGCGCGCGGGCTCGCCGAGGACGGGAATGCGGTCGATCCGCGCCCAGTCGAGCGCCTCGAACAGGGTGAGCCGCACTCCCTGCCAGCCGTTGGCGGGCGGCTCCGCCGCATGCCAGAGGCGATCCGACCAGCCCCACGGCGCCTCGCGCGTCGCGCGCGGCTCGATGCCGAGCCACGAGCCGTCGGGAATCCGAACCCACGCGCTTTCCAGCGACCCCGTGGCCGTCGGGCGAAGGACGGTGACGAGCGTCCCCCCGCGATCCACGATCTGCACGAAGCGCAATGATACAATGCGTTTTGTCAATGGAGACGTGGCTCTCCGCGCTCGAGATCGCCGATCTCGTCCGGCGTAAAGCGGTCAAGCCCCTCGAGGTGCTCGACGCAATCCTGGCCAGGCTCGACGCGGTCAACCCCGCGCTCAACGCGTTCTGCCTGGTGACGGCCGACGTCGCGCGAGTCGCCGCGCGCGAGGCGGAGATCGCCGTGATGAAGGGCGAGCCGATCGGCCCGCTCCACGGCGTGCCCCTGTCGGTCAAAGACGTCTTGCCGACGCGCGGGCTCGTGACCACGGGCGGCTCGCGGCTCTTCGCCGACTTCGTGCCCGACGAGGACGCGCTTGCGGTCGGTCGGCTGAAGGCCGCCGGAACGGTTCTCCTCGGCAAGACCAACACGTCCGAGTTCGGCCACAAGGCGTTCACCGAGTGTCCGCTCTTCGGCGTCACGCGCAATCCCTGGGATCCGACCTTGACGCCCGGCGGCTCGAGCGGCGGCGGCGCGGCCGCGGTGGCGAGCGGCGTGGGACCGATCGCGCTCGGGAGCGACGCCGGCGGCTCGATCCGTATCCCGGCGGCGTTCTGCGGTCTCTATGGCCTCAAGCCTTCGTTCGGCCGTGTCCCGGACCGCGCGGTGTTTGGCGGTTTCGAGCGCGTCAATCACGTCGGGCCGATCACGCGCACGGTTCGCGACGCGGCGGCGGTGCTCGACGTCGTGGCCGGCGGCGACGACCGCGACCGCGGCTCGCTGCCGCGCGAGGTCGGCTCGTTCCTCGAGGCGTGTGACGGCGAGGTGAAGGGACTGCACGTGGCGTGGACGCCCGATCTCGGCTACGCCGCGGTGGATCCAAAGATTTTGGCGGTTTGCGAGAACGCCGCGGGCACGTTCGAGACGCTCGGCTGTCACGTCGAGGTCGTCAATCCCGGATGGGAGAACCCCGAGGAGATCTTCGCGACGATGATCGCCGCGCAGTTCTACGCCGCCTGGTCCGATCGGCTACCCGACGCCGAGCCGCACATGGATGCCTCGCTCGTGCGGTTCATCCGCCGCGGCGGCGCGGTCAGCGCGCGCGACTACCTGCGCGCTGTCGCGCGCGTCGAGGAATACTGGCGTGAGGCGCAGACGTTCCTCGAGCGCTTCGACGTGTTGCTCATGCCGACGGTGGCGACGCTCCCGTTCGCCGCGGGCGCGCACCCGCCGCGCGAGATCGCCGGGCAGGACGTCTCGGTGCTCGGCTGGATGCCGTTCACCTATCCGTTCAACCTGACGGGCCAACCCGCGGCGAGCGTGCCCGCCGGATGGACCGACGAAGGCCTTCCGGTCGGTCTGCAGATCGTCGGGCGCCGCCACGCCGATGGCACAGTGCTCGCCGCGTCGGCCGCCTTCGAGGCGGCGTCGCCCTGGAGGGATCGCCGTCCGGCCATTTGAGACTGCGCTCCATCGCCGATGACTGACCGCGCTCGATGGGCGATCGTCACGGCGGTGCTGTTGGCGCTGCTGGCGATCGTCATCTGGCTCGTGGCCGCCGACGCTGCGATCATCCGGTTCACGGTCCGCCTCTATCAGGACAAGAAGTTCCTCAAGGAAACGGTCCGCTCGTGGGGCTGGATGGCGCCGTTGGTCTTCATCGCGATCCAGGCGCTCCAGGTCATCATCTCGCCGATCCCCGGCGAGATTACCGGGCCGGTGGGCGGCGCGCTCTTCGGCACCTGGCTCGGGCTCATCTACTCGACGATCGGCCTGACGGTCGGGACCCTGTTCTGCTTCTGGGTGGGACGGAAGTGGGGCGAACCGCTCGTGCGGCCGTGGCTCAGCGTGCACCACTGGAATCAGATGAATTTCATCCTCGAAGCGGAAGGCGCCATCATCTGCTTCATCTTGTACCTGATCCCCGGCTTCCCGAAGGACATCGTCTCGTACCTGTTCGGGATCAGCCCGATGCCCTTCTGGTTGTTCGCGGTCGTCTCGACGGTGGCGCGGATTCCGGGCACGTGGATCTCGTCGTACTTCGGCGCGCACGTGGCCGAGCAGCAGTACATCTACGCGATCGCGTTCATGGCGGTCGTGGTCGCGCTCTGCCTGCCGCTCTACTACCATCGCGATCGCATCCTCAAGCGGTTCCACAAGCCGCCGACCGAGCAGGAGCAGCGGCCAGAAAGCCCTTGACGGCCGTTCCGGCGCCCGATAGACTCCCGACACGCTATGAGCGCTTCGACGCGGCACTTCGGCTTCTACTTTTACTTCTTCGGCGAGGTCCGCCCAGGCGCTCTGACTTGAGATAAGCAGGGGCCGCGGGCGGACCGAAAGCCCGCGGCGCCGATCGACTCCAGGCCGCGGGCTCTCCCCGCGGCCTTTTCTTTTTTACCGACCCGACAGCGTGTAGAAACGATCGGGCGCAGAAGCCAGAAGCACCGCCGACAGAGAGCGGGAGGATAGCCAGGGGACCTCGGGACAGCGGACGGAGCGGGCGAGCGGAGCCGGGTCGCGCCTATCTCAGGCCACCCTCGGTGTGAGTCGGCCTCAAACGCACCCGCTACAACAACAGAGCCGTGAGAAAACGGCTCGGAAAGGAGCGGGCGAGCGGAGCCGGGTCGCGCCTATCTCAGGCCACCCTCGGTGTGAGCCGGCCTCAAACGCACCCGCTACAACAGCCTAGTCATGATCATCGTGCTGAAGTCGGGAGCCTCGGACGCGCAGGTCGAGGATGTGTGTCATCGCATCTCCGCGATGGGCTACAGCCCCCACACGATCCGCGGCGCGCTACGCACCGTGATCGGCGCCGTCGGCGACGATCGCGGCAAGGACGCGCTGCGCAGCCTGGAGTCCCTCGAGTGCGTCGAGTCCGTCACGCCGATCCTCAAGCCCTACAAGCTCGCCAGCCGCGAGGTTCGCGGCGAGCCGACCGAGATCCGCGTCGGTGACGTCACGATTGGCGGCAAGTCGCTCGTCGTCAT
This sequence comes from Candidatus Rokuibacteriota bacterium, assembly GCA_003220495.1. Lineage (GTDB taxonomy): Bacteria > Methylomirabilota > Methylomirabilia > Rokubacteriales > CSP1-6 > AR31. The sequence continues at coordinate 28,755 of QHSP01000048.1, read as the reverse complement.
GGCGGGGCCGTGCTCCGTCGAGTCACGACTGCAGCTGCTCGAGGCCGCCGAGAAGGTGAAGGCCGCGGGCGCGCACATCCTGCGCGGCGGAGCCTTCAAGCCGCGCACCTCGCCCTACGCCTTCCAGGGCCTCGAGGACGATGGGCTGAAGCTCCTGGCGGAGGCGAGGCGGGAGACCGGGCTGCCGATCGTCACCGAGGTCATGGAGCCCGACAAGGTCGATCTCGTCGCGGAGCACGCCGATATCCTACAAATCGGCGCTCGCAACGTGCAGAACTTCCCCCTGCTGCGGCGGGTGGGCGACGCCGGCAAGCCTGTCCTCCTCAAGCGAGGGATGGCGACCACGATCCAGGAGTGGCTGCTGTCGGCGGAGTACGTGCTGGCGCGCGGCAATCCGAACGTCATCCTCTGCGAGCGCGGGATCCGGACGTTCGAGGCCTCGACGCGGTTCACGCTCGACCTCAACGCGGTGCCCGCGGTCAAGAAGCTCTCGCACTTGCCCATCCTGGTCGATCCGAGCCACGGGACGGGCCACTGGGAGTTCGTGGAGGCGATGGCGATGGCCGGGATCGCGGCGGGCGCCGACGGACTGATCATCGAGGTCCATCCGCGCCCCGAGGATGCGCTGTCCGACGGCCCTCAGTCGCTCAAGCCCGAGCGCTTCGCCGCGCTGATGCAGCGCGCGCGCAAGGTCGCCAGGGCGATGGACCGGGACCTCTAGCAGGCGCCCAGGGGCTATAATTGCCGGAGATGCGTGTGCATTCCCCCAGGCGCGTGAGCCAGAGTCCGCTTGCCGTCGCCGTCGGGGTCTCGGTCGGTTTTCACCTTCTTTTGCTGGCCGTGGCGCTTCTCGTACGGCCGCCCGCAAATACGCCCGCGATGAAGCGGGGCGAGCCGCTCTTCGTCGAGCTCCCGCAGGCCGACGAGCTGGCGCAGCGGGGAGCCCCGGCTGCGCCCGCCTCGGCGCCGAAGGCCATGGCGACGCCGCCCGCGCCGCCGGCGGTCAAGGCCCAGCCGCAACCCAGATTGGCCCCGAGCCCACCCCGGCCGAGCCCACGGGAAGCCCGCGCGCCCCAGCAGCCACGCGCTCCCGAGCAGACGGCTGCCGTGAGCCCGCCGGCCCGGCCGGCCACGCCCGAGCCGCCCGCGCCCGACGGGCTCCAGGCTCCGACGCCGCCCCCGACGGCCGCCGAGCCGATGGTCAACGAGCCGGCGCGCGCTCCCGAAACGCCGCCGCGCGAGGCGAGCCCGCCGCAGCCCAGGGTGGCGACGGTCCCACCGCAACCACCCCTGGTCGACAGCCGAACCGCGCTGCGTCGAGGCGGACCGGGTGGCGCCGGCGGCTCGGGCGAGGGCTGGGCCGGGATCGAAGGCGAGCCGATTCCGCTCGACTCCAGCGATCCGAAATACAACGACTACCTCGAGCGCGTGCGGCGGATGATCAAGGAGAAGTGGGGCTATCCCTGCATCAAGGACATCGCGACCGGCCACTGCGACTACAAGTCGGCCCGTCTCGTGATCGTGTTCGGCATCCTGAAGGACGGGCGCGTTCCCATGCTCGAAGTGGCGCAACAGTCGGGCTACGCGGTCTACGACGACTACGCGGCGAACGCGATCCGGCTCGCCCAGCCGTTTCCGCCCGTTCCGGCGTCGCTCATGGCGACGGCGAAATCTGGCAGCTCGGGCGTGAAGATCGTGGCGGCGTTCCAGTACGTGCTGGTCGAGAGCTCGCTCACCAACATCCTTCGTTGAAACGCTCGTAATTCCGGGACCTTGCCTTGACAGCCTCGCCGCGTCGCATGTAGCATGAGCGTCACTCTGGATAGGCTCGTAGCTCAGTGGGAGAGCGCCTCTCTGACGCAGAGGAGGTCGGCGGTTCGAAACCGCCCGAGCCTACCACTTTATAGTCGCGCACGACGCGTACTGGACGCGTACTGACTGACGAGCGCACCACTGTCTGAAGAAGATCGTCACCTCAAGCTGACCGGCGATTTCGACTGCGATCCCTCGCCGCTCGCGACCCTGCGTCATTCCACGTCGCACGTCATGGCGCAGGCGGTGAAGCGGCTCTTCCCCGCCGTGCGCGTCGCGATCGGCCCCTCGATCGAGGACGGCTTCTACTACGACTTCGCGAAGGCCGAGGCGTTCACGCCGGAGGACCTCCTGAAGATCGAGGAGGTCATGCGGGAGATCGCGAAGGCGAACTATCCCTTCGAGCGGCAGGAGATGTCGCGCGAGGAGGCGATCCGGTTCTTCCGCGAGCGGAACGAGCCCTTCAAGGTCGAGATCCTGGAGGGTATCGACGCCCCGCGCGTGTCGCTCTACCATCAGGGTGACTTCATCGATCTCTGCCGCGGGCCGCACGTGCCGTCGACGGGCCACGTGAAGCACTTCAAGCTCCTGTCGTCCTCGGGCGCCTACTGGCGCGGGGACGAGCGCAACGCGATGCTCCAGCGCATCTACGGCACCGCCTGGCTCACCCAGGAAGAGCTCGACAAGCATCTCTGGCGGCTCGAGGAGGCGAAGAAGCGCGACCACCGCAAGCTCGGGCGCGAGCTCGACCTCTACGCCTTCCACGACGTCTCGCCCGGGGCGCCCTTCTGGCTCCCGAACGGCTGGATGATGGTGCGCGAGCTCGAGCGCTTCGTCCGCGAGGTTCTCGACGCGCGCGGCTATCAGGAGATCTCGACGCCGATCCTCGTCAACCAGCGGCTCTGGGAGCAGTCCGGCCACTGGGAGCACTACCGCGAGAACATGTTCCTGGTGGAGTCCGAGGAGCAGGTCTTCAGTCTCAAGCCGATGAACTGCCCGGAGTCCACGCTGGTCTATCGCCACGCCCTGCGCTCGTACCGCGACCTGCCGCTGCGCTACGCGGACATGGGCCGGCTGCATCGCAACGAGCGGTCGGGCACCCTGACCGGCCTCATGCGCGTGCGGCAGTTCACGCAGGACGACGCCCACATCTACTGCCGGCTGGATCAGATCCAGGACGAGATCACCGCGATGCTCGAGCTGGTCCGCGAGTGGTACAAGACCTTCATGCTCGAGCCCTTCTTCAAGCTCTCGACGCGGCCCGAGAAGTCGCTGGGGACCGACGAGCAGTGGCAGGCGGCGGAGGGGGCCCTTCAGGACGCGCTGCGCGCCAACGGCCTCGCGTTCGAGCTCAATCCGGGCGACGGGACGTTCTACGGCCCCAAGATCGACGTCGACGTGCAGGACGCGCTCGGGCGGCGCTGGCAGGTGGCGACGATCCAGGTCGACTTCCAGCAGCCGGATCGCTTCGGGCTCGAGTACATCGACAGCGACGGACAGGCCAAGCGGCCGGTCATGATCCATCGCGCGATCTTCGGCTCGTTCGAGCGCTTCGTCGGCGTGCTGGTCGAGCACTACGCCGGGGCGTTCCCGACCTGGCTCGCCCCGGTCCAGGCGCGCGTGTTGCCGATCAGCGAGAAGCACATCGACTACGCGCGCACGGTGCACGGCCGCCTGCGCGCGGCGCGCATCCGCGCCGAGCTCGACGACCGCAACGAGAAGCTCGGCTACCGCATCCGCGACGCCCAGCTCCGCAAGGTGCCGTACATGCTCGTCGTCGGCGCGCGCGAGGCCGAGAACGGCACCGTGAGCCTCCGCCACCGCACCGGCGACGATCTCGGCGCCGTGCCCCTCGACCGCGTGCTCGCCGACCTCGCCCGCGAGATCGGCTCGCGCGATGTCAGCCTCGCCGTAGGCCGCTCGTGATCGACCGGCCCGTGACCCACTAGAGAACAAGGAGACACGCCTATCAGCCAAGCCAAGGACATCCGTATCAACGAAGGTATCCGCGTCCGTGAAGTGCGCGTGGTTAGCGCGACCGGCGAGCAGCTCGGCGTCATGCCGATCACCCAGGCTCTCGAGACGGCCCGCCAGCAAGAGTTCGACCTCGTCGAAGTCGCGCCCGAGGCGTCCCCGCCGGTCTGCCGTATCATGGACTTCGGCAAGTACAAGTACACGCAGGCCCGGCGGCTCAAGGAAGCGCGCAAGAAGCAGACGACGATCCAGGTCAAGGAAGTCAAGATGGGCCCGAAGACCGAGAAGCACGACTTCGACTTCAAGTTGAAGCACGTGCGGCGCTTCCTCGAGGAAGGCCACAAGGCCAAGGTCACGGTGCGCTTCAAAGGGCGTGAGATGGCCCACACGGAGCTCGGCTGGAAGATGCTGAACAAGATGCTCGAGGCGACGCAGGACATCGCCAACCCCGAGAATAATCCGAGGCTCGAGGGCCGGATGCTGCACATCATCCTGAGCCCGAAGGCCCATAACTAAAGCGAGCCGCAGGACGTCGCGGGGCTGGGGCCCCGCCGTCCGAGGCGAGCCTATAAAGGAATTCTTATGCCGAAGATGAAGACGAAGCGCGGGGCGCGGAAGCGGCTCAAGCGCACGGGCTCGGGCAAGCTCAAGCGCGCCGGCGGCTGGAAGCAGCACAAGCTCGAAGGCAAGGATCCGCAGCGTCGCCGCAAGCTGCGCAAGGGGAAGTTGATCGACAAGGCGGACGAGGCCCGGCTCAAGGTGCTCGTCCCCTACCTATAATCGTCGAGGAGGAGTCGGAGAATGCCACGGGCAAAGGGTGGAGCGAAGACGCGCCGACGGCGCAAGAAGATCCTCAAGAAGGCGAAGGGCTACTTCGGCGGGCGGCGCAAGCTCTACAAGACGGCAGCCGAAACGGTGCTGCGCGCGGGCGCGTTTGCCTACAGCGGGCGCAAGCAGAAGAAGCGTGAGGCGCGGTCGCTCTGGATCGTGCGGATCAACGCCGCGTGCCGCCAGGTGGGGCTCTCCTACTCGACGTTCATAGCCGCGCTGAAGAAGGCCGGCGTCAACCTCGACCGCAAGGTGCTGGCGGAGCTGGCGGTCACCGATCCGTCGGCGTTCGCGAAGCTCACCGAGACCGCTAAAGCCCAGAGCCGGTAGTTCGTGGCGCACCCGCGCGTCGACGCCATCGTGGAGCAGGCGCGGGCGGCCGTCGCGGCGGCGCAGTCGTCCAGCGAGCTCGAAGCCGTCCGCGTCGGCGTGCTCGGCCGCCAGGGCTCGCTGACGCAGCTCCTGCGATCGCTCGGCAGCCTGGCGCCGGAGGAGCGTCCGCTCGTCGGCGCCGCCGCCAACGAGGCCAAGCGCGCGCTCGAGGGCCTGCTGGACGCCCGGCTCGCCGCGGCGTCGGAGGCGGAGCGCCAGGCCGACCGGAGCCGCCGGCGGCTCGATCTCACGCTCCCGGGGCGCCGCCCGCCGAAGGGGTCGTTCCATCCGTTGACCCGCGTGCACGACGAGATCGTCGCGATCTTCGCCGGGCTCGGCTTCTCGGTCGCCGAGGGGCCCGAGATCGAGACCGACTATCACAACTTCGAGGCCCTCAACATCCCGCGGGACCATCCTGCCCGGGACATGCAGGACACGTTCTACCTCTCGGAGAGCACGCTCCTGCGCACGCACACCTCGCCGGTGCAGATCCGCGCGATGCTGGCGCAGAAGCCCCCCGTGCGGATCATCGTGCCCGGCAAGGTCTACCGCCGGGACGTCGTGGACATGACGCATTCGCCGATGTTCCATCAGGTCGAGGGGCTGGCGGTCGACCACGGGATCACGATGGCGGACCTGAAGGGCACCCTCGAGCTGTTCGCGCGCGAGATGTTCGGGCCGCGCTCGCGGATCCGCTTCCGGCCCTCGTTCTTCCCGTTCACGGAGCCCTCGGCCGAGGTGGACGTGGTGTGCTTCCTCTGCCACGGGGACGGCTGCCGGCTGTGCAAGGAGGGGGGCTGGCTCGAGATTCTCGGCTGCGGGATGGTGCATCCCAGGGTCTTGGAGAATGTCGGCTACGATCCGGAGGAGCTCACGGGCTGGGCCTTCGGGATGGGCATCGAGCGCATCGCGATGCTGAAGTACGGCATCGACGATCTCCGGCTGTTCTTCGAGAACGACCTGCGCTTCCTCGAGCAGTTCGCGTGAGCCGATGAAGATCCCGTACGGATGGGTGCGCGAGTTCGTCGATCTGCGGCTGACGGCCTCGCAGGCCGCCGATCGCCTCGTCAACGCCGGTATCGAGGTCGCGTCCGTCACCCCGCTGGCTCCCGACCTCAAGGGCGTGATCGTCGGCGAGATCGAGGCCATCGAGCGCGAGCTCGGCCGCGGCCACGCCGGCCATCCGCTGCTCCTGTGCCGCGTGAGCACCGGCCGTGATCGCTACTCGGTCGTGTGCGGCGCGCCGAACACCAGGGTCGGCGTCCGCGCCGCGTTCGCGCCGCCGGGCGCCGTGCTGCCGGGCGGACAGCGGATCGCTGCCGCGAAGATCCACGGTGTGGAGTCCCAGGGCATGCTCTGCTCCGAGCGCGAGCTCGGGATCGGCGAGGAGCACGAGGCGGGCCTCCTCGAGGTGAGGGACGCCCGTCCCGGCGCCGACCTCGTCGCGACGCTCGGCCTCGACGACCACGTGCTCGAGGTCGAGATCACCCCGAACCGGCCGGACTGCCTCTCGGTCCTGGGCATCGCGCGCGAGCTCGCGGCGCTGACCGGAGCCCGCCTGCGGCCGCCCCAGATCGCGCTGAAAGAATCCGGCGCGAGCGCCAGGAGCCTCGCGCGCGTCCGCATCGAGGCGGCGGACCTCTGCCACCGGTTCACGGCTCGCGTGATCAGCGGCGTCACCCTCGGGTCCTCGCCGGCGTGGCTGCGCGCGCGGCTGCGCGCCATCGGGCTGCGCCCGATCAGCAACGTCGTCGACGCGACCAACTACGTCCTCTGGGAGCTCGGCCAGCCCCTGCACGCGTACGACTACGAGGCGGTGGCCGACGCGACGATCGTCGTGCGGCGCGCGCGGGCCGACGAGCGTTTCACGACGCTGGACGGCCAGGAGCGCGTGCTCGACGCGTCGATGCTGCTCATCGCCGACCCGCGGCGGGCGATCGGTCTGGCCGGCGTGATGGGCGGCGCCAACACCGAGGTCACCGACCGGACGACGCGCGTGCTGCTGGAGAGCGCCTGGTTCGCGCCGGCCTCGATCCGGCGCACGTCGCGCGCGCTCGGTCTTCGCACCGACGCGGCGTACCGGTTCGAGCGCGGCGCCGACGTCGAGGGGCTCGTGGCCGCCTCGGCCCGCGCGGCGGCGCTCATCGCCGAGCTCGCCGGCGGCACGATCGCGCGCGGCGTGGTCGACGCGTATCCGCGCAAGCGCAAGCCGGAGCACGTGCGCCTCCGGATGTCGCGGGTCAAGCGCGTCCTCGGCGTGGCGCCCTCGGCGGCGCAGGCCAGGAAAGTCCTCACCGGGCTCGGCCTGCCGGTAAAGCCCCGCGGCGCCGACCTCGAGGTCACCGTGCCGAGCTTCCGGCGCGATCTCTCGATAGAGGACGACCTCGTCGAGGAGATCATCCGCGTCTGGGGCTACGACCGGATTCCGTCCACCTTGCCGGGCGGCGCGATCTCGCTGGTCACGCACCCGGCCGCCTTGCGCCAGGGCCAGACCGTCCGGCGGGCGCTGGTCGGCGCGGGGCTCGCGGAGGTGGTCACGTACGCGTTCACCGACCCGGCGAGGGCCGAGCTCCTCCGTCGCTCCGTCGATCCGAAGCCCGTCGAGCTCATGAATCCGCTGGCCCAGGACGCGTCGCTGCTGCGGGTGAATCCCCTCGAAGGCGTGCTGAGCGCGGTCGCGACGAACGTGAGGCGCCAGCAGGTGGACGTGAGGGTGTTCGAGGTCGGCAAGACCTACCGATGGGGCAACGGCGACACGGGCACGACCGAGCCACGCTGGGTCGCGATCGCCCTGACCGGCGCGCGGAGCGGGCCGGGCTGGGCGGGAGCTCCGGAGCCGGTCGACGTGTACGACGCCAAAGGGCTGGCCGAGCACACGCTCGACGCGCTCGCGGTGCGCGCCTCCACCGGAGAGGCCGGCGTGCTGAGCGGATTCGAGCCCGACTGCCACGGGACTCTCGTGGCCGAGAGCGGCGCGATCGTCGCCGAGTTCGGCGAGGTCGCGGCGGCCTTGCGCGAGAGCTTTGGCATCCCGACGCCGGTCTTCGCGGCGGTCGTCTCGCTCGACGCGGTCGGGGCGGCGGTCGCCGCGCCGATGCGCTATCAGGCGCTGCCCCGCTTCCCCGCGGTCGAGCGCGATCTCGCATTCGTCATCGGCGGCGACCAGACCTTGACCGCGGCTCGGATCGAGTCGGCGCTCCGGGAGGAGGCCGGACCTCTCCTGCGCCGGCTCGTGCTCTTCGACGTCTTCCGCTTTCCGGACGGCCGGACGAGCCTCGCGTGGCGACTACTCTTCCAGGCCGAGGACCGGACGCTGACCGACGCCGAGGTGAACGCGATCCAGGAGCGTGTGGTCCGGCGGGTCACCGAAACCTTCCACATCACTCTGCGGAGCGGCTGATGGGCGATGGCATTGTCGAGGGACTGACCGAACTCGAAGGCGCGGTAAAGCGCGCGGCCGAAGCGCTCGCGCGCATGCGCGAGGAGAACGCGCAGCTCAAGCGCGAGGTGAGGCGGCTGGGCGACGAGCGTCGCCAGATCGTCGCCCAGGTGGACATGATCTTGAAGGACATCGGCAAGCTCGATCTCGACAGGCCGCAGGAATGAGCGAGCCACGGCGGATCGAGCTCAATCTGCTCGGCCAGACGCTGACGATTCGCTCCGAGGCGTCGGCCGACTATCTGCGCCGGCTCGCGAAGTATCTCGAGGAGCGCGTGGGGCAGCTCAAGCGCTCGGGCGTCAAGGATCCGTTGACGGCGCTGTCGCTCGCGGCGCTCGACATCACCGACGAGCTGTTTCGCGCGCGCGAGGACAAGAATCGCGACGCAGGCGACGTGGGCGCGCGGCTCGGCGCTCTCGTCGCTTTGCTCGAAAAAGTCACGCCGCGGGATCCTAGCTCCGAGCGCTAGCCGGCGGGACGGCGTCGGGGGTGGCGGGGGTGCGCGTTTCCACGACATCCTCTCCGACTCGATGCGCGCAGGTGCCGTGGGCGTCAACTCGCACCGTTCGCGGAGCGCTAAGAACAAAGGGGTCGACGGGACGGGGCTGGGGGCGGCGGGATGCGCGAGCAGCGGAGTGGGACCCCCTCGTCCCGCCCGCAGCTCGAAGAGCTGCGGCAACGGGCGAGCGGGTGACGGAGTCGCTCGCGCATCCCGCCGCCCCCAGCCCCGTCCCGTCGACTCAGAACTTGCCGTGGCGGCCGTCGCCCGCGGCGAAGCGTTGGGCGCCCGCGAGGCTTTCGCCGGTGTTGAACGTGGCGGCGCCGATCAGGTACTCGCGGCGGAGGGCGGCGGGGAGGCGAGCGCCCAGCGACTCGTGGGCCGAGCGGCGGTCGCTGCGGACGCTGTGCGGCGGGAAGGCCGCGATCGTGGCGGCGAGGGCTTCGGCTTCGTGGCGCGCCTGGCCGCGCGCCACGACGCGGTTGGCCAGGCCGATCGCGAGGGCTTCACGCGCGTTCACGGGTCGGCCGGTCAGGATCAGATCGAGCGCGCGCCCTAGCCCGACCAAGGCGGGCAGGCGCACCGTGCCGCCGTCGATCAGCGGGATGCCCCAGCGCCGGTTGAAGACGCCCATCACCGCGTCTTCCTCGACGATGCGGAGGTCGCACCAGAGCGCGAGCTCGAAGCCACCCGCGACCGCGTAGCCCGAGACCGCGGCGAGCACGGGCTTCTTCAGGAGCATGCGCGTCGGCCCCATCGGCCCGTCCCCAAAAGTGATCCTGCGCTTCTTTGGCCCTGCCGCCACCGCCTTCAGATCGGCGCCGGCGCAAAAGGTGCCGTTCGCGCCCCAGAGCACTGCGACCCGCGCACCTTTGTCCTGCTCGAAGGCGCGGAACGCCGCCGCCAGCGCCTGGCCGGTCGGCCGGTCGATCGCGTTCCGGCGGTCCGGTCGGTCGAGGATGATGGTGGTGACGGCACCCTGCCGGTCGGATCTGACACTCGGTCGCTCCATGATGGTGTTCTCCCCCCGAATGGGCGTGCGATCGAAGAGACGTCGCGGCGACGATACGCGGACGTCGCGCGTCCGCGTACAATGAACTTGACGCGTCGTAGAGCCGTAGGGTACCAAAGGAGTGTCCCTGCGCTGCTCGTGATGCCGGAGGGAAGTTTCAACCTCGTTAACAAATTGGGAGCTGTGGACGAGGGTGGTGTGCAAGCCCCTCTCGAAGGGGAAGCCTGAAGCCCTCAATTAACGGCGCCCACCTGGTGATACCAGGTTCGAAACACCACGGCACACGGCAGAGGCGGGGATTTGACTCCCTCGCTCAACGCCCCCTATACTGCGGCAATGCAAGGGATTTGGCTCATTGCCGACTCGATCATTGCGGTCCTTGCCCTGGTGCTCGGCTTCATTCTGCACAAGTGGATCAGCGAACGAAAGATCGGCGACGCGGCGACCCAGGCTGAGCGCATCGTCCACGAGGCCGAGCGCGAGGCGGCCAACCGCGTGAAGACTGCCGAGCTCGAGGTCAAGGAAGCCGCGCTCAAAGCGCGCTCGATCTTCGACGACGACACCCGGCAGCGCGAGGGCAAGATCCAGCAGATCGAGCAGCGCGTGCTCTCGAAGGAAGAGGAGCTCGCGCGCAAGCTCGACCAGCTCGATCGCCGGCTCAACGAGTCGATCGCGAAGGATCGCGAGGTCGCCGGCCGCGAGAAGACCGTCGCCGAGAAGGAAGGCCGGCTCGCGATCGCGCTCGACGAGCAGCGGCGCAAGCTCGAGTCGATCGCCAGCCTCACGGCCGAGGAAGCCAAGCGCCAGCTCCTCACCCAGATGGAGACCGAGGCGCGGCGCGAGGCGCAGCTGATCGCGATGCGCCTCGAGGAGGAAGCGCGCGAGACGGCCCAGGTGAAGGCGCGCGAGGTGCTCGCGTCGACCATCCAGCGGCTGGCCCCGGACTACACGGTCGAGACTGCGGTCTCGGTCGTGGATCTTCCCTCCGACGACATGAAGGGCCGCATCATCGGCCGCGAGGGACGCAACATCCGGGCGCTCGAGCTGCACACCGGCGTCGACCTCATCGTGGACGACACGCCCGAGGCGGTGCTGATCTCCGCGTACGATCCCTATCGACGCGAAATCGCGCGACGGAGCCTTCAGGTCCTGATCGCCGACGGCCGGATCCATCCGGCCCGCATCGAGGAAGTCGTCGAGAAGGTCAAGAAGGAGATGGACCAGCACCTCAAGGAGGAAGGCGACAAGGCCTGCTTCGAGGTGGGCGTGCACGGCCTGCACCCGGAGCTGGTGAAACTGGTCGGCCGGATGAAGTTCCGCACCTCGTACGGCCAGAACTGCCTGCAGCACTCGAAGGAAGTCGCCTGGCTCGCCGGCATGATGGCGGCCGAGGTGAAGGCCGACGTCAAGCTCGCCAAGCGCATGGGTCTCCTGCACGACATCGGCAAGGCGCTCACGCACGAGCAGGAAGGGAGCCACCCGGAGCTCTCGCTGCAGGTGCTGACGAAGTACAACGAATCGGCGAAGGTGATCAACGCCGCGCTCTGCGGCCACGAGAACGTCGCGCCGGAAACGGTCGAGGCGGTGCTGGTCGAGGCGGCCGACGGCATCTCGGCGGCGCGTCCGGGCGCTCGCCGCGACGTGCTCGAGTCGTACATCAAGCGCCTGGCGAAGCTCGAGGAGATCGCGCTCTCGTACAAGGGCGTGGAGATGTGCTACGCGATCCAGGCCGGGCGCGAGCTGCGCGTGATGACGAAGGCCGACATCGTCTCCGACCTCGACGCTCACCAGCTCGCGAAGGACATCAGCAAGCGCATCGAAGCCGAGATGCAGTACCCCGGTCACATCAAAGTGATCGTCATTCGCGAGACACGCGCCGTCGAAGTGGCGAAGTAGCCGCTCATGAACATCCTGATGGTCGGCGACGTCTACGGCGAGCCGGGCCGGCAGGCGGTCGCCAAGCTCGTGCCGCGACTCCGCCAGGAGCACGCGATCGACTTCGCGGTCGTCAACATCGAGAACGCCGCGGGCGGCTTCGGCGTGACCGCGGCCATCGCCCGCCAGACCCTCGAGGCCGGCGCCGACGTCATGACCTCGGGCAACCACATCTGGGACAAGCGCGAGATCGTCGAGTACATCACCAAGGAGAACCTCCTGCTCAGGCCCGCGAACTTTCCGGCGGGGACGCCGGGCGTGGGGCACGTCACCGTGAAGGCGGGCCCGCACAAGATCGCGGTGCTGAACCTGATGGGGCGCGTGTTCATGCTGCCGATCGACTGCCCGTTCCGGAAGGCCGACGAGATCCTCCCCGAGCTCCGCAAGGAGACGCCGATCATCCTGGTCGACATGCACTGCGAGGCGACCTCGGAGTCGCTCGCGATGGGCTGGTACCTCGACGGCCGGGCGAGCGCGGTGGTCGGGACGCACCGGCACGTGCAGACGGCCGACGAGCGCGTGCTGCCGGGCGGCACCGCCTACATCACGGACCTCGGCCTCACCGGGCCGACCGACGGTGTGATCGGCGTGGACCGCGACCAGATCATCCAGCGCTTCCTGAACCAGATGCCGATCCGCTTCGAGACGGCGAAGGGCCCCGCGGCCCTGCAGGGAGTCGTGATCGTGGTCGAGCCCGAGACCGGCCGCGCGACGTCGATCCGGCGGCTCCGCGTCCCGGCTTGACCCTCGACGGGAAGGTCGTAGCCCAGAAGGTCCTGGACGACGTGCGCGCGAGGGTCGTGCGTCTCAAGGAGCGCTCCGGTGTCGCGCCGACGCTCGCCGTCGTGCTCGTCGGCGATTTCGTGCCGTCGAAGGTGTACGTCGCCAACAAGAAGCGCGCCGCCGACACGGTCGGCATCGCTTCCGAGGATCACATCCATCCCGAGGGGCTGGATCGCGCGGCGCTGCTCGGCCTGCTGCGACGGCTCAACGCCGATCCCAAGGTGCACGCGATCCTGCTCCAGCTGCCGCTGCCGGCCGGGCTCGACGAGGACGAGGCGATCGCGGCGATCGCGCCCGAGAAGGACGCCGACGGTCTCCACCCGACCAACCTCGGGCGACTGCTCGCCGGCGCCCCGAGCGTCGTGCCGTGCACGCCGGCCGGCTGCGTGGAGATCCTCGACCACTACGGGTGCGACCTCAAGGGCGCCGAGGCGGTCGTGATCGGCCGCTCGCGTCTGGTCGGCAAGCCGCTCGCCCAGCTCCTCCTCGCGCGCCACGCCACCGTCACGATGTGCCACACGCGGACGCGCGAGCTGGCCGCGCACACGCGCCGCGCCGACGTCCTCTGCGTCGCCGCCGGGCAGCCGCGCACCGTGACCGGCGAGATGGTGAAGGACGGCGCCTGGGTGATCGACGTCGGGATCAATCGCCTGCAGACCGGCAAGCTCGTCGGCGACGTCGAGTTCGAGAGCGTGGCGCCGCGCGCCCATGCGATCACGCCGGTGCCCGGCGGCGTCGGACCGATGACGATCGCGATGCTGCTCCGCAACACGGTGCGCGCGGCCGAGCGGCAGCTGGGCGCCGCATGAGCACGGGCCGCGCGGTCCTGACCGTCTCCGAGCTGACGCGGCGCTTACAGGAAACGCTGGAAGAGCGCTTCCCGGCCGTGTGGGTCGAGGGCGAGATCTCGAACTATCGCCTCTACGGCTCGGGGCACGCGTATTTCACCCTGAAGGACGCCGACTCGCAGATCCGCGCCGTCCTCTTCCGCAATCGTGGCCGCCGCATCAAGTTCGAGCCGGCCGACGGCCTGCACGTCATGGCCTTCGGCAGCATCGAGGTCTATCCGCAGCGCGGGGAATACCAGCTGGTGATCGAGCTCCTGGAGCCCAAGGGGCTCGGCGCGCTGCAGCTCGCCTTCGAGCAGCTGAAGGCGCGCCTGCAGGCCGAAGGGCTCTTCGACCAGGCGCGCAAGCGAGAGCTGCCGCGATTTCCGCGGAAGATCGGCATCGTGACCTCGCCCAGCGGCGCCGCGATCCGCGACATGCTGCGGGTGATCGGCCGGCGCTTCGGCGAGCTCCACATCGTGATCGCGCCGTGCCGGGTGCAGGGAGACGGTGCGGCCGAGGAGATCGCCCAGGGGCTCCGCGACCTCAACGCGCTCGGCGGCGTCGACATCATCATCGTCGGCCGCGGCGGCGGCTCGCTCGAGGATCTCTGGGCCTTCAACGAAGAGGCGGTCGCGCGCGCGATCGCCGCCTCGAAGGTGCCGGTGGTGTCGGCGGTGGGCCACGAGGTGGATTTCACGATCTCCGATTTCGTCGCCGATCTGCGCGCGCCCACGCCCTCGGCGGCGGCCGAGCTGGTCGTGCGCGAAAAGCAGGCGGTGGTGGACAGCCTCGTCCAGCTCCGTGCGCGGCTCGAGCGATTCGCCGCGCGGCCGCTGCGCGATCTCGAGCGGCGGGTGGACGAGCTGACGACGCGCCTGCGCCGGGAGATGCGCGGCGAGCTCGGCCGCGCCGGCCACCGCGTCGCGCTGGCGACCCGAGCGCTTCGCGCCTCCGATCCGGTCGCGCGGGTCGCCGGCGACCGCCATCGTCTGGAGAGTCTCCAGTCGAGACTGGTCACGGCGCTCACCCGCCGGCGTGACCGCGCGCGCTACAGTCTTCGGAGCGCGGTCGGCCGGCTCGATTCGCTGTCGCCGCTGGCGGTGCTCGGCCGCGGCTACAGCCTGACGCGCACGCCGACTGGCGAGGTCGTCCATAGCCCGGCTCAGGTGCGGATCGGCGACGCCATTCGCGTGCTCCTGCACCGCGGGAGCCTCGACGCGCACGTGACCGACACGAAGGAGCAGGATGACCGACCTCAAGTTTGAGGACTGCCTGGCGCGGCTCGAGCAGATCGTGGGCCGGCTCGAGACCGGCAATCTGCCGCTCGAAGAATCGCTGAAGATCTTCGAGGAGGGCATCGGGCTGGCGCGGAGCTGCGCCCGCTACCTCGAGGACGCCGAGAAGCGCATCGAGGTGCTCGCCAAGGACGAGAGCGGCGCGCTCGGCGCGCGGCCGTTCGCCTGGGAGCCCGAGCGGGATCAATGAGCGCGTTCGACCTCGAGGCGTACCTGAAAGAGCGGCGCCAGATGGTCGACCTGGCGCTCGAGCGATTCTTGCCGAGCGAGGACACGCCGCCCCCGTCGGTGCACCGCGCGATGCGCTACAGCGTGCTGGCCGGCGGCAAGCGGCTGCGGCCGATTCTCGTCATCGCCGGCGCCGAGGTCGTCGGCGCCGCGCCGAGCGCGGTCATGCCGACCGCCTGCGCGCTCGAGATGATCCACACCTACTCCCTGATCCACGACGACCTGCCGGCGATGGACGACGACGACTACCGGCGCGGGCGCCTCACCAATCACAAGGTCTTCGGCGAGGCGATCGCGATCCTCGCCGGCGACGCGCTGCTGACCTACGCGTTCCTGCTGGTCGCGCAGAACGCGGCGCTGGCTCGCGTGGACGCGAAGGTCGTCTGCGACGTCGTCGCCGAGATCGCGGCGGCGGCCGGCACCCTGGGCATGGTGGGCGGTCAGGTCGTGGACATCGAGTCGGAGGGCAAGGCGGTCACGCCCGAGCAGCTCGAATACATCCACATCCACAAGACAGCCGCGCTGCTCCGCGCCTCGCTCTCGGTGGGCGCGCGGCTCGGCGGCGCCGACGCCGCGGCCCTCGCCGCCGTCGCCGACGCCGGGCAGAGCCTCGGGCTGGCATTTCAGATCGTCGACGATATCCTGGACGTGGAGGGGAGCCTGGAGACGCTCGGCAAGACGGCCGGCAGCGATGAGCGCAAGCAGAAGGTCACCTATCCGGCGCTCCACGGCATCGAGGCCTCACGCCGTGAGGCGCGACGATTGATCGAACGGACGAAGAGCCGGCTCGGCGTGTTCGGCGCCCGATCGGCGCCGCTCTGCGCGCTCGCCGACTTCGTCGTGGAGAGGAAAAGCTAGTGTCGTCGATCACGGGACTCTACGCGCGCGAGATCCTGGATTCGCGCGGCAATCCGACAGTCGAGGTGGAAGTGCAGCTCGAGTCCGGCGCCTGGGGCCGCGCGGCGGTGCCCTCGGGCGCCTCGACCGGCAAGCGCGAGGCGATCGAGCTGCGCGACGGCGACGGCCAGCGCTATCGCGGCAAGGGCGTGCGCCAGGCGGTCCGCAACGTCGAGGAGACGATCGCGCCCGAGGTGGAGGGGATGGAGGCCTCCGAGCAGGCGGCCCTCGATCAGGCGCTGCTCGAGCTCGACGGTACCCCGAACAAATCGGCGCTTGGCGCCAACGCGATCCTCGCGGTGTCGCTCGCGGTCGCCCGCGCGGCGGCCGACGACGCCGGGCTTCCGCTCTATGCCTATCTCGGCGGGGTCGGCGCGCGGCTCATGCCGGTGCCGATGCTGAACGTGCTCAACGGCGGCGCCCATGCCGACAATGGGATCGACTTCCAGGAGTTCATGCTGGTCCCGGCCGGCGCCGAGAACTTCTCGAGCGCGCTCCGCATGGGCGCCGAGATCTTCCACACCCTGAAGGAGATCCTGCACGAGAAAGGCCTCGCGACGGGCGTGGGCGACGAGGGCGGCTTCGCGCCGAACCTGGCCAGCAACACGGCCGCGCTCGACCTGTTCTTGCAAGCGGTCGAGAAGGCGGGCTATCGGCCGGGCGGGGACGTTTCCTTCGCGCTGGACGTGGCGGCCAGCGAGTTCGCCGAATCGGGTGGCCGCTACCGGCTGCGGCGCGAGAACCTCGTCCTCTCGAGCGACGAGATGATCCACCGCTACGAACAGCTGCTCGACCGCTATCCGATCGTCTCGATCGAGGACGGCCTGGGCGAGGACGATGTCGCCGGCTGGGGATTGATGACGCGCAAGCTCGGCAACCGGGTTCAGCTGGTGGGCGACGACCTGTTGGTGACGAATCCCGCGATCATCCAGCAGGCGATCAAGAACGGGCTGGCCAACGCCGTGCTCGTCAAGGTGAACCAGGTCGGCACGCTCACCGAGACGCTCGAGGCGATCGAGCTCTCCAAGCGCGCCGGCTACGGCACCGTCATCTCCCACCGCTCGGGCGAGACGGAGGACACCTTCGTCGCCGACCTGGCCGTGGCCGTCAACGCGGGCCAGATCAAGACGGGCTCGGTCGCGCGGAGCGAGCGGACGGCGAAATACAACCAGCTCTTGCGGATCGAGGAAGAGCTCGGCCACGCCGCGTCGTGGCCCGGACGTTCCCTCTACACGCGCGTCGCGCGGTGAGAGCGCGCCGGGTTGACCTTCAGGAGCTGAGCCCGCAGCGGCTGGGCACCATCGCCATGGTGGTGCTCGCCGTGGGCCTGGCCGTGTTCGGCGTGAAGGAATCGGTGCGCGGCTGGCAGATGCGGCGCGACATGCATGCCGTCGAGCGTGAGGTGCAGACCCTCCGCGCCAAGCAGGCCGAGCTCACGCGCACCGTCGACCGGCTGCGCAACGATCCGCTCTACATCGAGAAGCTCGCCCGCGAGGAGATGGGCATGGTCCGCGAGGGCGAGACCGTGCTGAAGTTCCCCTCCCAACCCGCTCGCTGAGCTCCACTGTGGACGCGTTCTGGGCCTGGTTCTGGGGCGCCGGCTGGTTCTGGTTCACGATGTTCTGGGCGGCCCTGCTCGTCAACGGCCGCGCGGCCTTCAAGCTCTTGCTCGACTGGAAGGGCATGCTCACCACGTGTCGCTTCGTCGAGCGCGCCTACGAGGATCTCGCCGCGCTGCCGGACGAGGCGGCGCTCGAACGCGATGGGGCGGCGCCCGTCTTCGTGCACCTGGTGCCCGTGTGGCAGGAGCCCGAGATCGCGACAACCTTGCGCGCGCTGCTCGACTCGCGGTATCCGCACGCCAAGCTCCACGTCGTCGTCGCCGCCCGCGAAGACGAGGAGCGTTTGCCCCATCCGGCGATGGAGGTCCCGACCGCCGAGGTGGTCCGCCGCTTCCGCGAAGGCCTGCCGCCCTGGCAGCAGAAGATGCTCTCGGTCGTCGCGATGCCGGGCGAGGGCCGCAAGGCGCACCAGCTCAACTGGGCGCTCCGGCCCGAGATCCTCAAGCCGCTGCTCGATCTGCGCTACGATCCGGCGCGCGTCTGGATCGGGCTGAGCGACGCCGACTCGATTCCCGACCCGAACGTCTACCGGTGGATCGCCGCCGATCTGGCTCAGCATCGCGGCCGGCTCGCCTATCAGGGCGTGACGCTCTCGCTGGCCAACTTCGACCGGCTCGACGTCCGCGGCCGCGTGTGCGCCGTGCAGCAGTCGTCGATCTTCATCCGCGTCTCGATCGCGCGCCTGATCAACGAGCGCCGGCGCATCGACGCGTTCGCGCGGCTGCAGGCGCGGTCTCCGCGCGTGGCGCGCCTGCTCCGGCCGCTCTTCGAGCTCTGCTTCCGGCGCTCGCAGATCTGCCTCGGCCACAACCAGTTCGTGCGCCTGGACACCTTGCAGAGCCTCGGAGGCTTTCCGACGTCGGGCGCGACGGAAGATTCGACGCTCGGCTACGCGCTGGGCGCCCGCGGCGTCCTCATGGCCGCGATGCCCATGCTGGAGCTGGTCGACATGCCCGAATCGAGCGACGGCATGATTCGCCAGAACGCGCGCTGGTACAAGGGCGTGCTGGACGACGTCGCGTTCCTCCGAGGGGTCTGGCGGGCTCGGCCCTCGCCCTACAATCTGGCGCAGCTCTGCCGGCACGTTGGTAACAAGGTCGTCGAGTGGCCGATCGCCGCCGTCGTCTATCCCGTGCTCGGATTCCTCGGGTGGCATCTGGCCTATCGCTTCTCGTATCACCCGGCGTGGTTCCTCTTGGGCGTCGCGTTTCCGTCGATCTCCCTCGGCCTCACCGTGTGGGTCGGCGGCATCGTGACACAAGATCTGATCGAGAGCCTCACGCCGCACTTTCCGCGCCGCGTGAACGTCGCCCGCACCACGCTGAAAGCCAAGTTCTGGGGCATCTTCCGGTGCCAGACCTACTGGCTCCTCGCCACGCGCGGCGCCTGGCGCGTGCTGTGGTCGATCGCCCGCACCGGTCGATTCGAGCCGGTGAAGACCAACCGCGTCGTCCGCCGGAGCTGACCGGCGGTCCGGGGACCTACAGCAGGCCGAGCTTCAGCTTCGCGGCGTCAGACATCTTGCAGCTATCCCAGGGTGGGTCGAACGTGATCTCGACGCGGGCGCCGGTCACTCCCGGGACCGAGCGCACCGCTTGCTCGACTTGGGCCGGCAGCTCCTGGGCCGCGGGACAGTTGGGCGCCGTCAGCGTCATGCGGACGTCGACGGCTCCGTCGGCCGTGACGCGGAGCCCGTAGATGAGCCCGAGCTCATAGATGTCGACAGGGATCTCGGGGTCGTAGCACCTGCGCAGCGCCTGGATCACGTCGCGCTCGATCACCGCCTGGTCAGCCATATCCGTCTCCTGCTTCTGCGCCGACACCTATTCCGTCGACACCGGTTCGGCGGCCCCGCTCAGCGCGGAACGCAGCGTGTGCCAGGCGAGGGTGGCGCACTTGATGCGGCTGGGGAACTCGCGAACGCCGGCGAAGACGGCCAGCTTGCCGAGGCCGTCGCCGGCGGCGTCGATGGTCGACGTGGCCTCGCCGGTGAGCATGGCGTGGATGCGATGAAACAAGGCCTCGGCCTCGTCCAGAGGTTTGCCGATCACGCTGGCCGTCATCATCGAGGCCGAGGCTTTGGAGATGGCGCAGCCCTTGCCCTGGAATGCGGCGTCCTTGATCACGCCATCCTCCACGCTCAGATAGAGCCTGATCTTGTCCCCACAGAGAGGGTTGTAGCCCTCGGCGGTCCGGTTGGCGCCCTCCAGCACGCGGAAGTTCCGCGGCTTCCGGTTGTGATCGAGGATCACCTGCTGGTAGAGGTCGCGCAGATCGCTCATCAGCCGAAGATCTCCCGCGCCGTCCGCACGGCGCTCGCCAGCGTCTCCAGCTCGCCGCGCGTGTTGTAGAGACCAAGCGAAGCCCGCACGGTCGCCGGCACGCCGAAGCGGTCCATGACCGGCATCGCGCAGTGGTGGCCGGCGCGCACGGCCACACCTTGATGGTCGAGAATCGTCCCGAGATCGTGCGCGTGGACACCGTCGAGCACGAACGACAGCACGGCCGCCTTGCGGCGCGCGGTCCCGATCAGCCGCACGCCAGGCACGGCCTGGAGGAGCTCGGTGCCATAGACGAGCAGCTCGTGCTCCCAGGCGCCGATGGCGTCGAGTCCCAGGCCATCGAGGTAATCGAGCGCCGTCGCCAGGCCGATCGCTCCGGCGATGTGGGGAGTGCCGGCCTCGAACTTGTACGGCAGGTCGTTGTAGATCGTCTTCTCGAAGGTCACCATCTTGATCATGTCGCCGCCGCCCTGGTAGGGCGGCATCCGCTCGAGCCACGCCTCTTTGCCGTAGAGCACGCCGATGCCCGTCGGGCCGTATGCCTTGTGGCCGGAGAACACGAAGAAATCGCAGTCCAGGTCCTGCACGTCCACCGCCTGGTGGGGCACCGCCTGAGCGCCGTCAACCAGCACCGGGACGTTCTGGCGATGCGCGACGCGGATGATCTCCTTGATCGGCGTGACCGTCCCCAGCGCATTCGACACCTGGGTGATCGCCACCAGCCGCGTCCGGGGGCCGAGCAGCCGGGCGTATTCGTCCATGATCAGATCGCCGCGGTCGTCGACGGGAACCACCCTGAGGGTCGCGCCCTTTTCCTCGCAGAGCATCTGCCAGGGCACGATGTTGGCGTGGTGCTCGATCGCCGAGATGACGACCTCGTCGCCTGCGCCGACGACGGTGCGCCCGAAGCTCGCCATCACGAGGTTGATGGCCTCCGTGGCCTGGCGCACGAACACGATCTCGCGGCGGGAGGCGGCGTTGAGATGGCGCTGGATGCGGTCGCGGGCGCTCTCGTACGCATCGGTAGCGCGCTCGCTGAGAAGGTGCACGCCTCGGTGGACGTTGGCGTTGTCCCGAGCGTAGTAGGCGGTCAGCGCGTCGATCACGGCCTGGGGCTTCTGGCTGGTCGCGGCGTTGTCCAGATAGACCAGGGGCTTACCGTGGACCTCCTGATGCAGCGCCGGGAAGTCCTTGCGGATGCGCTCGACCTCCCAGCCCGTCGGGTTGGCGGTCGGAGCCCGAAAGACCCGAGTCGTCGCGCTCATGGCATCTCCTTGCTGCCGCGTTCCGTACCCAGCCGAGCCTCGAGCGTGCGGTCGAGATAGCTGCGGATCGGCTCCACCGTGATGCGGTCGACGACCTCGCGCACGAACCCCAGGGTCAGGAGCCTTCGCGCCGCGGTGTCGTCCAGGCCCCGGCTTCTCAGGTAGAAGATCGCCTCCGGCGCCAGCTGCCCCTCGGCCGCGCCGTGGGTGCACTTGACGTCGTCGGCGAAGATCTCGAGCTGGGGCTTGCTGTCGACCTCGACGCCGTCGGAGAGGAGCAGATGCTTGTTGGTCTGGCTGGCGTCGGTCTTCTGGGCGTCCGGGCGCACGATGACCCGCCCGTTGAAAACGGCGCGGGCCGAGCCGTCGAGCACACCTTTGTAGAGCTGCCGGCTGGAGCAGCGTGGGACCGCATGGTCGACCGTCACGTGGTGATCGACGTGCTGGCGGCCGCTCGTGACATAGAGGCCGGCGAGGGAGCCGCGGCCGCCTTCGCCGCCGAAGCGCACGGTGAGCGTCGTGCGGGCAAGCCGCGCGCCGAAGGTCGCCTCGCAGGTGGAGAACGCGCTGTCGCGTTCGAGGGCGGCGTGGATCGTCGCCATATGGAAGGTGGACGCTCCCTGTTCCTGGAGCACGTAGTGGTCCACCGAGGCTCCGGGACCCACGACCATCTCCGTCACCGCGTTGACGAAGCACGTGTCGTCCGTGAGCCCGACGTAGCGCTCGACGACGGTGAATCGGCTGTGGGGTCCGGCCACGACGAGGATTCGCGGCTGGGCCAGCGCGCCTGGGACCGTGGTCAGCAACAGGAGCTCGATCGGCGCCGTAATCGCCGTCTCGGCCGGTATGTGCAGGAAGGCACCGTCCTGAACGAACGCGGTGCTGAGAGCGGCGAAGACGTCGGCGTCCCAGTGGGCATGCCTCGCCAGATGCCGCTGGACGAGCTCTGGGTCGGTGGTCATCGCTTCGGCGAGGCTCGAGAGGCAGGCGCCGCCGGGTAAGCGCTGTCGAGACGAATGCTCCGGCGCGTATCGCCCGTCGACGAAGACCAGGCGAGGCCAGGCGCTGGGACCGATGGCCGCGCGATCGACCGTCTCGCTGGACAGATTGAGGGAAGCGACCGCGCCGGCAGCTCGGAACGGCGTCGCCGCCAGCGGCCCGAGGTTCGTGTAGCGCCAGTCCTCGTCACGGGTGGTGGGGAAGCCCCGCTCGGCGAATCGGGCCATGGCCTCGCGCCGCAAGGCGGCCAGCCATGCGGGTGCGCGGTCCGCGCCTCGCTCGAGGCTCTCGAACTCCGCCAGGTAGCGATCCGTGCCGGCACCGATGGAGGTCATGCGACTGCCCCCACCTCGTCCCTGATCCAGTCGTAACCCCTGCGCTCGAGCTCCAGCGCCAGCTCCTTGCCCGCCGACTTCACGATGCGGCCGTCGAAGAGGACGTGGACGTGGTCGGGCTCGACGTACTGGAGGATCCGCTGGTAGTGGGTCACCAGGATGATGGCGTTGTCCGGTCGGCGCAGGCGATTCACGCCCTGGGCGACGATCTTGAGCGCGTCGATGTCGAGCCCCGAGTCGGTCTCGTCGAGGATGGCGAGCGTCGGCTCCAGCACGGCCATCTGGAGGATCTCGTTGCGCTTCTTCTCGCCGCCCGAGAAACCCTCGTTGACCGGCCGGCTGAGAAAGCTCTTGTCCATCTCGACCAGCTGGAGCTTCTGCTCTAGCCGCTCGAGGACATCCATGGCGTCGAGCTCGTCCAGCCCGCGCGCGGCCCGTTGCTCGTTGATCGCCGCCTTGAGGAAGGCCGCGTTGCTCACGCCGGGGATCTCGATCGGGTACTGGAACGCCAGGAACAGCCCGGCGCGCGCCCGATCCTCGGGCGACATGGCCAGGAGATCCCGGCCGAGATACGTCACCTCGCCGCCGGTGACCGCGTAGGCCGGGTGCCCGGCGAGCGCCTGGGCCAGCGTGCTCTTGCCCGAGCCGTTCGGCCCCATGACGGCGTGGACCTCGCCGGCGCGCACCTCCAGATTCAAATGTCGCACGATGGTCTTGCCCTCGACGCCGACGGACAGGTCGCGAATGCTCAGCATCAGCCGATGCTCCCTTCCAGGCTCACGCCGAGCAGCTTGGTGGCTTCCACGGCGAACTCCATCGGGAGGTTCTTGAAGACCTCCTTGCAGAACCCGTTGATGATCATCGACACGGCGTTGTCGCCCGACAGGCCGCGCTGCTTGCAGTAGAAGAGCTGCTCGTCGCTGATCTTCGAGGTCGAGGCCTCGTGCTCGGCGATCGACGAGGCGTTGCCGACCTCGATATAGGGGAACGTGTGGGCGCCGCACCGGTCGCCGAGCAGCAGCGAGTCGCACTGCGTGTAATTGCGCGCGTTGGCGGCGCGCGGCAGGATGCGCACGAGCCCACGGTAGGTGTTGTTGCCGCGGCCGGCGGAAATCCCCTTGGAGATGATCGTGCTCCGGGTGTTCTTACCGATGTGCAGCATCTTGGTGCCGGTGTCGGCCTGCTGGCGGTTGGCGGTCAGCGCAACCGAGTAGAACTCGCCGATCGAGTCGTCGGCTTGCAAGATGACGCTCGGGTACTTCCAGGTGATCGCCGAGCCCGTCTCCACCTGGGTCCACGAGATGCGGGCGCCGCGTCCCGCGCACTTGCCTCGCTTGGTCACGAAGTTGAAGATTCCGCCGCGACCCTCGGCGTCGCCGGCGTACCAGTTCTGAACAGTCGAATACTTGATCTGCGCACCTTCCTGCGCGACGAGCTCGACGACCGCCGCGTGCAGCTGATTCTCGTCGCGCATCGGGGCCGTGCAGCCTTCCAGATAGCTGACGTAGCTGCCCTCCTCGGCGACGATCAGCGTGCGCTCGAACTGCCCCGACCCCGCCGCGTTGATACGGAAGTAGGTCGAGAGCTCCATGGGGCAACGGACGCCTCTGGGGATGTAGCAGAACGAGCCGTCGCTGAAGACGGCTGAGTTCAGTGCCGCGTAGAAGTTGTCGGTGTACGGCACCACCGAGCCCAGGTACTTCTGCACCAGATCCGGGTGGTTCTGGACGGCCTCGGAGAAGGAGCAGAAGATGATGCCGAGCTCGGCCAGCTTTTCCTTGAACGTCGTCGCTACCGAGACGCTGTCGAAGACGGCGTCGACCGCAACGCCGGCCAGACGCTTCTGCTCGCCAAGAGGAATCCCGAGCTTCTCGAAGGTCTCCAGAAGCTTCGGGTCGATCTCGTCCAGGCTCGCGGGCCCCTCGCCCTGCCGCTTCGGGGCCGAGTAGTACACGATCTTCTGGTAGTCGATGGGCGGGTAGGTGACGTTCGCCCACTTCGGCTCTCCGGCCTGGCGCTCCAGCTTGCTCCAGTGGCGATACGCGCGCAGGCGCCAGTCCAGCATGAACTCGGGCTCCGCCTTCTTGGCCGAGATCAGGCGGATGACGTCCTCGTTCAAGCCCGGCGGCAGCGTGTCGGCTTCGATGTCGCTCACGAACCCCCACTTGTAGTCGCGGGTCGCGAGCGCCTCGAGTGTCTTCGTCGGTGTGGTCATCGAGACCTCCACATCAAAGGCTATACCCGGATTTATATCCGATCAAATCGGTCGCCTATTTAGCCGGTCTCAGCAGACGCCGATCGCTGCTACATAGAAATAGGTCAACTAAATTAGCTTCTTGCGGATTCGCCCAGAGGGTTCTGAGATCTCGGCGCCGCGCCACGAGGGTCGACCTTGGCCGGGAGGCTCTCTTCAAGATTGGGAGGGGACTAGCCTGACTCGGTACGCTGGAGTGGCGGAAGGAGGCAAGGGTGATGGCGACGACGACTCTGGAAGGGACCGCACGCGCTCTGGTTGCTCCGGGTAAGGGGATTCTTGCAGCGGACGAGAGCCACGCCACGATCGGCCGGCGCTTCGAGCCGCTCGGAATCGCCAACAGCGAGGAGAACCGCCGGCGCTACCGGGAGATGCTCCTGACGACCAAGGGCATCGGCGAGCTCATCAGCGGCGTCATCCTGTTCGACGAGACCATTCGCCAGGCGGCCGACGACGGGCGACCCTTCGTCGACGTGCTGGTCAAGGAGGGGATCATCCCGGGGATCAAGGTGGACCGCGGGACGAAACCGTTGGCGGGGACGCCGGGCGAACAGGTGACCGAGGGGCTCGACGGACTTCGCGAGCGCCTCGCCGACTACAAGAAACTCGGCGCGCGCTTTGCCAAGTGGCGGGCGGTGATCGGGATCGGCGACGATGGCCGTACGCCCACACGGCTCGCCCTCGAGGCCAACGCGACGGCGCTCGCGCGCTACGCGGCGTTGTGCCAGGAGGCTGAGATCGTCCCGATCGTCGAGCCCGAGGTGCTGATGGACGGCGGGCACTCGCTCGAGCGGTGCTTCGAGGTAACCGAAGCGACGCTGCACACGGTCTTCCATGCATTGTGGGAGCACAAGGTCCTGCTGGAGGGAATGCTCCTGAAGCCGAGCATGGTGGTGCCGGGCGCGGCGTCGGCTCGCCCGGCCTCGGTGGAGGCCGTGGCGCAGGCGACCGTACGATGCCTGCGCCGCACAGTTCCGTCCGCGGTGCCCGGAATCGTGTTCCTCTCGGGTGGGCAGTCGGACGAGCTCGCGACCGCCCACCTCAACGCGATGAATCGTCTGCCAGAGCAAGCGCCCTGGCCTCTCAGCTTTTCCTTTGCGCGGGCGCTGCAGGCCGCACCCCTGACGGCCTGGGCCGGCGACGCGACGCGGGTCGACGACGGGCAACGCGCGTTCCGCCACCGGGCGCGCTGCAACAGCGCGGCGCGCGCCGGGGCCTACTCCGCGGAGCTCGAGAGGAGCGTCCGGTGAGCGCCGGGGCGCTCGCGATCCTCGTCGGGGGCGGCCCGGCGCCCGGGATCAATGCCGTCATCGCGGCGGCCACGATCGAGGCGCGCAACCGCGGACTCACAGTCCTCGGGTGCCACGACGGCTACCAGTGGCTGATGAAGAAGGACACGAGCCACGTCGATGAGCTCGAGATCGCCTCGCTCTCCCGGATCCACTTCGAGGGCGGCTCGGTGCTCCGGACTTCCCGCGCGAACCCGGCGCGTTCGGCCCAGACGCTGCAGAATGTCGCGGAGTCCTTGCGGCAGCTCGGCGCCTCGTACCTCCTGACGATCGGCGGCGACGACACCGCGTCCGGCGCTGCGGCCGTGGCGCGGGTGCTGGGCGGCAAGCTCGCGGTCGCCCACGTGCCGAAGACGATCGACAACGACCTGCCGCTGCCGCCCGGCGTCCCGACGTTCGGCTTCACGACCGCGGTCGACGTGGGCAAGGATCTCGTGCGCAACCTGATGAAGGACGCGGCGACGACCGACAAGTGGTTCTTCGTCACGATCATGGGTCGTCACGCCGGCCACCTCGCCCTCGGCATCGGCAGCGCCGCGGGCGCGACGCTGACCATCATCGGCGAGGAGTTCTCCGCGGGCCCGGTCAGCCTCGACCAGATCGCCGATATCCTCGAAGGGGCGATCATCAAGCGGCGCGTCCTGGGGCGAGAGCACGGTGTGGCGCTGCTCGCCGAGGGGCTCATCGAGCGGCTGGATCCGGACACCCTGAGCCAGGTCGAGCGCGATCCGTACGGAAATGTCCGGCTGGCCGAGCTGGAGCTTTCGCGCCTGCTCAAGGAACGGGTGGCGGCAAATCTGCGGGCGCGCGGGGTCGTGACCAGCATCGTCGCGAAGGACATCGGCTACGAGCTTCGATGCGCGCCGCCCGGGGGGTTCGACATCCACTACTGTCGAGGGCTCGGTTATTGGGCGACCCGGTTTCTGGTCGCGGGCGGTAGCGACGCGATGGTGACGATGCAGGGCGATACCTTCGTGCCGGTCCCGTTCCGCGATCTGATCGACGCCAAGACCGGGCGATTCCGCGTGCGTCACGTCGACGTGGAGTCGGAAGCCTACCAGATGCTCGCCGCCTACATGATTCGACTCACCCGCGCGGACCTCGACGATCCCAAGCAGGTCAGCGCCCTGGCCCACGCCGGCGCGCTCGACGAGGCGACGCTGCTCAAGCGGTTCGGCGATCTCGTGACGCCGGGCCGCCAGAGCCTGTAGACGGTCGCGCTGCCCCTTGACTTCCCCGCTCAACAGCGATAATCGTCGGCCCGGTCCCCATCGCGGGCTCCCGGGCCCGCGCTCAGTGACGAGGAGGGACGAGGCGAGTCTCCGGGACTCACCGAAGAGGGAGGCGCGTGATGCCGCACTATCTCAGCGACGCTGAGCTCAAGCGTACCGCACCAGCCGAAGTCGCGGCGTTTCGAGGGCCGATTCCGACCCAGATCGTCTCGAACGGCGAATACAACCCGCTGCCCCAGACCCAGGAGCAACGCAAGGTCGAGGCCCGCGTCACGCAGCTGGCCAGCGACCTCGCGCCGAAGCACGGTCTAAGCCGGCGCAAGTTCCTGGCCACGAGCGCGGGCATGGCCGCCGCGTTCATCGCCATGAACGATGTGTTCGGCCCAATCTTCGAGGTGAGCCGCGCCGAGGCGGCGATGCCGGGGGTCGCCGACCTGCGCGCGCAGGCGCTCTCGGGCCAGTTCATCGTGGACTGCCAGACGCACTTCGTGCGCGACGACTTCAAGCAGGAGGGGCTCCTCGATCTGGCGAAGTACGCCAAGACGAACTGGAACCCGAAGCTGTGGGGCGAGAGCAAGCTGGAGCGCTACAAGTTCGAGAACTACGTGAAGGAGATCTTCGTCGACAGCGACACGAAGGTGGCGCTGCTCTCGGGTGCGCCGTTCGACGATTCGAGCTGGGATCTGCTCAGCAACGATCAGATCGTCGCCGCCCGCATGTCGATCAACAAGTTCGCCGGCTCGCGCCGCCTGCTCGGCCATTCCGTGTTCACGCCGAAGAAGGACGGATGGATGGACCAGGTCGACCGCGCGATCTCGAC
This sequence comes from Candidatus Rokuibacteriota bacterium, assembly GCA_003220495.1. Taxonomy (GTDB): domain Bacteria; phylum Methylomirabilota; class Methylomirabilia; order Rokubacteriales; family CSP1-6; genus AR31. The sequence continues at coordinate 753 of QHSP01000048.1, read as the reverse complement.
GCTCAAGCCGGACAGCTGGAAGGGCTATACGATCGGCGATCCGCTGTTCCCGTCCAAGCTCGAGTCGTACTGGTGGCTCGACGACGAGAAGCTCGTCTATCCGTTCTACGAGAAGGCCGTGAAGTCGAACATCACGACGATCTGCATCCACAAGGGCCTGCTGCCGGCCGACTACGAGACCTCGTGGCCCAAGGTGTGGGAATACGCCACGGTGCGAGACCTGGGCAAGGCCGCCAAGGACTGGCCGAAGCTCAACTTCATGATCTATCACGGCGCGCTTCGCAACTTCCTGGAGACGCCCGACGCGGCGCTGGCCGAGTTCGAGCAGACCGGGAAGATCAAGTGGGCGAGCGACCTGGCCGAGATTCCCGCCAAGTCCGGCGTGAAGAACGTCTACGGCGAGATTGGCACCGCCTTCGCGACGGCCGCCGTCGCCAACCCGCGCTTCGCCGCGGCCTTCATCGGCACGTTGATCAAGGGCCTCGGCGCCGACCACGTCATCTGGGGCACGGACTCACTCTGGTATGGCTCGCCCCAGTGGCAGATCGAGGCGATGCGCCGTCTCGAGATCCCCGAGGACATGCAGAAGAAGCACGGCTTCAAGCCGCTCGGCCCGGCGGACGGCCCGGTGAAGCGCGCGATCTTCGCGGGCAACGCCACGCGGATCTATGGCCTCAAGCCGAGGCTAGCACAGCACGGGATCACCACCGACAAGATCGCCTCGATGAAGGCGGAATATCTGGCCGCCGGCGG
>QHSP01000120.1 GCA_003220495.1 Candidatus Rokuibacteriota bacterium | reverse complement strand
GCCGGGTAACCGGTGTTTGCGGCGATCGCGAGCGCCGGGCGGAAGTCGTAGCCGGCGGGCGCCTGCCGCCAGAACTCGATTTGCCCGAAGAGATCGCGACACTCCACCGGCGCCACGACGAGCCTGATCTCGCTCGGCACCATCAGGCCGTCCGGCTTCAGGAAGCGCGCCCGGGCGTCCCCGAAGTAGTCGAGGATGCCTGACTCCAACCCGAACCGTCCGATCTGGTCGGCGAGAACCACGTCGACTCGCTCCGGCAGCTCCACTCGTGTCGAGAGCCCCTTGACGTGGGTGATTCGATCCTGGAACCCGTTGGCCGCGGCGACCTCATGGGCGAGGCCGATGATCGGCCCCTCGTCGACCGCGTAGACACGCTTGGCCCCGGCGCGGCAGGCCATGAGTCCGAGGATCCCGGTGCCCGCGCCGAGGTCCAGCACCACGTCGCCGGGCGTGACAATCTCCTCGATAGCCTGCCGGAAGGCGGACACGCGGGCCGTGTCAGCCAGGTACTGACGATGCTCGTCGAGGACGAGCGACATCAGACCGTCCGCGCCGCCAATTCGGCTCGCCTCCACATCACGGCATCATCATGGGGCCCGCGTCACCGTGATTTGCCGTGCCCGAGTGCGTCAACTTCTCCACGGGTCCGTACTCGATCAGCCGAGGCTTCGCGTAAGGCTTCTTCGAAGATCCGAGCGTCGCGTCGTGAGTCGGCTCCTCTTTCATCGCATCTCCTCGTGGGCCAGCGCCGCGTGTGACGCAGAAAACATCGTCCTGTACCACCGCTCCGTCGCGAGGATCATCCAGAGGGTGCCCAGACTTCCCAGATCGCCGCCGCGGAGACGGCGATGCATCTCCCGCACCCGCTCGCCGCGCACGAACCCGTCGGCCTCCAGGCGGAGATGGCTGAATGTCTCCTCGGCGCCCTCGCGCTCGAGCGACGCAGCGTAAAGGTACGTGAAGTCGCCTTTGGTCGCACGGTGCGCCACGGAGGAAGGAAGAAGATCGCCCACCGCCCGGCGCAGGATGAACTTGGTCTGGGTGCCTCGCCAGCGTTGCTCCTCGGGCAGCGCCAGGGCGAACTCGATGAGCCGCCGATCGTTGAAAGGAAAACGGCTTTCCATGGACCGGCGCCTCTCGAACCGGTCCACCATTTCGTACTCGGCGGCGCTCCAGCCGCTCTGCAGCTGGCGGGAGATGGCGCGCTGGGCGAATGTCGGGAACCGAGCCGCGCCGACGTCCCCCGCCAGCCTCTCCTGGAGTCCGACGCGCCGAGCGAAGTCGGGCGCGATCCAGTCTGGGACGTCGCGGCTTCGGAAGCGCCGCACGAGCCGCTTGGCCGGGCGCGGAACCAGCGGAAACACACACCATCTGATCGCATCAGCCAGGCCAACCGGTGGACCGCCCAGCATGTTCAGGGTGCGAATATCGTCGCGGACCTGGCGCGCGAGCGCGACCAGACGCAGTCGGCGGAGCAGATCGGCGCAGTGCGCCGTGTCGCCGGTGAGCCACTCGTCGCCGCCGTAGCCCCAGAGCGCGGTGCGGGCGCCACGTCGACGCGCCTCGGCGAGCAGGAGTCCCCACGGGTGCGTGTTGGGGAGATCCGGAAAGTCCCGAAGGTCGGCGACCTGCTCGGCCAGCGAAGGCGGGTCGGCGTCGTCGGCACTCACATGACGCACCGCCAGCTCCCACACCCCTGCAACGTCATCGACCCAGCCCCGCTCGTCCGCGTCGGCTCGTGCGAAGTCGAGGGAGTACGCTTCGAATCCCGGTCCGGGTACGCGGCCCTCGCGAGCGAGCCGGGCGGCGACGCCGACGATCGACGAAGAGTCGAGCCCACCGCTCAGGAAAACTGCGGCGGGGGCAACGCTCCGGAGCCGGCAGTGCACCGCCTCCCGGAGGATTTCGCGGAAGTGCTCGGCGTACTCGTCGTCCGAGCGATACCGGATCTCACGGCGCGGATCGACGTCGAAATAGCGCGTCGTGTAGACACGACCGTCTTCGACGGTGAGGACGTGGCCCGGCGGCAGGCGCAGGATTCCGCGATAGAGGGTCTCGCTGCAGTCGACCAGACGACTGCTCAGGTACTCGCCCATGACCCCTTCGTTCGGCTCGGCGCCGAACGGCAGGGTGTCGAGCAGCTGACGCAACTCCGAGCCCCAGATGAAGGTCTGTCCGTCGGCGCGGTAGTAAAACGGGCGGATCCCCAACGGGTCTCGGGCGCAGAAGAGTCGGCGGCGCCGGCGGTCCCAGATCGCGAATGCGAAATCACCGACGATTCGGATGGCGCAACCCTGGCCCCAGAGGGCATAGGACTGCAGCACGAGCTCCGCGTCGGTGTCCGTCCGAAGATGGACACCCGCGGCTCGCAGCGATGCGGCGAGCTCCGCGCGGTTGTCGACCCGTCCGTCGAGAACAAGGCACAGTGCTCCGCTCTCGTCGAACAGCGGCTGCTTCTCGGCAAGCGACTCCGGCGTCGTGCGAGAGATGCGATGCCCAAGGCCGATCGGCCCGTCTGTCCAGCAGCCCTCGCCGTCCGGGCCGCGGTGAGCGACCGCCTCGATCAGTCTCTTGAGAAGCCAGACGTCGGCCGGGCGATCATCGAGACCATACACGCCGGCGAGACCGCTCACGGCGCGCGCTCGCGCAGCGCGATGGTCGCTGGAGCAGGCAGCCAGGCGGGAATGCGGACGAGCACGGCGTCGCGTGCCGGCCCCGGATCCGCGACGACGATGGCGGCCCCGGCGAGCTCCACCCAGGCGTGTCCCTCGAGCGGCCCTTGGGTCTTCGAGACCCCGATGACCAGTTCCGCCGGCAGCCCGCGTCGCCTGAGGAGCGAGAAGACGACGAGCGCCTTCGCGAGACACGTCGGCCTCGGCAGACAAAAGCGCCCGGCAATCTCCACGAGCCAGGCGGTGCGCGCGACGTCGCGGGGTTCACCCTCGCCGCGGCGGCGACTCGCTGCGGCGAGCGCCTCGCCGAGTGCGATCATGCGCCGGAGCCCGACGAGCCTCAGACCGACGTTCACGGCCGGCAGGAGGCCCAGCGCGCCGGCGAGGACGCCCCAGTCGTTTCGGGAAAGCGTCGAGGCTTTGTGGAGCGCGCGCGTCAACCGGGTTTTACGTGGACTTCGCAGCGACACGCGTCAGTCCTTTCGCGCACAGGTGGTCGACGAGCTCGAGGAGATCACGTTCGAGCACCGACGGAACGGCGTCGTATTCCGAGCGGAGCGCCTCGAACACGACGCCGAGGGATCCGTGGTCTTCGATGAGCCTCCAGGTCCGCGCGCCGACCGCGTCGAGCCCGAAGTAGATGCCCGTCTCGAGATTGAGGATCACGATCTCGCCGTCCAGCTCACGGAACGTGACGTCGGGATTGATCGTCACCACGGAGCTCAGCGTGGCTCTGCTCATTGGCACCGTTCCTCGCACCGAATCTTCCACACTCATGGGGTGAAATCAAGGATCGGGCGGGCCACCGTATAATCGGAATCTCGTTGACGACACGATGGGCCCACCGCGGTGTCAGCAAGGAGGCGGCGACTGGATCGATCCCTGATGCGCGGCTGGCGCAAGGCGCCGTACACCTTCCTGCGGGGTGCCGGCCGGGTGCTGGAGCTCGCCGGTCGCGCGTCGATCTACCTCGCGATAGGAACGCTTCGACTCGCTGACCTGCGAACAGCCATCGCTCACTCGTGGGACGAGCTCGGCCCGGGCGACGACGACGTCTCGAGTTTGATGCCGTGGGAGCAAAGGCTGTACGCACGCTTTTTGAAGACCGCAGATCGCATTCTCCTGGTTGGATCCGGCGCGGGGCGCGATCTGGTCGGCCTGCTCAAGCTGGGCTATCGGGTCGAGGGGCTCGACGTCGCCTCTCGTGCTGTCGCCCACTCCCGCCACATGCTCGACAAGGAACGTCTGACGGCGGAGCTCCACACGGGCGCGATCGAGGCCGTCGAGCTGCCGGGGAGCTTTGACGCCTTCATCTTCTCCTGGTGTTGCTACAGCTACATTCCACAGCTCGCGACTCGAGTCGGGGTGCTCCGCAAGGTCAAGGCCCAGTTGAACCCTGGAGGGAGAATTCTGATCAGCTACATTCCCGCCGAACGGCCACCACGCCTGCTCGCGAATCGACTCACACGGTTCGCCGGCCATATCACCCGGTCCGATTGGCGCTCAGAGCCCGGCGACGTCGTCGTGGCCTCGGGAGACTGGCGCGGCATTCACTACGAGCACCGATTCTCGCCAAGTGACTTCGAGAACGAGGCTGGTGCCGCCGGCTTGAGGGTCGTCTTCCACGAACGCGGTGAGGTCGGAGCCGCCGTCTTGATCGTTTAGATCGTTCGTCGCTCACGAAGCGGAAGACTTGCGCTGTGTGATGATCGACGCATGACCGCCACGACCCGATGGCCCGAGGCTCGCGCATCACGCGGGCTCGTGGCCACACCCCATGCGCTGGCCTCCGAGGCTGGATTGGCGGTCCTCGAGCGGGGCGGCAACGCGGTGGACGCCGCCATCGCCGCGGGCGCCGCTATCGCCGTCGTCTACCCGCACATGAACGGGATCGGCGGCGACAGCTTCTGGCTGATCTACGACGCTCGCAACCGGACGCTTCGCGCGCTGAACGCCGCCGGCCGGTCGGGCGCCGCCGCCGACCTCGCGACCTATCGCGCCCGCTTCGGCGCGGCGATTCCCGTGCGCGGCGGGGCCGCGGCGCTGACCGTGCCCGGCGTCGTGTCGGGTTGGTGGGCGGCCCACGTGCTGAGCCGCGACTCGCTGGCCTCGTCGATCGCGTGGAGCACGCTGCTCGAGGCGGCCATCGTCCACGCGCGCGACGGGTTTCCCCCGTCGGCGGGCCAGCGCCGCGAAACCGCCGACGCCCCGGATCTCTTCGGCGACGAGACGCCCGTCGATCTCCGCGACGGGCTCTGGCGCATCTTCCATCCCGACCTTCTGAGGCGCGAGCGCTTCGTGCAAGCCGATCTCGCGTCGACCCTCGAAGAGATCGCTCGGAGCGGAGGCGACACATTCTACCGGGGCGCGCTCGCCAGGCGGCTCGCGCGGGGCGCGAGCGCCGCCGGCAGTCCGCTGACGGCCGACGACCTCGCCCGGCACCAACCCGAGTGGGTCGAGCCGCTGCGCGTTCCCTACCGGGGCGGAGAAGCCGCCAGCTTTCCGCCGCCGACGCAAGGATTCGCCGCGCTCGCGATCCTGTCCTTGCTCGAGGGCTTCGACATCGCGTCCCTCGCCGAGGCCGACTACGTGCACGTCGTCGTCGAGGCGACGAAGCTCGCATTCGAGGACCGCGACCGCTACCTCGCAGACCCGACGGTGGCCT
>QHSP01000047.1 GCA_003220495.1 Candidatus Rokuibacteriota bacterium | reverse complement strand
GGTTGACGACGACCGATTTCACCTCCGTGTATTCCGCGATCCCCTCGTGGCCACCCTCGCGTCCGAGGCCGGATTCCTTGAAGCCGCCGAACGGGATCTCGTGCGTGTAGCCGGTGGCGTCGTTGGCGCCGACCAGGCCGTACTCGAGCTGCTCGGACACCCGAACGAGCCGCGTCATGTCGCGCGTGTAGAAGTAGGCCGCCAGCCCGAACTTGGTGGCGTTGGCGCGGCGGATCACTTCTTCCTCGGTGTCGAAGACCAGCAGCGGCGCCGCCGGCCCGAAGATCTCCTCCTGCGCGATCGCCATGTCGTCGGTGACGCCGGTCAGGACCGCGGGCGCATAGAAGAACCCCTTCGCGTACGGCTCGCCAGTCAGATAGCGGCCGCCCGCCTCGAGCTTGGCGCCGTGCTTCACCGCGTCCTCCACCAAGGAGTGCACTTTCGCGCGCGTCTCCTCGTTGATCAGCGGACCGATCTGCGCGCCCGGCTCGAAGCCCGCGGCGACCTTCAGCTTCCCGACGGCCTCGACGAACGCCGGAATGAATGTGTCGGCGATCCCGCGCTGGACGTAGATCCGGTTCGCGCAGATGCACGACTGCCCGCCGACGCGCAGGAACTTCATCGCCACCGCGCCCTCGAGCGCCGCCTTGAAATCGGCGTCGTCGAACACGATGAACGGCGCGTTGCCGCCGAGCTCGAACGAGAGCCGCGTCACCTGCTTGGCGGCCGTCTCCATGATCCCCTTGCCCACGTCCGTCGACCCGGTGAAGCCGATCTTCCGGATCAGCGGGTGCGTGAGCAGCTCGGCGCCGACCAGCCGCGAGCGGTTGGTCGTGAGCACGTTGAACACGCCTCGCGGCAGCCCGGCGACCTCGGTGATGCGCGCGATGGCGAGCGCCGTGAGCGGAGTCGCCGAGGCCGGCTTGAGCACCACCGTGCAGCCGGCGGCCAGGGCCGGCGCGATCTTGCGCGTGACCATCGTCGCCGGGAAGTTCCAGGGCGTCACCGCGGCGACGGGGCCGATCGGCTGGCGCAGCACCCAGTAGCGTTTACTCGGCTGCGGCGATGGGATCCACTCCCCGCTCACCCGCCGAGCCTCCTCGGCGAACCAGCCGAAGTAGCCGAGCGCGAACTGGACTTCCTTCTTTGCTTCCTCGAGCGGCTTGCCGTTCTCGAGCGTCACGAGCCGCGCGAGCTCGTCGCGCCGCTCCTGCATGAGCTCCTGGACCTTGAGGAGAATGCTCCCGCGGTCCTTGGGCGCCAGCACCGACCATTCGCGAAACGCCGCGTGCGCGGCGGTGACGGCGCGCTGGATCTCCGGCACCGCGCCGTTAGCGACGCGCGCGACGACGGAGGCGTCGGCCGGGTTCTTCACTTCGAAGGTGGCGCCGCCCTCGGCGAGTATCCACTCGCCGTCGACGTACATGCGCTCGAGGTCTGCCATGCGAGATCCTCCGTGCGGCCGGATTTGGCGACTTCGCCGCGAGAGCCTACGCCTCGGGAAGACGGGGCGCTAGACGCACCGCGGCATGCCTACACCTGCGCCATGCCGCCGCGCTACGACGCGTCGTTCGCGAGGTGGGTCACGAGCCAGCGCGCGGTGCGCAGGAGCCGCGCATCCCGATGTCGCGCGCCGACCAGCTGGACGCCGAGGGGAAGGCCGTTGGCGCCCTGCATCAGCGGAACATTGAGCGCCGGCATTCCGCAGAGCGTCCACACGGCGCAGAAAGCCGGGTCGCCGGTCGACTCGAGCCCCTTGGGGGCGGTGCCGAAGGCGGCCGGTGTCAGGATCGCGTCGTAGCGCTGCTCGAAGAGCTCCGTGAGGCTCGCGTTGAGCTCGGGCACGCGACCGAGCGCGCCGAGATAGTCGAGCGCGCGCACCTCGCGGCCTTGCTCGATGCGTGCGCGAAGCGCGGCCGAGAGCTTGTCGCGGCCTTTCTCCCATTCACGTCTCAGGTTGATCGCGATCTCGGCGCCGCCGACGGCGCGCTGCCACTCGAGCACTTCCTCCAGCGGCGTGACGAGCTCGATCTCCTCGACGCGATCGCCGAGGTGCCCGACGAGCTCCTCGAAAGCCTCGCGGGCGTCGGCGTCGACGCGCTCCCAGAGAGACGTCTTCACGAACGCGAACATGGGCGTCAGCGGCGGCGCCTCGGCGGCCACGGCGCGGTACGGGACACGCGCGCGGGGGCGCGAATCCGGATCTCGCTCGTCGTACGCTGCGAGCTCTTCGAGGAGCAGCGCGATGTCCTCGACCGAGCGCGCGAAGAGGCCGACGTGGTCGAGCGCGCGCGAGAGCTGGAACATCCCGTGGCGCGGGATCAGCCCGTGCGTCGGCTTGAGGCCGAACACGCCGCAGTACGACGCGGGGCGGATCGTCGAGCCGGTGGTCTGGCTGCCGAGCGCCAGCGGGACCATCGCCGCGGCCACGGCCGCCGCCGAGCCGCTCGAGGAGCCTCCCGGCGTATGGCCCGAGTTGTGCGGATTGCGTGTCTTGCCCGGGGTGCGGGTGGCGAACTCGGTCGTCACCGTCTTGCCCATGATGATCGCGCCCGCGGCGCGCAGCAGCGACACCACCGACGCGTCGCGCGACGGCGTCCGGCCGGCATGCAGCACGGAGCCGTTCTCGGTGGGCATGTCGGCGGTGTCGATGATGTCCTTGAGGCCCACCGGGACGCCATGCAGCGCCCCGATCGTCTGGCCGGACATGCGGTACTCGTCGGCGGCGCGCGCCTGAGCCAGCGCGTACTCGGGATCGAGGAACGTCCAGGCCTGCACCTGCCCGTCCACCTCGCGCACCCGCGTCAGACACGCCTGCACGACCTCGACCGACGTGACGGCGCCTTCCCGAATCATCCGCGCCGCCTCGCACGCCCCCAGCCGATGCAAATCCTTCACACCCATCGCGCCCCCGAGATTACCACCGCGAATCGCACGACGGCGGTCGAGCTATCGCGTCCAGCGTTTGATCGATCGCTTTCGAGCGCGGGCTTCGCCCGCGCAATCCGAAGCCCTTTCGAGCGGCGGCTCCGCCGCCGCAATCCGAATCTGGGGGGAGGCAGGAAGGAGCGCGCCGCCAGGCGCGCGACGACCGTCGGAAGGGGGGCAAAGCCCCCCTCCGAGTGCTATTTGCCGTAGAGAAATTCCGGCAGCCAGAGTGTCATGCCGGGCCAGATGTACATGAACACGAGGCAGAGGCAGACGATGAGCATGTACGGCATCATTCCTGCGAAGATCTGATTCAACGTCACGTGCTTCGGCGAGACGCCCTTCAGGTAGAAGGCCGACATCGCGACCGGCGGCGACAGGAAGGCGGCCTGCAGATTCACCGCGACCATCGTGCCGAAGAGAATCGGGTCGACGTTGAAGTGGGTCAGCAGGGGGATGAAGATCGGGCAGAAGATCACGATGATCTCGGTCCACTCGAGCGGCCAGCCGAGCAGGAAGATGATCACCTGCGCCAGGAACTGGAAGCCGAGCGGCGAGAGATTCATGCTGAGCACCCAGCGCTCGATCAATCCCTGGCCGCCGTGCAGCGCGAACACCGCGGAGAACAGCGCGGAGCCGACGAAGAGCCAGCACACCATTGCGGTGGTCTTCGCGGTCAGGAACGTCGACTCCTTGACGTTCTGACGGAGCTCCACCGAGCTCCGGAGATACCAGAGCCCGGGCACCACGGTGCCGAGCAAGGTGCCGCCGATCGACCCCGCCACCAGGAGCGACGCGAAGTCCTCGCCTTCGTAGATGCCGAGGGTGATACCGACGACGAACCCGATCAGGCTCCACCAGAGCACGGGCCGCACGAACTTGGACATCACGGCGAGATAGAGCGCGCCCAGCGCGCCGATGGCCGCCGACTCGGTCGCGGTGCAGATGCCGAACAGGATCACCGCGAGGACCACGACCGTGAGCACGCCGAGCGGAACCACCGAGGCGCAGAGCTCCTTCAAGATCTCGAGCTGCTCGCCGTCCATGCGCCAGAAGTAGAAGAACAGCAAGAGCCCGCACGCGGCCGCCGTCCCCCAGAACCAGCCGTAGAAATGCGCCGGGATCTTCCCGGCGTCCGACGCCACACTGGTGTCGCGCAGCGACGTCATCTCCTCGGGGCCTTCCGGCTTCTTGGCGCCCTCGGCCGTCTCGGATTCGGACTCGGCGGCGGCGCCCAGCTCCTGCGGCTTGTCCTCGGTCGCGGGGGCGGGGGCGGCGACAGGGGCCGTCGCAGCCGGCGCTGCGGACGCCGCGACGCGCGAAGCAGGCGCGGCGGCGGTCGCCACCTCGGGGGCGTTGTAGACGACCACGTACCACCACGTCGCGGCGAACGTCCCGACGGTCAGCAGCAGGGGCACCGAGAGCACGAGCAGGTTGTGGGCGATCACGCGATAGCCGACAGGACGACCATCCGGCCCGGTGGCTCCGCCCAGAAGGCTCGGACGAAGCGCGGCGGCGAGAACACCGCCGACGACCCGACGCGCCCGGCCGCGCTCGAGCCGACTCAAGTACTCCGGCACCTTCACGCGGTATTGATCGGGCGGCAGCTTCGGCGCGATCTTCGGGTTGATGATCGCCCAGCCGAGGATATAGACGAGATAGAGGAACGTCAGGAAGAAGCCCGGCAGCATCGCCGCGGCGTAGAGCTTGACGATCGACTGTCCGGCCACCGCCGCGTAGACGATCAGCATGACCGACGGGGGGATGAGAATGCCGAGCGTCCCGCCCGCCGTGATGGCGCCCGAGGCAAGCTTCACGTCGTAGCCGGCGTTCAGCATCGGCCGCATGGCGATGACACCCATCAGGACGACGACGGCGCCGACGATGCCCGAGGCGATGCCCCAGAACGCGCACACGAGCAAGGTCGTGACGGCGAGCGAGGCGGGCACGCGCCGGAACGCGAGCTGGACGCTGTGGAACATGCGGTCGACGAGCGCCGCGCGCTCCATGATGTAGCCCATGAAGACGAACAACGGCACCGACAGCAAGGTATCGTTCGTCATCACGCCGTAGGTGCGCTGCACGATCAGGTCGAAGATGCGGTTGTCGTACCAGTGGCCCCCCGGCACCCAGAAGGCGATGTAGCCGAAGATCATCCCGAGCCCCATCAGGGTGAAGGCGGTCGGGAAGCCCATCATGATCGCCGCCACGATGAGGCCGAGCATCGTGAGACCGAGCGCGGGATCGCTCACGGCGTCCGGCTCTGCCGCTCGGTCTCGTCGACCACGCTGCGGTGGCGCGCGGCCTCGTCGATGGCGTGGGCGCCTTCCATCGCCTGCCGCCGCGACTCCTCGTCCACGTACTCGCTGCGCGAGAGCTGCGTCTCGATCACGTCGATCTCCTCGACGTCTTCCAGGCGCGCCGGCCAGGCGCCCGTGCGCAGGCACTCGACGCACCGGACGATCTCGGCCAGCCCCTGGAGCATGACCAGGACGCCGGCGATCGGAATGACCGACTTGAAGTGATAGACCGGCGGGCCCTCGGCAGTCACGGTCGAGTGCTCGCCGATGCGCCAGGAGATGGCGGCGTAGTCGTAGCCCGCGTAGATGAGTCCGAGGATGCCCGGGATGAAGAACAGGAAGTAGAGGAGCAGATCCATCACCGCCTGCGCGCGCGGCTTCATATAGATGTAGACGAAGTCGGCGCGCACGTGCCCGCCGAGCGCCAGCGCGTAGGCGCCGCACAGCATGAAGAGCGAGCCGTACAGCATGTTGTTGAAGTCGAAGATCCACGCGGTGGGCGCGTTCAGGATGTAGCGCTTGAAGACCTCGATGGCCACGACGAACGTCAAGGCCACGATGAGCCAGGCCGCCGCCTTGCCGGACCAGTAGCTGATCTGGTCGACGGTGCCGATCACGCGCCGGGCGCTCATCTGATCATAGGCGCGCCTCGGCCGGCGGGACCCCAGCCCCGCGACGGCCGGCGGCGCGCACTACCACTCATAGGCGCGCCTCGGCCGGCGGGACCCCAGCCCCGCGACGGCCGGCGGCGCGCACTGCCAGGCGCGACGACCGCGGCCGGCCAGCCGGTCGGTCCCGGATGGCCGGCGCGCAGAGATTCGAGCACGGAGTGATTAGCTCTTCTTGGGGGCCGGCTTGCCGAAGTAGTGGTTGTAGGCCATGCGCCGGCTGACGTTGGTGTCGAGGTCCCACTTCACCGCCCGCGCGGCGAACGCCTTCTGGGACTCCGCGATCTCCTTGAACAGCGCGTTGTCCGTCGCCTTCTTGTCGGCGACCTGATCGTAGATCTCGAGCTGCTTCTGGAGCACCGCATCCGGCGTCTTGTAGAAGCGCACCTTGTCCTTGGTCTGCAGCTCGATGTAGTCCTTCGAGTAGCGGTCGATCGACTTCCACGACATGTCGGCCGACGCCGCCTCGACGGCGTTCTCGATGACGGCCTTCATCTTCTCCGGCAGCGTGTCGAACTTGGCTTTGTTGAACGTGATCTCGAGCTGCTCGGCGTTCTGGTGATAGCTCTGCAGCATGCACACCTTGGAGACGTCGGCGAAGCCGAGGATGCGGTCGGACGTCGCGTTGTTGAACTCGGCGGCGTCGAGCAGGCCGCGGTCCATGGCCGGGACGATCTCCGCGCCGGGCAGCGCGTTGACCGCCGCACCGAGCCCCTGGAACACGTCGATCGAGATGCCGACGGTGCGGAACTTGAGGCCCTTGAAGTCGTCGGGCTTGGTGATCGGCTTCTTGTACCAGCCGAGCGGCTGGGTCGCCATCGGACCGTACGGGAACGAGACGACGTTGGCGCCGATCGACGCGTAGAGCTTGTTGAGGAGCTGCTTGCCGCCGCCGTACTTGTGCCAGCTCAGCAGCATGTTGGCGTCCATGCCGTAGCCGGGGCCCGAACCCCAGAGCGCCAGCGCGGTCTGCTTGCCGTAGTGGTACACGAGCACGCCGTGACCGCCGTCGAGCGTCCCCTTCGAGACGGCGTCGAGCAGACCGAAAGCCGGCACCACCGCGCCGGCCGGCAGCACCTCGATCTTGAGGTCGCCGCCCGTCATGTCGTTGACCTTCTTGGCGAAGTCCAGGGCGTACTCGTGGAAGATGTCTTTCTGGGGCCACGTGCTCTGCCAGCGCATCGAGATCGGGCCCTGAGCCTTGGCGACCATCGGAAAGCCGAGCGTCGCCGCGCCCGTCGCGGCCAGTGCCGCGCCTTGTAAGAACTTCCGTCGCGGGCTCACGTTGACCGCATGCGGATCGTTCATGGAGCACCTCCTGGGAGTCGAGGACATGAAGTAGATGGCCGTCGGCGGCAGATCATCCAAGGACGAGACACGAGCGAAGCGGTCGGACCACCGCCCACAAAACTATTCGAGCGGCGCGCAGGCTGTCAATAAATACGTCACATACGATCGAGCGTCAATAAAAGACGCCCCGGCCGTCAAAAATACGCCCGGCCATGGCGCCCGGCCACTCTGGTCAGGCGCCCGGCGCTTTGAGGACCAGCGACAGGCGGTTGCCGCCACGCCGCACTATCAACCTCAGCGGCGCCTCGAGCCCGGCGTCGGCGAGCGCTTCGCGCATCGCCTCACGGGTCACGACAGCCAGCTCGTTGACTTGAAGGATCACGTCGCCGGCCTCGAGGCCTCCTCGCTCCGCGGGGCTCTTCGGCACGACCGCCGAAACGGCCAGGGCGGTCGACGCGCCGGGCTCGGCGTCTCGCAAGACGAAACCGAACTCGGCCCCGATTCGTTCCCCGATGACCGCGCGAGGCATCGCGGCCAGGCGCACGTCGAGGCGGCGCCGCCCGTCGGCGCGGAGCACCGTGAGGTGCACGTCTCGGCCCGGCGCCGACGCGGCGACCAGGCGCTGGAGCACCCGCGTCTCGGTCACCGGGCGCTCCTCGAACGCGACGACCAGATCACCGGTCTTGAGCCCCGCCGTCTGGGCCGGCGTCCCTTCGATCACGTCGACGATGAACACGCCGAACCCCTCGCGCAATCCGTGACGCGAGGAGATCTCGTTCATCTCCTGCTCGGAGAGATCCCGGATGCGCACGCCCAGCCACGCCCACTGGGCCGCGTCGATCGCCGACGCCGTCGCGGCGAGGATCAACACGAAGATCACGGCCGCGATCGGCCTGGCGCTCATTCGCGTCCTCGGCGGAGCTCGTTCACGAGCTGATCGAGTGCCGCGCCGAGACGCTCGAGGCGGCGCGTGACGTCGAGGATCTCGAGCAGCTCCTGGCGGAGCGCGGGGTCGGGCACGACGGCCGCAGCGATCCGGTCGGCGATCACGCCTGGGGCCTGTCCCTCGGCCAGCGCGGTGTCGAGGAGGTCCGGCGGACGATCGAGCGCCTGCAGCAGACGGCCGCACGCGGCTCGAATGCGCGCCAGCGCCGCCGAGACGTCCGTCGGCGGCGCCACGTCCTCGAGCTTCTGCGCGGTGACGATCCGGTAGAGGGTGTCGCTCGGCCGCTCGCCCTCGATCCGGATGCGCCATTCACCCTTGACGAGAATGTTGTAGCGGCCGGTCGCCAGCCGCTCCCAGCTCACGATCTCGCCGGCGCCGGCCACCGGATGCACCGCGGGCTTGCCGGCGTACGTGGCCTCGAAGCCGGGCACGAGCTTGACGACCGCGAGCCGGCGGTCGCGCGCCAGCACGTCCATCACCATCGCGCGATAGCGCGCCTCGAAGACGTGGAGCGGCAGCAGCGTGTGCGGGAAGAACGTCACGTCGGGCAGCGGGAAGATCGGCAGGATCAACGGCGGCACGGCGTCGGGTCCCTTCGCGATCAGCCGATCTTCGGCAGCGGCCTGACCGCGGCCAGCTCGTCGAGACGCTGCCGCACCGCCACGGCCAGCTCGCGGAACGTCCGCGCCTGCGCCGAGTCGGGCACGCGCAGCGTGATCGGGGTGCCCTCGTCGCCGGCGAGCCGCGTGGCGGGGTCGAGCGGGACCTGCGCGAGGAGCGGCACGCCGTACTCGTCGGCCAGCTTCCGGCCGCCGCCTTCCCCGAAGATCGAGTAGCGCTTGCCGGTGTCGGGCGCCACGAAGTAGCTCATGTTCTCGACGACGCCGAGGATCGGCACGTTGAGCTTCTGGAACATCGCGATCGCCTTGCGGACGTCGAGCAGCGCGACTTCCTGGGGCGTCGTCACCATCACCACGCCCGAGAGCGGGATGACCTGCGAGAGCGACAGCTGGGCATCTCCGGTCCCCGGTGGCATGTCAAAGACGAGATAGTCGAGCGCGCCCCAGTTGACGTCCTTGAGCATCTGCTGGATGAACGAGTGGATCATCGGACCGCGCCAGACGAGCGGCTCCCGTTCGTTCACGAGCAGGCCGATCGACATCATCTTCATGCCGTGCGCCTCGACCGGGATGATCCGGTTCTCGAACATCCCGGGCCGCCCGCGCGAGCCCAGCATGAGCGGGATGTCCGGCCCGTAGACGTCGGAGTCGATGATGCCGACCGCGGCGCCCGCCTGGCGCAGCGCCACCGCGAGGTTCACGGTGACCGTGGACTTGCCGACGCCCCCCTTGCCCGACGAGACCGCGATCGTCTGCTTCACCTCGGGGATTAAGTCTTCGGCCTTCGTCGCACCGTGCGCCTGGCCCTGGCCGTGAGAATGCTGCGCCGCCTGAGCGGGGCGCGCGGGTTGCCCGGAGCCCATCTTCACCAGGACCTTCGACACGCCGGGGACGCGTTCCACGACCCGCGAGGCCATGCTGTGCAGGGTGGCCTTCGACGCCGCGGACTGATTCGTGAACGCGAGCGTGAAGGTGACCTGCGATTCGGCGATGGTCAGGTCGCGAATGAGCCCGAGCGACACGATATCCTGCTGCGCGTCCGGATCCTTCACCGCCCGCAGCGCATCCAGCACGGCGTCCTGGGTGACCATAGGGGCGACTATACAGGAGCGTCGAACGCTTTCAACGTGATCGCGCGCGTCCCCTCTATCTATGCGCGAAACCTTGCATTCTCGTCACTGACCTGCTACAAAATGCGGGTGATCTCTCCCGACGAATTCCGCCATACCCTGAGCCATTTCGTTTCCGGGGTGACGGTGATCACGGTGTGCGATCGCGATGGGCATCCGACGGGCCTCACCGCGAGCGCCTTCACCTCGGTGTCGCTCGATCCGCCGCTGATCCTCGTCTGCGTGGATCACAAGTCGCAGAGCTACCCGGCGCTGGTCGCGGGCAAGGTGTTCGCCGTGAACATCCTGTGTCATGACCAGGAGGGCGTGTCGCGCCGGTTCGCGACGACGAAGATCGAGAACAAGTTCGAGGGCGTGCCGTTCACCTTGAGCCCGCTGGGCCTGCCGCTCCTCGACAACGCGCTCGCCCAGCTCGAGTGCGCGACCGTCAACGTCCATCTCGAGGGCGACCACTCGATCTTCGTCGGCCGCGTCGAGCGCGCGCGGGCCGGGGCCGGGTTGCCGCTGGTCTATTACCGCGGTCGCTACGATCGTCTGTCCGGGGCCACCCAGTGACGTTCGTCCCGTTGTCGCGCCCGCCGGTCGACGACGAGATCAAGCGGGCGGTCCTGGCCGCCATCGACTCGCGCCAGTACATCCTGGGTCCGCAGTGCCGGCAGCTCGAGGCGGAGCTGGCGAGCGCGACCGGTGTGAAGCACGCGGTGCTGACGAGCTCCGCCACCGCGGCCCTCTGGCTCGCGCTCCGGGCGCTCGGCGTGAAGGCGGGCGACGAAGTGCTGGTGCCGTCACACACCGCGTTCCCCACCGTCGAGGCGATCTGCGTAGCCGAGGCGACCCCCGTCTTCGTCGACGCGGACGAGTTCTACACCCTCGATACGCGCGACGCCGAGGCGAAGGCGACTCCCCGCACGGTCGGGATGGTCCCGGTCCACCTCTATGGCCAATCCGTCGATCTCGCGGCGGTCGAGCGGCTGGCCTCGCGGCTCGGGATCTGGATCCTCGAGGACTGCGCGCAGGCCCAGGGAGCGGAGTGGGACGGACGACGGGTCGGCAGCTTCGGCCGCGCCGCCGTGTTCTCCTTCTATCCGTCGAAGAACCTGCCGGGCATGGGCGACGGCGGCGCCGTCCTCACCCGCGACGACGAGATCGCCGACCGTTGCCGCCGGCTGCGGGACCACGGCCGACTCGACAAGAACGTGCACGCCGAGCTCGGCTTCAATCTGCGGTTCAGCGAGCTGCAAGCGGCGGCGCTCCGCGTGCTGCTGCCGCGCCTGGACGCGATGAACGAGCGCCGGCGCGCGCTCGCGCTCCGCTACGCGGACGGGCTCGCCAACCTGCCCCTCGCCCTGCCCGAGGAGCGCGAGCACGGCCGCCACGTTTATCACCTCTACGTGGTGCGCACACCGCGCCGCGCCGAGCTGGCGAAGTTCCTCAAGGAGCGCGGGATCCAGACCGGGATCCACTACCCGGTCCCGACGCATCGCCAGCCCCCGGTCGAGCACCTTTCGCCGCCGCCGCTGCCGCGCACGGAAAGGCTCGTCGAGGAAATCCTCACCTTGCCGATGTCGGCCGACCACGCGGACGAGGAAATCGATCGCGTGATCGCCACGGTGCGCGCCTTCTTCGGAGCGTGACTACCAGCTCCTCCCTCCGGATCTTGCAGCTGTACCCGAAGGCCGACTACTTCACCGGCGCCGCGATCCAGCTGCGCGACCTCGCGATCGGCCTGGCCGCCCGCGGTCACGCCGTCACCGTCGCGACGCCGCCGAGCGAGCTCTGGGCCGAGCGGATGCGCGAGGCGGGTGTCGGCTACGTCCCGGTCCCGATGCAGCGCGCGTGGGACGTCCGCGCGGCGTGGCGTCTCGCGAAGGTGATCCGGGCCGGCAACATCCAGGTGGCTCACGCGCACAAGGGCCGCGCCCGCACCCTCGCGTTGCTCGCCGGGCTCATGGGCGCGCGGTCCCGGCTTGTCCTGAACCGGGGCGTGAGCTTCCACGTCCCGCGAGCGCGGCGGCTGGGGTACACGAGCCGTCGCGTGCACGCGATCGTCGCGGTCTGCGAGTCGATCAAGCGCGACCTCGTCGCGACGGGCGTGCAGGCGCAGAAGATCGAGGTGATCTACTCGGGGACCGACGTCGAGCGCTTCCATCCCGGCCTCGACGGCGAGCCGATCCGGCGGGAGCTCGGCCTTGCCCCCGAGCACTTCTTGATCACGCAGATCGGGGTTCGGTCCTGGCGTGGCTGGCGGGACGTGCTCGACGCCGTGGCGCAGATCGCGCCGGACGTACCTCGCGCGCGACTGCTCTTCGTGGGGGCGCCGCCGCCGCGCGTCGCGGAGCTCGGCGCACACGCGCGCGGGCGCGGGCTCGACGGCCGCGTGCTCGTGCTCGGCCACCGCGAGGACGTCCCGCAGATCCTGACCGCCTCGGACGTGGTCGTCGACGCCTCCTATGCCGGCGCGGGGCTCACCGGCTCGATCCGCGAGGCGCTCGCCTGCGAGCGCCCGGTGGTCGCCACCGATCTGGCCGGCATGTCCGAGCTGGTGATCGACGGCGAGACCGGCCTGCTCGTGCCCCCGCGCGACCCGGAGGCGCTGGCGCGCGCGCTCCGTCGCGTGATCGAGAACCCGACGTGGGCCCAGGCGATGGCGCGCGCCGGCTGCAAGCGCGTGGACGCGCACTTCTCGCTCCGCGCCAAGCTCGACGCGACCGAGGCGCTCTATCGCCGCCTCGTCGAGACGAGGTCGGCGTGAGCATCCGGGCCGACCTCTACCGGCGCCTGCTCGGCTACCTCCGCCCGCATGTCCCGGCGCTGGTCATCGGCACCGTGCTCGCGATCGTGGTCGCCGCGACGGAGGGCACGATCGCCTGGCTCGTCAAGCCGGCGATGGACGACGTCTTCATCCGCCGCGACGCGAGGATGCTGAAGCTCATCCCCCTCCTGTTCCTCGCCGCGTATATCGCCAAGGGTCTGGCCCGCTATGGCCAGTCGTACCTGATGGCCTCGATCGGCGAGCGCGTGATCGCGCGGCTCCGTCGCGACCTCTACGCGCACCTGCAGCGGATGTCGCTGTCGTTCTTCACGAGCCGGCACACGGCAGAGCTGATGTCGCGGGTCGTGACCGACGTGAACCGCCTGGCGCGTCTGTCGTCGACGGTGCTGGTCATGACGATCCGCCAGACGGTGATGGTCGTCGCGCTCGCGACCGTCATGTTCGTGCGCGACTGGCGGCTGGCCGTGATCGCGCTGGTGGTCTTCCCCTTCGTCGGCGTGGCGGTACGCGCCATCGGCCGGCGGCTCTATCGCATCAACAAACGGTCGCAGCAGAAGATCGCCGAGCTGAACGTGCTCCTCCACGAGGCGTTCTCGGGGACGAAGATCGTCAAGGCGTTCGGGCGCGAGTCGCACGAGATCGACCGCTTCGACCGCGTCAACCGCGGGCTCCTGTCCCTTGCGCTCAAGGATCACCGCACCGACGAGATCACCGACCCGCTCATGGAAGTGCTGGCCGCCTTCGGCATCATGGGCGCCCTCTGGTACGGCGGCCAGCAGGTCATCAACGGCACGATGACGCCCGGTGATTTCTTCTCGTTCACCGCGGCGGTGGCTCTCCTCTATGGTCCGGTGCGGCAGCTCTCGCGGATCGTCAATACGGTGCAGCAGTCGACCTCGTCCGTCGAGCGAGTCTTCGAGATCCTCGATCTGCCGCCGGCGATCGCGGACCGCCCGAACGCCGTGGCGCTCGACGCCTTCCGCGAAAGCCTCGCGTTCGAGCACGTGAGCTTCCGGCATACCGACTCCGAGGAGCTCACGCTCCGGGATGTGTCGCTGACGGTGGGCCGCGGTGAGGTGGTCGCGTTCGTGGGCATGAGCGGCGCCGGCAAGTCGACCTTGATGGACCTGCTGCCGCGCTTCCACGACGTGAGCGCCGGGCGGATCGCGATCGACGGCCACGACCTGCGCGACGTCAGCCAGGCTTCGCTTCGCGCCCTGATCGGCATCGTGACCCAGGAGACGTTCCTCTTCAGCGATTCGATCCTGTACAACATCGCCTACGGTCGGCTCGGTGCCCCGTTCGAGGACGTCGTCCGCGCCGCCCGTCAGGCGCACGCCGAGGAGTTCATCGCCGGCTGCCCCGACGGCTATCAGACGCTCGTGGGCGAGCGCGGCGTGCGGCTCTCGGGCGGCCAGCGCCAGCGCATCGCGATCGCGCGCGCGTTTCTGAAAAATCCGCCGATCCTGATCCTCGACGAGGCCACGTCGGACCTCGACGCCGAGAGCGAGTTCATGATCCAGCAGGCGCTGGCCGAGCTGATGCAGGGGCGCACGGTGCTGGTCATCGCCCACCGGCTCGCGACCGTGCGCAACGCCGACCGCATCGTCGTGGTGCACGAGGGGCGAATCGCGGAGGTCGGGCGCCACGACGAGCTCCTGGCGCGCGACGGTCTCTACCGCCGGCTCTACACCCTGCAGATGGAGGGTGTCGCGGGGTAAGCTCTGAAGGCCACGAGCGGCAGACAGACATGGAAGGGGGCGTCACGTGAGCACGAGAGTCGGAAACGGCAAGTACTCCTACGAAGTCGACGACGACTGGGCCAAGCTTCCCGCCGGCTGGACGATCCCGGTCGCGGCGGTGACGGTCGACTCGCGCGATCGCGTCTATGGCTTCAGCCGGTCGCCCGAGCATCCGATCATCGTCTTCGACCGCGGCGGCAACGTGCTCTCGTCGTGGGGCGCGGGACTCTTCGCGTTTCCGCACACGATCCGCGCCGACGCCCAGGACAATCTCTGGATCGTGGACCGCGATCACGGGCAGATGCTCTACTTCAGCCCCACGGGCTCGCTGTTGAAGACCGTCGGGACGCGCGGGTACCGTTCGGACACCGGGGTCGATCCGAAGGACTTCAGCTCGGCCGCCTACCGGAACGTCACGCACGGCGGCGGCCCCTTCAACCTGCCGACGGACATCGCCCTGACACCGTCGGGCGAGATGTTCGTGACCGACGGCTACGGTAACGCGCGCGTGCACAAGTTCGCCGCGGACGGCACGTATCTCTTCTCCTGGGGCGAGCCGGGTACGGGTCCGGGACAGTTCAACCTGCCCCACGGGGTGTGGATCGACCGCCGCGGGCGCGTGCTCGTGTGCGATCGCGAGAACGACCGCGTGCAGGTGTTCGACCAGGACGGCAAGCTGCTCGAGATCTGGCCGACCAAGCTGATCGGCCCGGCGGCCCTCTACGTAGACGCCGACGACGTCGTCTACATCCCCGAGCACAACGGTGGGCTGGTCAGCGTCCTGACGCTCGACGGCGGGCGACTGGCGCAATGGGGCGATCCGAGCTTCCGCTCGTGTCACGGCATCTGGGGCGACTCGCGCGGTGATCTCTACGTGGTGCGGCCCGGCGCGTGGGGACGCCCCCGCCGCGTCGTGAAGTACACGCGCGTGTGACGCGGTTCGCGCTGCAGGCCGTCGCGGGGCTGGGGCCCCGCCCGGCCGAGGCGCGACGGTGAATCAGACGGGAGAGACGACGATGGCAATCAAGGGCATCGACCACTGGGTGATCGTCGCGGGCGATCTGCAGCGCACCTTGCGCTTCTACGAGGGGCTCGGCTTCACGATCGCGTGGGAGAAGCGACCGGGGCGGCCGGACATGGCGACGATCCGCATCAACGACGCGCAGAAGATCAACGTCCACGGGCCCGACGCGCCCGCGCGTCCGGGCTATCTCGGCGCGCGGCGCCCGACGGTGGGCGGCGCCGACTTCTGTCTCGAGTGGGGCGGAACCGTCGACGAGATCCTCGCGCTCCTGCAGAAAAACGGCATCAAGCCCGAGGCCGGCCCCGGACCGCGCACGTGCGCGCGCGGCACGTCGACCAGCGTGTACTTCCGCGACCCCGACGACAACCTGGTCGAGTTCACCGTCTACGGCTAGCGCGCGATGAACTCCCGGATCACCGCCAGGGCGCGCTCCGGCGCGTCCGGCAGCACCGCGTGCCCGCATCCGGCAAAGCGTTCGAACCGGACCAGGTGCGCCGGGAGCGCTGCCGCGATAGCGGCCTGACATTCGATCGGCGTCATCGGATCGTCTTCCCCGCCGAGCACGAGCGTCGGACACTGCACGCGTGAGAGATCCGGAACCAAGTTGAACGTGTGCCCTTCGCCGCCCGGGCGGGTGAACCAGTGCGTGACCTCGGGATGGCGAACCGCACGTCGCGCGACGTCAGGATTGCGCGGCGTCCGCGTGTAGAGCGGGAAAGCCAGGCGAAGCCAGGCTTCGACGGACGCCACGTCAGTGTGGCCCCGGCCCTCGATGAAGCGTCGGCGCGCCAGCGCGCCGACCTCCGGACCTCCGAAGCGCTCGAACAGCGCCACGCGCCGATCCAGGTGCGTATCGCCCGCGGCCTCGGTGCTCACCAGGATGAGCTTGGCGGGATGGGTCGGATGGCGCGTGGCGTACGCGAGGGCCACCGTGCCGCCGAACGAGGCGCCGTAGACGATCGGATGCGCGATCCCGAGCGCGTCGCAGAATGCGCGGACGTCGTCGGCCCACCGCGCCAGGGTCCAGGTCTCCGGAGAGCCGAGATCGCTGCGGCCGTGGCCGCGATGGTCGAGGAAGACGACCTGGGCGATGTCGGCCAGCGCGGAGAACGCGGGCTTGTAGATCGAGTGATCCAGGCCCGGGCCGCCGTGGAGCAGGAGGAGCGTCGGCTTCTCCCGCATCACGGGGCCGTCGGGCACGAGGCTCGCGCCTTCCACGTCGAAGAAGAGCCGCACCCCGTTGACGACGACGCGCATCTCAGCCGAGGAAGCTGCTAGCCGGACTGCGGCCGCAAGATGGCGCAGGTCGCCGTCGCGTGGGCAAGAAGAATCCCTTCGGCCTGGAATATCTCTAGGCCCGACCTCTCGCGCGGGCTCATGGGCTCACGTCCCGGCCAGGCGGCTGACGAGCGGAGCGGCCTGCGCCATGGCGCGGTCGAGCACGACGTAGTAGGAGAATCCGTACTGCTCACGGCGCGCGCGCATCTCGTCGACGATGTGATCCGTCGAGCCGATGAAGACCGACGGCATCTTTAGGATTTGCTCGGCGGAGAGGCCCTCCCATCCTCTCTCGCGCGCGAACCGTTCGGCCTCCTGACGCGGCTGTTCGGCGAAGACGACCGTCGCCACCATGCTCAGCTCGATCCGGCCGAATCGCTCACCCGCGATCTGACGCACCTGCTCGACCCTCTGGGTGACGGCCTGGGGCAGACGGCCGCCGGGATCGTTCGTCATCATCCCGTTCGCCGTGGACACGGTTTGAAAGCCGATGATATCGGCTTCGCGTGCCGCGATCGAGAGCATGCGCTTGCCCGCGGCCCCGATCAGCAGCGGCGGATGCGGGCGCTGCACAGGCTTCGGAAAGGCGTCGAGGCGCGTCACCGCGTAGTGCGTGCCGGAGAACGTGAGCGGCCCCTCCGAGAAAAGCCCCTTGAGAACGTGAATCGACTCCTCGAGGCGGTCGACCCGGACACGAGGCGGATCGAACGGGATGCCGGCACCGTCATATTCGGCCTGCGAAAAGCCCGCCCCGAGCCCCAGCTCGACACGGCCGCTCGACAGCACGTCGAGCGTCGCGATCTCCTTGGCGAGCATCACCGGATGCCGGTAGTCGTTCGAAAGAACCAGGCTCCCAACTCGCAGTCGGCTCGTCGCGCCGGCCACCGTGGCGAGGGCCGCCAGCGGGGCCAGCTGATGCCCGAACGGTTCCTCGATGAAGTGATCCCGGATCAGGAAGGTGGAGAATCCCGTATCCTCGGCTCGGTGCGCCGTGTCGAGCAGGGCCTCGCGCGACCGGGCGTTTTCCCCGAACACTCCGAACCGAAACGGTCGTGCATGCGCCATGACCGCGCCCCGGCGGGCCGCCGGCCCGAGGCCTAGCGCTCGCGGAAGCGGTTGACGATCGGCGGGCGCCAGTCGCGGCCGAATGCGCGCGGGGTGATCTTGACGCCGATCGGGGCCTGACGGCGCTTGTACTCGTTCGCGTCGACCATGGACACGACGCGGCGCACCGTATCGGGCGGGAATCCGCAGGCGATCAGATCGTTCACGCCCTGGTCCTCCTCGACGTAGCCCTCGAGGATGCGGTCGAGCTCGTCGTAGGGCGGCAGCGTGTCCTGGTCGGTCTGGTTGGGCCGTAGCTCGGCCGAGGGCGCCCGCGTGAACACGGTCTCGGGAATGACCGGCCGGCCGGCGCGCGCGTTGACGTGGCGCGCGACGTCGTAGACCAGCATCTTCGGGACGTCCTTGATGACGGCGAAGCCGCCGGCCATGTCACCGTAGAGCGTCGTGTAGCCCACGCTGTACTCGCTCTTGTTGCCGGTCGTCAGCACGAGCCAGCCGAACTTGTTCGAGAGCGCCATGAGGAGGTTGCCCCGGATCCGGGCCTGGATGTTCTCCTCGGTGACGTCTTCCTTCATCCCCTTGAACGCCTTGCCGAGGGTCCGCTTGTAAGCGTTGAGCAGCGGCGTGATCGGGATCGTCAGGAACTCGATGCCGAGGTGCTTGGCCAGCCGCTGGGCGTCGCGCCGCGTCCCCGCCGACGAGTACGCGGACGGCATCCCCACGCCCGCCACGTTCTCGCGGCCGAGCGCCTCGACGGCGACCGCGGCGACCAGCGACGAGTCGATGCCGCCCGAGAGACCGATGACCACGCGCTTGAACCCGTTCTTCCGGACGTAGTCGCGCGTACCAAGGACCAGGGCCCCGAACACTTCCGCGACCGGGGTGAGCGCGGGCACCTCACGCGGTGAGAGCGGCGGCGCGTCGGGCGTGGGCAGCGGCGGCAGCGAGACGCGGGTGGCGCTCTCGCGGACGACGAGCTTCTCCTTGCGCCGCCGCGAGTCGTGCAGCCGCGCGCGGAAGACGGCCTCGAGGTCGAGGTCGGCGACGACCAGGTCCTCCTCGAACATCCGCCCGCGCGCGAGGCACTCACCGTGCTCGTTCACGACCATGCTGGCGCCGTCGAACACGAGCTCGTCCTGGCCACCCACCATGTTGACGTAGGCCACGCACACGAGATCGTCCACTGCGCGGGTCGACACCAGCTGATCGCGGAAGCGGGCCTTGCCGGCATGGTAGGGCGAGCCGTTGATGTTGACGAGGAGCTCGGCGCCGCCGAGGGCCTGCACCGTGGTCGGTCCCGCGGGGTACCAGATGTCCTCGCACACGTTCACGGCGAAGGTCGTCTCGCCCGCCGCGAAGACCTGGGTCTCGGTGCCCGCCTGGAAGTAGCGGTTCTCGTCGAAGACGCCGTAGTTCGGCAGATATTGCTTGTGATAGACCCCGGCTCTGACTCCGTCGTGCAGCACGGCCGCCGCGTTGAAGATGTCGTCGCGCTTGTCGACGAAGCCCACCACGACCGAGAGCCCCCGCGAGACGCGTGTCACCTCGTCGAGCGCCTTCAGATTCGCCTCGATGAAGGCGGGCTTGAACAGGAGATCCTCGGGCGGATAGCCGGTGATCGCGAGCTCGGGGAAGGCCACCAGCTGGGAGCCGAGCGCGCGCGCCCGCTCGATCGCGTCCACGATCATGCGGACGTTGCCGTCGAAGTCGCCGACCGTGGGGTTGATCTGCCCCAGGGCGACACGGAGCCGTCTCATGGCCCCTATTGTACTGGGCCCCGGGGTCACCTGTTATGATCGGGTGCGATGCCCGCCAAGATCCCGTGGCTGCCGTCGATTCTCCCGCCCAACGCCCGACCCGAGCGCTGTCCCAACTGCGGGCGCCTGGCCTTCATCGCGTGGACCCTACGCCGCGACGACCGAACGAAGGTCGTCCTGCGTACCTGGGTCTGCACCGAGTGTCAGGTCACCCAGGAGCGACCGGAGCCCGAGTAGCATCTCGGGGCTGACGCCCTCGCCGCGCCGCCCGAAGCGGTCGAGAGAGACCACGAAGCAGTCCATCTCTTCGAAGTGGGCGTACTTGCCCGTGTAGCGCTCCATGCCGGCGGCCGTGGGGTCGATCCCGAGGCGCTCCACCGCGGCGTCCGTGAAGAGCACGTACGTTCGGGGCTCGACGTCGTTCTTGAGAAACTGGTGAGCCAGGATGATGTCCGGGCCGGCGACGCGCGAGCGCCCGCGCACGGTCTGCCGCATGAAGCTTCCGTGATGGACGATCAGCTTGAGGCTCAGGCCGAGCACGCCGCGGCACGCCCGGCACAGACAGCTCGTGTCCAGGGACATCTCACGCTGCCGCTCGCTGAAGGCCTGGAATGCGCGACTGAACGCCTCCATGAGGGCCCGGTCAGTCTTTGCGGCGTCGTCCGGGGCCAGCGCGAAGACGGCGTCGCCTTCCAGCTCCTGGATCTCCAGAGGAGGCGCCAGGGCTTCCATCACCCCACCCAGCAGCACTCCGGTCACCTCAGCGCCGTGCTCGAGCTCGGTCGCAGTCACGAACGCCGTAAACCCTGAAATATCTGCCAGAACGAGAAATCCCGACTGGAGCCGGTCCGCGCGCGCCATGTATCCCTCCCTCGCCTACTGAGACACCGCGGGCCATCTCTCGTGAAAGACGCGGTCGGGGGGGACCGGGGCAGCCGCCCGGGGACCGACTAGAGCTGGTTGACGAAGTCGATCAGCTGGCGGAGTCGGCCGAACGAGCGGTGGTCGAACGGGAGGATCAGCCGCGCGAGCTCGGGGAACTCGCTGAGCTCCTGGGGCACCGGGCCCGGCTCGAGCCTCGCCGGTCCCTTGAGGATGTCGGCGAACTTGTCCTGAAGGTCGGCGACCTGAGCGGCCTGCAAGGGCCGGGTCAGCCGGAGGACCAGATCGTCGCCGACGATACGCGACGAGTGGTAGACGCGATAGAAGCCCGTCATCTCGGCCACGGCCTCGTCGGGCGTATCGACGATCCTGAACAACGAGGTGTCCTCGGGATCGATGAGCCCGCGCTCGACCAGGGTGCCCGCGATCCACCGGTGCCAGATGCGCCAGTACGGCTTGGGCCCGGCCTCGATCAGCACGACCGGGACGAGCGCCGACTTGCCCGTCTGCATCAAGGTGAGGAGCTCGAAGGTCTCGTCCATCGTCCCGAACCCGCCGGGGAACAGCGCCACGCCACTGGCCTCTTTCACCAGGAAGAGCTTGCGCGTGAAGAAGTACTTGAAGGTGATGAGCTTGGGATCGGAGGCGATCCAGGGATTGGCCTCCTGCTCGAATGGCAGGCGGATGTTCAGCCCGAAGCTCTTCTCGCCCCCCGCCCCCTCCTGGGCCGCGCCCATGATGCCGGCGCCGGCCCCGGTGACGACCATCCAACCCACGTCGGTCATGCGCTTGCCGAAGAGTCGCGCGCTGGCCATCGCCTCCTCGCTCGAGGCGGCGCGGGCCGAGCCGAAGACCGTCACCTTGCGCACACCGGCGTACGGCGCGAACACCTTGTAGGCGTAACGCAGCTCTTTGAGCTCCGTGTTGGTGATCTTGAGGTCGGCCGTCCCGGCGCCGTCCTCGTGGAGCTTGAGCGCGGTGGTCAGCAGCTGCTGATAGTACCCGCGGCGCTCGGCCGGCACTTCTTCGACGTCGAGCAGGTCGGCGATCAGGCGGTTGGCGGCGTCGTTCTGGAGCTGGTAGCGTCGAGGCTCGGTCACGACTTCGAGTATACAGTCACCGGGCGCCGGGTCCGAACGCTACCGCCAGGCCGGTCACGACCAGAACGCCGCCGAGGACCGTGAAGGGCGTGATCGGTTCGCCCAGCAGCAGCGTGCCCAGCAGCGCTCCCACGATCGGCTGGATGTTGAGAAAGATCGCGGCCCGCGGGGCCGGGACGCGCGCGAGCGCCCAGTTCCAGACGACGTAACCGAGCGCGGTAACGACGACGGCGAGATAGAGCGTGCCGGAGACGGCCGTGGCAGTCCAGGCCGGCCGAGCTCCTGAAAGCCACTCGAGTCCGGCGAGCGGCAGAAGCGCCGCCGCGCCCCACACGAGCGATCGGATCGTGACACCGAGCGGAGCGTGGCGCTCCAGAACGCGGCGCCCCAAGAGCGAGTACGACGCGTACGCGATCCCCGCGAGCACGAGCACCAGGTCGCCCGACCAGTGCGGCGCGAGCTTCTCGGTCACGCCCGGAATCCCGTTGACGACGAGGACCACGGTCCCGACGATCGTGAGCGTCGCGCCGAGCGCGCCCCGCCGGGACAGCCGCTCGCCGAGATACCACGGGCTCAGGAGGATCATCGCGACCGGCTCGACCGTGATCAAGAGCGCCGCGTTCGTCGCCGTGGAGTGCGCGATCCCCCAGTTCGAGCCGACGTACGCGCCGGCGAAGCCGAGAATCCCCATCCACGCAATCGCGCGGCGGTCGGCGCCGGACAGCGGCTTCGCGCGTTGACGCCGGGCGAACAGCCCGAGCGCCAGCGCTCCCAGGGCGAGACGCGAGAACGCGAGCATTGCGGGCGGGACGCGCTCGAGCGTCACCCGCGCCACGACGTACGACGTGCCGTAGACGACATTGGCGCCGAGCATCACCAGCTCGGCCAGAACCGAGCTCGACGGGATGCTCAGCCTCCCCGGATGACCGAGGAGCCACGCGCTTGGTCGATCAAGCGCCGCAGTCGGTCGGGGTCGAGCGGCATCTCGCGCACGCGGACGCCGAGCGGCGCGAGCGCGTCGTCGATCGCCTCGGCGACGAGCGCCGGAACGGGGATCGCCCCGGCCTCGCCCACTCCCTTGATCCCGAGCGCGTTCAGCGGTGACGGGGTTTCAATGTGGCCGATCTCGATCTCCGGGATCTCGAGCGCGGTCGGCATCAGGAAGTCCATGAAGGTCGTGGTGAGTGGCTGGCCGCTGGCGTCGTAGACGATGCGCTCGTAGAACGAGCCGCCGATGCCCTGCGCGACGCCGCCGCGGATCTGCCCTTCGACGATCATTGGATTCACCAGGATGCCGCAGTCGTGCTGGACGACGTAGCGGAGGATCGTGAGATTGCCGGTGTCGACATCCACCTCGACGATCGCGGCATGGCAGCCGCTGGCGAAGGTCGACTGCGCCGGCGCGTAGTAGCCACGCGCCTCGAGCCCCGGCTCCTCGTCCTCACCGAGGACGGGGCCCTCGCGCGGCTTGACGAGCCTCAGCGCGGCCTCGGCCGCGCCCTTCCCGTACGCGTAGCGGATCGGGTTGGCGACCGTGGCCAGGGCGCCGAGCGTCAGCTCCTTGCCGGGAACGCCCTTGACCCTCGCGCGCCCATCGGCCAGCTCCAGGTCGTGCGGAGAGACCTCGAGCAGGCTCGCCGCCAGGCGAAGCGCTTTCTCGCGGACCGCGATCGCCGCACGGTGGATCGCGTTGCCGCTCGTCACCAGGCCGCGGCTCGCGTACGTGCCGGCACCCCAGTTGAACTTGGTGGTGTCCCCGGTGACGACGGAGACGTCGGCCGGGCTACAGCCGATCACCTCCGCGGCGATCTGCGCGAACGTCGTGCCGTGCCCCTGCCCCTGCGTGGTCAGGCCGGTCGCGACGAGGACCTTGCCGCTCGGCTCGACACGGACGTGCGCCCCCTCGTATGGGCCGATCCCGGTGCCCTCGACGTAGCACCCGAGCCCGAGCCCGAGATAGCGGCCGGCCCGGCGCGCTTCGGCCTGTCGCCGGCGAAAATCTGCGACGCCGATCATCTCGACCGCCATCGCGAGCCCAGCCGGATAGTTTCCGCTGTCGTAGCGCGTCGGCGCCCCGTCCTGGAACGTGAGCCCGACGTCCCACGGGAACTCGTCGGGTTGAACGAAGTTACGACGCCGCACTTCCGCTGGCTCGAGCCCGAGCTCGCGCGCGATCAGCCCGATCGTGCGCTCCATGACGAAGGCGCCGTGGGGGCGGCCCGCGCCACGGTAGGGAGAGACCGCGGCCTTGTTGGTGTAGGCGACCTCGAACTCGACCGTGTAGTGCGGCAGGCGATACGGCCCGGGAAGCTGGGTCGATGTGATGATCGGGACGACGATACCGTACGGCGTGTAGGCGCCGGTGTCGTGGACGAAGTGATCGCGCAGCGCCAGGATCCGGCCGGTCTCGTCGAACCCGACCTCCACGTCGTGGATCTGGCCGCGCTCCTGATTGGCCGCGATGAGGTGCTCGCGCCGGTCCTCCGTCCACTTCACCGGGCGTCCGAGCGCGATCGCGGCGTGCGGGACCAGGATCTCCTCCGGGTAAAAGAGCATGATCTTCGTCCCGAAGCCGCCTCCGACGTCGGGCGCCACGACTTCCACGTTGAACTCGGGCAGTCCGAAAAGTCCGGCGAGGCCGTTCTTGATGGGCAGCGGCGCCTGCGTCGAGTCCCAGACTCGCAGGACGCGTCGCCGAGCGTCCCACTCGGCCACCACCCCGCGGGCCTCGATCGGGCTGCCGCAGCTCCGCTCGATCGCGAGCCGTTCGCGCCGGACGCGAGGGGCGCGCGCCAGCGCGGCCTCCGCGTCGCCGACGGTCTGGCGGAAGCGCGCGGCGCGATTGTCGGGCACGTCGGCGTGCACCCGCGGTGTCCCGGACGAGAGCGCGCTCGCCAGCTCGGTCACGACCGGCAGGGGCTCGTACTGCACCTCGATGAGCGCCATCGCGTCCTCGGCGATGTAGCGGCTGTCGGCGACGACGAAGGCCACCACCTCGCCGACGTAGCGCACCTCGTCGACGGCGAGCGGCCGCTGGGTGCGTGCGTGCGTCAAGGTCGGGTGCGGGATCAACAGCGGCGCCGGCTGATTCAGCTCGCCGAGCTCGACCGCCGTCAGCACGAGACGGACGCCGGGCACGCGCCGAGCGGCGGTCGCGTCGATCCGCGCGATCCGCGCGTGGGCGTGCGGGCTCCGGAGCGATGCCGCGTGGAGCGCTCCGGGCGGATTCACGTCGTCGACGAAGCAGCCGAGACCTTGCAGGAGCCGCGGATCCTCGTTGCGCGGGATGCGCGCCCCGATGCTTCGCGTGGTCATCGGCTCAGGGGCGCCGCGGGGTCGAGCCGGCGGCCGCGCGCGCCTGTACGAGCGCCTCGAACGCGCGGTCGAAGCAGACGCGCGGCGGCTTGACGAGACCGGCGCCGACCTGCCCCACCCCGGGCTCGCGATGCGCCATGCCCGTGTCGATCTGCGGGAGGATCCCGGTCTGTACTACCAGCCGGACGTCGATCCCGGTCGGCGTGCCGCGAAAATCGAGCGCGGGCAGTCGATAGGCGGAGCTCTCGCCGAGCGTGATCTCGTACATGAGCCGCGTGTGCTCGAGCGCGTCCGCGGGTGTGCCGCCGACGAACTGAACGACCGCCGGCGCGCCGCCCATCGCGAAGCCGCCGAGACCGCCTGTCTCGGTGATGGCGCTGTCACCGATGTCGGGATTGGCGTCGCCGGCGCTGAACCCGGGGAAGTAGAGCCCCTCGGGCGTCTGTGCGGGCCCGGTGAACCACCGGTCGCCGAGCCCACCCACGCGAATCCCGAAGTCGGTGCCGTTGCGCGCCATCGCCGTCACGATCGTCGAATCGGGCACGCCGTGGGCGGCGTCGAGCGCGGCCTTGCAGGCGGCCATTCCGACGTTCAGGAACAGGTGCTCGTTGGACGCCGCGAATGCGAGGACCCGTTTCCGTTCGGACGCCGCGAGGTCGAGCGCCGCGATCTCGGGGGCGAGCGCCTTGATCAGCAGCGCGGACGCGGCGCGATTGCGGTTGTGGCACTCGTCGCCCATCTGCACGGCCTGGCCGATGAGCGCCCGGAGGTCGACACCGCCCGCTCGCCGGACCGCCTCGCCGAGCGCCGGGCCGACGACGTCCCTGAACCAACGCAGCCGATCGATCACGTCCGGCGCGTAGGCGCCGTACCGGAGGACCTTGCCGAGCCCCTCGTTGATCGTCGAGTAGGCGCGGTTTCCAGCGGTCCGGTTCTCGATCACCAGGACCGGCATCGAGGCGGTCGTGGCGCCCGCCATCGGTCCGACGGTCGCATGATGATGGCAGGGATCGAAGCGAATGGCGCCGCTGGTGACGAGCCGCTCCGCGTCCTGCCAGGTCGTCGCCAATCCTTCGTAGATCAGCGCGCCGACGATGCCGCCGCGCATCGGGCCGCTCATCCGTTCCCACGCGATCGGCGGCCCGGCGTGGAGCACCGTCTCGCGCGTCATGCCCGGCACCACGTCGATCGCCGGGCGCACGTCGATCAAGACTTGATGCGCGGCGAGGATCCGGTCGAGGGTGACGCGGTTCGCAGCGTCCACGGCCTCGCACCAGAGCGAGCCGAGATCGCCCGTCGCGGACGGCGGCTGCCAGTCGACTCGCCTGACCGGGACACCCTGAGCGCCGAGCGCCGAGGCGAAGAGCTCGGGGCCGACGACCACGGCCCCGAGCGGGTCGCGAAGGAGCTCGGCTTCAGACGGCATCGCGGCCCTCGGCGAGCGCCCGCGCCGTCTCGGCGGCGATCCGATTGCTCGCGCAGACGATGACGCCGAGCTTCCGGAGCTCTTCCTCCTGCCGCTCGAGACCCTGCGGGTCCTCGTCGGTGCCGACGACGTGCGCGACGATCGCCAGGTCGCGCCCGCGGCGGCGCGCGCGCGCCTCTTCGAGAGCCGGACGAAGGGCCGCCGCTGGATCCGAGTGGGCGCAATCGCCGAGGACGAGATCGAGCAGCAGCACCGAGACGCTTCCGTCGGCGGCGGCGGCGACGATGGCGGCGTTCCGCTGGCTCGGATCGATGATCGGGTGAGGCCGTCCGCGCGTGTACTCCTCGGCGCCGAAATCGACGAAGCGATGCGCCGTCGCATCGCCAGCGAGGCGCCGCGCCTCGTCGCACAGCGTTCCGCCGGTGAAGAAGCCGAGAATCGCGCCGCGGACGCCGGCGATCGGCGTCCGCGGCCGCTCGAGCGGGCGGACCGTGCCGGCGACGAGCTTCACCGCGGTGGTCGCGGCCTCCTCGAGCGTCGCCGCCGTGTGCACCCCCTGCGGCGTCGCGCCGTCATATCCGAGCAGACAGGCCACGACGGGCTTCCGGGTTTCGACGGCGGCCCGGAGCACGGCGTCGGCGGCCGCCGGCGACGACGGCTTCGAGACGATGAGCAGGACCCGCGTACCAGAGTCGGTGCCCAGGGCGGCGACACCTTGAAGGGAGGTGAGCCCGCCGACCTCGGCGTGGAGATCGCGCCCCCCGGTGCCGATCGCGTGGGAGATACCCCCGCCGAGGCGATGGACGAGGGTCGTCAGCTCCTGGATTCCGGTTCCAGAGGCGCCGACCACGCCGATGGGGCCTCGGCGAACACGATTGGCGAAGCCCAGGCCGACTCCGTTGATGATCGCGGTGCCACATTCCGGCCCCATGACCAGGAGCCCGCGC
The DNA here is from genome assembly GCA_003220495.1 of Candidatus Rokuibacteriota bacterium. GTDB lineage: Bacteria > Methylomirabilota > Methylomirabilia > Rokubacteriales > CSP1-6 > AR31. The sequence continues at coordinate 27,109 of QHSP01000047.1, read as the reverse complement.
TCGCGCGCGCGGCGTTTGAGCGCGACCTCATCGCCAAGCGGAACGCCATCGCTGAAGAGAAAGACGTGCAGCCCGGCCGAGAGCGCCTGATGGGCCTCGACGGCAGCGTAAGTGCCCGGAACGGCGATGAGGGCGACGTTCGTCGCTGCGCTCCGGCGCGCGGCCGCCGCGATCGTACGTGGCAGCGCATCTGCGCGGGCCTGCTCCTGCGGCGCCCGGCTCGTGTCGAGGAGCTCCTCGACGGAGACGAGGGCCCGATTCGCCACCGCTTCGGTGCTGGCTCGAACGGAGATCAGCAGGTCCGACGGCCCCGCGTCTGGCGCTTCCGCCGGCCACATCCCGGCCTCCGCGAGCATCGACCGGCCCGGCGGCGTTCCCATGACGACGGCGACCTCGGCGACGCCTGCCAGCTGCCTGGCCTGCTCGGCGACGCGCATGAGGTCGATCGAGTCGAAGTACGAGTTCCGCCGAACCGCCCACACCAAGCGCATCCCGGGCCTCCAGTCGTCGCATTATAGGGTCCGATCATCCAAGGCGGATCATCACGAAGCCCCGCTGCTGGAGCTCGTCGTAGATATCCCGTCGTTCCCGGTGGCCAGGACCGCCCGCGCTCCCAGGCGAGACGCCAGGCGGCAGGATGCGCCGGTCGAGGAGGACCTTGATATCCGGCATCCCGGCGAAGACTTGCTCGAAGTAATCGAACAGCTCGACGCGGTCCCGGGCGACGACGATGATCACCCGCGGCACCGATCATCCCCGTCGGAAAATCTTCCAAGTTGGTCGCTCGGCCATTTCAGCTGTCCCGAAAGAGCCAAGCATTTCAAAGCTTTCTCGAATGGCATTGCGCATGCTGCCGATTCGATTCTCGGAGGGAAAAATGACCTGCCATGCACAGTGTCGACAGACAATAGACAGGCCAATGGCCCGCCATCTCTTTCTCGTCTCCCGCCACGAGACCCGCCTGTACGAGTATCTTCTCGAGCGATTCCGCGACGACGGGAACGTCGAGGTGATCCTCGACCGGCGATGTGCGGAGCGGAGGCGACGATCCCCAGGTCATGGTCAGGAGGCGGATCGTCGACGATCAGAACGGCGAACCCGACGAGAGATCGATCTGGAGCTTCAGGTCCGATCGCACGTGATCCTGACCTTCCCGGACGACGATCCCGCGCCGCGGCTCTAGGCGTCACCCGGCGCGGCCGGCGCCGTTCGAGCCAAGGTTAGCACTCTCAGGACGGTGAGTTCCGGCTCGAGAGCGCGCAAACGTGTTCAGCTTTTGATCAGCGAGCTGATCGGTGGCTCGATGGAATCGATGTGGCTGATTTCAAAGGCGGCTCTCGCCGTCTCCCCCCGAAAATCTTCTGGGCGTTGATCAAGTCTCTTCCAGCGCCGCTCCGGACGCAACTATTGCGGGTGCGCAAAATGTGCAACTGATCCGGAAGGTTGGATCTCAACCACATATTGGTATTCGCTTTGCTCATCCATCGGCTTCGTGGACCAGACCGGGCGGCGAGCGCTCGCACACGACCGGCAGGACGTAGCCCCACGCTCGCCCGTCGATTCAAGCCTCGCCTACCTCGACGAGCTCCGAGCGCTCTGCCAGTCGCGAGCGGTGCGGGAGCCTCGCGACGCGGGGAGGCTCTCACCGCGCCTTTCCGGAACGGCGTCGACGATGCGATGGAGTCCTTGCCTGACCCCGAGCACCCTGTCAGAATTGCCGGACCGCGGAGGCGAGTCGTGCGCGTAGTCATCGTCGATGAGAGCTCGAGTCTCGGCGAAATCGCACGTCGAGTTCTGTCTTCGGTGGGCGCCACGACGACGCTCGCCGGATCGCTGCACGAGCTGTCGCTCGCGTTCGACGCGCGCAGAGCTCCGGACCTCCTGATCGTGAACGTGACCAACGGTCTCACCGGCCGGGAGGTCGCGGCCCGCGTCGAGCGCTCGGGCTACCGAGGTCGCGTGCTGGCGTTCGTCGACGCGCTCGACGACGACAGGATCCAGTCTCTGACCCAGCTCCCTCACGTCGATTGCGTGGCGCGGCCGAGCTCGAGCGCGCTGCTCGAGCAGGTGCTGACGCAAGCGCTGCGGGCGGCACGGAGTCCCGTCGAGCGGTCGCCCGCGCCCATCCCGCCGGCCTATCACGGCATCATCGGCGAATCGCCGCAGATTGCGGAGATCTTCGCGCGCATCACGAAGGTGGCGGTCGGCGACGTCAACGTCTGCATCCACGGCGAGAGCGGCACGGGCAAGGAGCTTATCGCGCGCGCGATCCACTACGCGAGTCCGCGCCGCGATCGTCCGCTGATCACGCTCGACTGCACCACGATTCCCGAAGGCCTGATGGAGAGCCACCTCTTCGGTCACGTGAAGGGGGCGTTCACGGGCGCGACGGAGCATCGCGAAGGCGTCTTCGCGCTGGCCCACACCGGGACGCTGTTCATCGACGAGCTGGGCGAGCTGAGTCCGAGGCTCCAGGCCAAGCTCCTCCGCGTCATTCAGAGCCGCGAGTTCTGCAAGGTGGGCGGGACCAAGGCCATCCGGACGGACATCCGGCTCATCACGGCGACCAACAAGGATCTCAGGGCGGCGGTGGCGCAGGGCACGTTCCGGGAGGACCTCTACTACCGGGTCGCGGTCTTCATGATCAAGGTGCCCCCGCTCCGCGAGCGGATCGAGGACATCCCCCGCCTGGTCGATCACTTCCTGCAGCGGTTCGGGAGCCTGTACGGCAAAAGGGTCACGCGCGTCGCGCCCGCGACTCTCAGGCGCATGATGACCTTGCCGTGGCCGGGCAACATTCGGCAGCTCGAGAACTTCCTCGAGCAGGCCGTCGTCCTTGCCGAGGGCGACACGCTGACGGATCGAGATCTCTTCGCCGGAGAGTTCTCGAATGGAGCCGCCGCGCCTGCTCCGGTACCCGCGGGGCTGTTCGAAGCGGGGCTCCCGATGAGCGAGGTGGAGCGCCGCCATATCCTCAGGACCCTGCACAAGGTCCACGGTAACCGCACCGAGGCCGCCCGGCTGCTCCAGATCAGCGTCCGCTGCCTGCAGTACAAGCTCAAGGCGTACGGCCGGGATGTGGACGCCACGACTGGCCCCGACCGCGGTCTCGTCCCGAGCGCCTAGGAGCCTGTCGGCGTAATGGTCATGGCGCGTTGGAGCCGGCCGGTTGCGTGGATGCGCGCGACCCCACTTACGAGTCGAGGCGTGGCGAAGCAGATCACGGCCGCGAGGCTACGCTGGTTGCGGGCACGTCCGCCCTCGGAAGAGCTTGAGCAGATTGTGGGTCAGGCAGATCAGCGCCCACTCCGCGGCGACCTTGTCGTAGCCGCGGAAGAAGAAGCGCCGAAAGGCCCGGCCCTCCTTGGCTTGGCCAAAGACCGGCTCGACGATCGCCTTGCGGCGTGCGTAGACCTGCCGGCCTTCGGGCGCGCGCAGCTTCTCGCGCATCCACTCCGCGACCGCGCTCCGCGTCCGCGCGGTCGGCGCCGCGGCCCGGCCATGCGAGTGCCGGTCCGGCGGCACGTAACAGTCGATGCCCTCGACGGCGGCGGCGGTCAGATTCGCTTCGCTGAAATAGCCGGCATCGGCCGTCACAATCGAGGGCCGCTGGCCGGTGTTGGTCTGCACCTGAGTCAGCAACGGCACGAACTGCTGGACGTCGGTGGCCTCCTGTGTGACGGTGCAGGCCACGATGACTTGGGCCTGGGCATCCACCACGGCCTGCGCGTTGTAGGCCTGCACCCAGCTCTTGCTCGCCCCATCCAGCATGATGCGCGAGGCCGGGTCTGTGAAGTTGTACTGCGCCCCGGGCGCCGGCTGCGCCTGCGCGGGGTCCGGGACGTTGGGCACCCGGCCCTTGGCCGAGCCCACCCGCTGCTCGCGCGCCGTCACCTTCGCCCGCCCGGCGTCAGCGGCGCGCGCGGCCTCGTCGCGCGCCTGCTGTTCCAGCACCGCCTTGGCGGCCCGGATCTTGGCGAGTCGGCTCGCCCGGCGCGCCAGCTCGACCGGCAGGTCATCGCCGCGCTGCCCCGCGCCGTATTGCGCGTCCTCGGCCGCATCGGCCTGCACCGCCTGGTCGAGCAGCGCTCGCACTTCGCGCTCGAGCTGATGCTCCGATTCGTTCATCCGCGCATAGCTCATCGCCTTGTGCTTGGAGGCATTGGCCTGCACCTTGGTCCCGTCCAGCGCCACATGACCCAATTTCACCAGGCCCGCGGCCTGGCACAGCCGCAGACCTTGCACGAACAGCCCGGCCAGTGCCGGCAAATGGCGCTGGCGGAACGCGGCAATGCTGTCGTGGTCGGGATGCTGGTCGCCGGCCAACACGCGGATGGCGACATCGCGATAGGTCGCGCGCTCGATCTTCCGCGACGACCGCAGGCCCGTGCAGTAGGCATAGAGCAGCACCTTCACCAGCATCGCTGGGTCATACGGCGGTTGGCCCCGCCCGTCGCCCGTCTCATACGAGCCGTAGATGACTGACAGATCCAGCTCGTCCACCACGTCGCTGATGAACAGCGCCAGGTCGCCTTCCGGCAGCCACTGCCGCATGTCGGGCGGCAGCAGCAACTGCTGGTCCAGCGTGTACGGCCGAAACGCTTTCGTCATGGCCAACACGTTAGCGACTGCGCCCCCCGTGGTCACTCACTTTTCTCCGACAGACTCCTAGCCGGCTGGGATCACCCGACCGTCTTCCCGTCCCCGCAATCTTTGCGGGATGACGCGCAAGATTTTAGGGCTTCGCGCGCGATTCGAATTTTTCCGGATTACCAAAACGTCGTTCGCGCAGCCAGTTACGGCGTTGGCCTCGTTTGTGCTCTCTCACCACGCCGCATTGAAGCTGGCTCCGCAGTCGAATCGCCGCAGGATGACGCCGGCGCTCCGAGACCTTCTCGGGCGCGATGCAGTGTGCCGCGAGATCGTGCAGTACCTGATGCGCCACAACGAGGCCGTCGATACCGCGCGGGGCATCGCGGAGTGGTGGATCAATCGGGACGTGCTATCCACGCGACTGGCCTTGTTGAAGCTCCAGGAGTGCGGCGTCGTCCAGTCCTACATCGTGCAAGGCGAGACCTTCGTGTACGCATACACGAAGCGGGCGGTCGTGCGTCAGTCGCTCGCGCGCTACCTTCAGGAATCAGTCGCTCCCCATGCGGCGAAGGGGCTTTAGGCCATGGCCATCCCGTCGATCGTCGCGACGGCCGCCGAGGCGTCGCGCGTGAGCTGGCCCAGCGACGGAGCCCTTCCCGACCTTCGCGTCGTGGCGCTCGGCGGCGGCACGGGGTTGCCCATGGTGCTCCGGGGCCTCCGGGCGACCCTCTTCGAGTCGCCCCCCTGGAATCCAGAGCGAGACCAGACGCGACTGACCGCGATCGCGACCGTCGCGGACGACGGAGGTAGCTCCGGCAAGCTTCGTGCGACCTACCAGGTCCCCTCCCCCGGCGACGTCCGCAACTGTCTGCTGGCGCTCGCCGGAGGCGATCCGGTGCTGTCCGATCTGTTCGCCTTCCGCTTCGCCGGCGGGAGCGAGGTCGCCGGCCACAGCCTCGGCAACCTCATCCTGACGGCGCTCACGGAGCTCGAGCGTGATTTCTCCAAGGCGGTGGCTCGAGTGGGACGCCTGCTCTCGGTGCGCGGTCTCGTTCTGCCGGCCACGGCCCGGAACGTCAGGCTCCACGCCGAGCTCTCCGACGGCACCGTGATCGAGGGTGAGTCCCGCATGGCGAGCGCGCGAAGCCCGATCCGCAAGGTGCGGCTCCATCCGGCCGACGCGCTCGCGCTGCCCGAAGCGGTGGATGCGCTCGAGCGGGCGCACCTGATCGTGCTCGGTCCGGGCAGCCTCTACTCGAGCCTCGTCGCGGCGCTGCTCCCCCGTGGGATCGCCGAGGCAATCACCCGGTCACGGGCTCGGGTCGTCCACGTTATGAATCTCATGACGGAGCCCGGCGAGACCGACGGGCACACCGCGGTCGACCACCTCATTGCCATCCGCCGGCACGCACCCACGATGCCGATCCACGACATCTTCATCAATACCGCGCCGATCGCGCCCGAGCCGATCGCGCGGTACGGCGCGCTGGGCGCAGTGCAAGTCCGGGCGGACGTCGCACTTCTCAAGGCGCTCGGCCACACGGTTCACGAGGGCGACCTGCTCGCACCCGGAAATGACGTGCGACACGATCCAGGGAAGCTGGCGCGCGCGCTCCTCACGCTGGCTTATCGAAGCGGCACACGCGCGGGCGCCTGAGTCATGACGTTGCGGGGCATCCCGGTGCTTCACTACGACGGGCTCGGGACTTCGCCCCCTCCCGACGTCAACGCCCGCCTCGCGAGTCACTGGGTCACGCCGGTGTCGCTGGGCTGGCAGCTGGTTTCCATCCGCGAGTGCGGGCATCGGGTGGTCAGACTCTATGACGCCTGGGCCCGGCGCGACGACGGCGATCAGCCCGGGCACACGCCGGTCGTGCTGACCTTCGACGAAGGGCGCGCCGCGGACTACGAAGTGGCCTTTCCGCTTCTCCTGGCGGCCGGCGTGCGGGCCGAGTTCTTCATCAACACGAGCAGAGTGGGGCAGCCTGGCTATCTGACCTGGAGCCGGATCAGCGAGATGCAGCGGGCTGCCATGTCGTTTCAATCGCATTCGCATTCGCACGGCCCACTGACCGCCCTGCCGCCGCAACTTCTCCGAAACGAGGTCCGGACCTCGAAGCGTGTCATCGAGGATCACACAGGGCGCGGCGTGAACTTCCTGGCGGCGCCCTTCGGCCTGGTCGACCGCCGTGTGATCGACGAGGTCCGAGAGGCCGGCTACAAGGCCGTCTGCGCCTCTGGTGGCTGGCCCGCCCAGCCTCGCGGGGCGGTCGTGAACCGGGTCACCGTGCTCAGGGACACGTCGGAGACGCAGTTCGGCGCGATTCTCGCCCGGGAGCCGCGGGGCTATCTCCCGGGAGTCGCTCGCGCGCTGCGCATGCGCCTTCTGCACCGCGTCGCCCTCAAGCTTCGGCCACCCGGGCTCGACGGCCAGGTCTGGCCGCAGAGGTGACAAGCCGATGGAGGGCTCACGTGCACGTCCCCATCGCCGAGGCGAAGGCCGCGGGGCGCCGTCGATGACGACGGCCCTGGTCACTGGCATCACCGGTCAAGACGGCAGCTACTTGGCCGAATATCTGGTTGGCCTCGGCAACAAGGTCTACGGTCTCGTCCGGCGCGACCCGGGAGCGACCAGCTGGCTCGCGCCGATCTCCGACCGGATCGAGCTGCTCCGCGGCGACCTGCGTGATGAGGCCTCGCTCGATGCAGCATTTCGACGCGCGTGGCCGGACGAAGTGTACAACCTCGCCGGTCAAAGCTCCGTCCCGACGAGCTGGGAGATGCCGGACCAGACGTTCGACATCAACGTCGGAGGTCTCGCGCGCCTTCTGAGCATCGTGGAACGCCGTCGACCGGATACGCGCGTCTACCAGGCGTCGAGCTCGGACGTGTTCGGCAATGCCGAGGGCCGCTGCAACGAACAGACACCGCTCCGTCCGACCTCACCCTATGGGATCTCGAAGATGGCCGCTCACAGGCTCTGCGACGCGTACCGGCGCAGGGGCATCTATGCCGTCAGCGGGATTCTCTTCAACCACGAGTCGCCTCGGCGCCGCCCGGAGATGGTCACCCGCAAGATCACGCGAGCGGCAGCGGCGTGGGCGCACGGCGATCGGACCAAGGTCAAGCTCGGCGACCTCGGGGCCCGCCGTGACTGGGGCTTCGCGGGTGACTACGTGCGGGCGATGCAGGCGATGCTCCAGCAGCCCGCGCCCAAGGACTATGTTCTCGGGACCGGCATATCGCACAGCGTGGCGGACTTCGTCGCGCAGACGCTGGTCGAGCTACACACCGTGAAAGGCGACGAGCTCGCCATCTCGACACTCGAGGAATTCGTCGAGGTCGATCCGCGCTTGCTGCGCGTGGGGGAAATTCGTGATTCCCGGGCCGACGCAGCCAGGGCTCGCCAGGAGCTCGGCTGGGAGCCCGACGTCGACTTTCCCGGTCTCGTGCGCATGATGGTCCAGGCCGACGTGGAGGCGCTCGCACGATGATCATCGGGCTTGGCGGCGGCACCGGCTCGGGAAAGAGCTCGATTGTCCGGGGCCTCGTCGAACGCATCGGCGGCTGCGTGATCGATCTCGAGTCGTACACGCTCGATCGTAGCGACCTGCCGCCCGAGGAGCGGAGCCCAGTCGGCGACGAGCCGGCGGCGATCGACACGGCGCTGCTCGTCGCCCACCTCGAGGGCCTCCGGCGCGGCGAAGCGATCCGCAAGCCGGTGTACTCGCGCGAGGCGCACGGGCGCACCGGCGCGGCCGTGGTCGCCGCCGCGCGGCTCGTGCTCGTCGAAGGCCTGTTCACCCTGTGGTGGGAGTCTCTGCGCTCGCTCCTGGACGTGAAGGTGTTCGTCGACGCGCCGGCCGACCTCCGGCTCATCCGGCGGATCCGGCGGGACCTCGCCGACCGCAGTCGCACGGTCGAGCAGGTGCTGTTCCAGTACTTGGGCTCGGCCCGTCCCGCGCACGAGCGGTACGTGGAAGCGACCCGCGTTCACGCCGACGACATCGTCATCAACGAGGGGCCTCTCGACGACGCCGTCGACCAGGTCATCGCGCTCGTGCGCCGCCGCCGAGTCGATGGACTGGCCGGCGCCCACCAGCGTTAGACGATGCGCGCCCAGAACGGAATGACGTCGTTGCTCGGGCGCCTCCGCGAGGCGCCCCACCACGGAGCCGTCGACGGGTCGAGCCCGGACGGCTCCGGCGCCGCCGTTTCCGTGCGTCTGCCATTGGGAGGGCGAACATGAAGCCCAAGCTGCTCATCGTCGAGGATGAGGAAGCGATCCGCACGCAGCTCAAGCACGCGCTGCGCGACGACTTCACGCTCTTCTTCGCCGAGGGCCGCGCCGAGGCGCTCTCGGCGCTCAGGTGCGAGCAGCCGACGGTCGTCAGCCTCGACCTCGGGCTCCCCCCGCATCCGGAGAGCTCGGAGTACGGGCTGGAGACGCTCGATCAGATCATGAAGACCGCCCCGGCGACCAAGGTCGTGGTCCTCAGCGAGAACGGCGGCCGCGACAGCGCGATCCGCTCGGTCCAGCTCGGCGCGTTCGACTACCACCAGAAGCCGGTCCAGCTCCAGGACCTGAAGGTCGTGCTCCAGCGGGCGGCCCACCTCCGGACGCTCGAGGCCGAGGGCGAGAAGCGCGCGAACGAGGCCGCGATCGAGTTCGCGGACATGCTGGGGCACACGCCCGCCATGCGCGAGATCTTCGCGGTCGTGAGCCGGATCGCCCGGACGGACGTCACCGTGCTGATCCAGGGCGAGAGCGGAACGGGCAAGGAGCTCCTGGCGCGCGCCGTCCACGCGAACAGCGCGCGAAACCACCGGCCGTTCGTCGCGATCAACTGCGGCGCGATCCCCGACACCTTGCTGGAGTCCGAGCTGTTCGGCCACGAGCGCGGCGCCTACACCGGCGCGCACATGCAGCGAAAGGGCAAGCTCGAGCTCGCGGACGGCGGCACCCTCTTCCTCGACGAGGTCGGTGAGATGAGTCCGCCCCTCCAGGTCAAGCTCCTTCGGTTTCTGCAGGCGCGCGAGCTCGAGCGCGTCGGCGGCCGCGAGGTGCTTCGTGTCGACGCCCGCGTCGTCGCGGCGACCAACAAGGACCTGAGGGCCGAGCTGCAGGCGCGGCGGTTCCGCGAGGACCTCTACTATCGCCTCTCGGTCGTGAACCTGACCCTCCCGCCCCTGCGCGAGCGTGCGGAGGACATCGTGCTCATCGCCAACGCGCTCCTGCAGCGCGCCTGCAGGGCGCACCGGCGGAAGCTGCGATTCGGCGGCTCGGCGCTCGAGGCCATCGCCCACCATCCCTGGCCCGGGAACGTCCGCGAGCTCGAGAACGCGGTGGAGCGGGCGGTCTTGATGGCCCGCGGCAAGCTCGTGGAGGCGCGTGACCTCGGCATCGAGGTCACGGATCGCCCCGCGACGTCCCTCCGAGAGTCTCGCGACCGGGCGGAGCGGGGCGCCCTCGTCGAGGCGCTCGTCAAGACGCGGGGCAACATCACGCAGGCCTCGCGCCTGCTGGCGGTGAGCCGCCCGACCCTGCACGGACTCATCGGCCGCTACGATCTGCGCGCGCGAGATTTCCGCTAGGAGGCCTCGGGCGCCCGGATCGGCTCACCTGCACAATTCGCGGCCATTTCGCCGCAGGCATGTCAAAATCACCCGGTCGAGTCGGGAGCGCGCCCCGAGGCCGCTCCAGTAAGGGAGGACTTGCCGTGAAAACCGTCATCGCCTGCTCCGTGGCTCTTCTGGTGTTGTTCGCCTGGACGAGTCCGCCCGCGGCCGTCGAAGACCTCGGGCTGATCACCGGCGGCGAGAAAGGCACCTACTATCAGTTCGGCCTCGATCTGCAGAAGCTCGTCAAGCCCGCGGGGATCAACCTGAACGTCTTTCCGTCGAAGGGCTCGATCGAAAACGTGTACGCGGTCTACCAGCGGCCCGGCGTGCCGATGGGCATCGTGCAGTCCGACGTCCTGGCGTTCGTCTCGCGCGTGCAGTCGGACCCTGTGCTCAAGCAGATCGCGCGGAAGACGAAGATGGTTTTCCCGCTCTACAACGAGGAGATCCACCTGCTCGGCAAGAAGGGCATCGCCGACTTCGACGACCTGGCCGGACGCAGGGTCGCCGTCGGCCGGGATGGCAGCGGCACCTACCTCACCGCGCGCCTGCTCTTCAAGCTGTCGGAAGTCGCGCCGAGCGAGATGGTGCCGATCGACACGGGCGAGGCGCTGGCCGAGCTCAAGGCGGGCCGCATCGACGCGATGTTCTACGTGGCCGGCTATCCGGTGAAGCTCCTCAAGGAGGACGTCACCGACAAGGACGGGCTCGAGCTGATCCCGATCATGAACAAGAGCGTCCTCGAGTTCTACCCGCAAGCCGAGATTCCGGCGGGGACCTATCCGTGGCAGACGGCCGCGATCAACACGGCGGCGGTCAAGGCGGTGCTCGTGTCGTTCGATTTCCGCCGCCGGGATTGCGACAACATCGGCCGCTTCGCGCAGCTCGTGTCGCGGGGGCTGGACAGCCTCCAGAAGAACGGCCACGCCAAGTGGAAGGTGGTCGACCTCAACTACCCGCTCCGGGGCTGGGAGCAGTACGACTGCGTCCGGAAGTTCCTCGGCAAGGCGGCGCCCGCGACGAGCGCGCCCGGGCAGCGCAGCACTCAGAATCCGGTCTTCGACGCGATCAAGGGAGCGCTCGACCAGTAAGGCCGTCGGCGCCTGACCGTGCCCGGGTCAGACGCCGACGAGGTGTAGCAGCATCCAGGTGGCGGCCGCCACGATCGCCGAGGCGGGAATGGTGAGGATCCACGCCCAGAGGATCCTCCCCGCGACACCCCAGCGGACGGCCGAGAAGCGCTGAATCGCGCCCACGCCCATGATCGACCCGCTGATCGTCTGCGTGGTGCTCACCGGAATTCCCGCGAACGCGGTGCCGATCAGCGTGATCGCGCCCGCCGTCTCCGCGCAGAAGCCGCCGACGGGCCGCAGCTTCGTGATCCGCATCCCCATGGTCTTCACGATGCGCCAGCCGCCGGCCATCGTCCCCAGGCCGAGCGCGGCGTGCGCCGCGAGCACGACCCAGAACGGCACGTAGAACTCGGGGCCGAGGTGGCCGGTCGTGAAGAGCAGGACGGCGATGATCCCCATCGTCTTCTGAGCGTCGTTGGTGCCGTGCCCCAGACTGTAGGCGGCCGCCGACAGGAGCTGGCCGCGACGGAAGACCTTGTCCACCCGGCCGGGCGTCGCGCGCTTGAAGACGTTGATGACCAGCACCATCGTCGCGAAGCCGACGACGAGGCCGATCAGCGGCGCCAGGATCATGAACGCGCCGATCTTGACGAGGCCGGCCGGGACGAGCGAGCCGAACCCCGCCTTGACGACGGCCGCGCCGGCGAAGCCGCCGATCAGCGCGTGCGAGGAGCTGGTCGGCAGGGCCCACACCCACGTGATCAGGTCCCACACGATGGCGCCGATGAGCCCGGCCAGGATCACCCACTGATCGACCACCGCCGTGTCGACGACCCCTTTGCCCACCGTCCGCGCCACGCTCACGCCGAAGCCGAACGCGGCGACGACGTTGAAGAACGCCGCCCACGCCACGGCCTGCAGCGGGGTCAGCACGCGAGTCGACACGACGGTGGCGATCGAGTTGGCGGCGTCGTGGAAGCCGTTGATGAAGTCGAAGACGAGCGCGACGAAGATGATGACGACGACGGCGGTGAGCACCGTTCAGCCCGAGATCACGCCATCTTGAGGATGATCCCCTCGATCACGTTGACGACGTCCTCGCACCGGTCGGTCACGATCTCCATCGTCTCGTAGATCTCTTTCCACTTGATGACCTCGATGGGGTCGCTCGCCTCCTCGAACATCGCGGCGAGGCTGTCGCGCAGCAGTACGTCGGCGGTGTTCTCGAGGCGGTTCACCTCGACGGTGTGCTCGTGAAACCCTGGGTCCATCGTTCGCAGGCACCTGATGGTGCGGTCTGTCGCGTGCGAGGTGAGCACGATGACCTCGGCCATCGCCCGGCAGGCCGAGGTGGGCTCCTTGATGCGGTAGACGACCAGCCGCTCCGCGGCCGCCTCGATGTAGTCGAGCACGTCGTCGAGACGCGAGGCCAGGTCGTGGATGTCCTCACGGTCGATCGGCGTGATGAACGTCGTGTTGAGCTTCTTGATGATCTCGTGCGTCACGTGGTCGCCCTGGTGCTCGACTTCCTTGATCGCGTGGGCCTTGGCCCGCGCGTCGCCGAAGTTGTGGACCATCTCGTGCAGCAAGGCGGCGGCCCGGATGATGTGCTGGGACTGCTGCTCGAAGTAGTCGAAGAACCGGACTTCCTTCGGGATCAGATTGAACATTGACCCGAACCAGAGTGTAACGGAAACATCGCATTTTCGCCACCGGAAGTAAGAGGCGGTCCGGCGCCGAGGCGGGCCAGATCTAACCCTTGCGCAGGGCGAGCGGAGGGAGCCCGAGAAGCGCCCGGCGCGCGACCCGCCAGCAGCCCTCGACCGAGTCGACGAGCGTCGGCGCGGTCGGCGCGAGGCAGCGGACGAGCGCCCCGCCGCGCGGGAGCCCCGCCACCCCGAGGCGCGCGGCTTCACCGCCCGCGGCGAGGTGCTGGACGTCGGCCGCGAAGCGATCGCGGTCGAATCCTCCCATGACCGCGATCGACGCGAAGTATGGGCGCGACTCGGTGAAGCCGAGCCCGCCCAAGGCCGGGTGACCGGCGCGACCGCGCAGCACGAACCGATCGTGGAGGAGCCAGCCGCGCGCGTCGCGGATCGACACCGCGCTCTCGAGGGCGGCGAACCGCCACGCTTCGCCGAGCGCGATCCGGCCGGCGGAGAACGCGTCGACGAGGATGAGACCGGCGGTCTCGTCCAGGTCGACGTCGATCGACTGGCGAAGCGCCGAGCCCGCGAACGGGATGGTGTGGTCGGGCACCCACTCGACGACGGCGCGCGGACCGACCGAGAGCCGCACGGACTGCACGGTCGGCTCGCCCTCGGTCCGGTACACCCGGGTCGCCGAAGGCGTCGTGAGAACCGCGTGCGCTCCCGCCGCCGCGTGGACGTGGATCGAGAGCCGGTCGCCGCCCACGAGCCCACCAGTCGGATTCAGGATCGAGACGACTGCCGCGGGGTCGTCGAGCGCGACGGGCGCCAGGACCTGGAGCGGCAGCGTGTACCGGCAGCCCGCGACGACGGTTGCGGGACCGCGCCGCTCGAAGCGGAGGCTCAGCGCGCCGTCCCGCCCGACGCGGGCGGCCTCGAGCGCTGCGCCGGCCGTCACGCCGGCGCCGGGTCGAGCGTCAGCTCGCGCTTGATCCAGGCGACGATCGTCTCGAGCCCCTCGCCCGTCCGGAGGTTCGTGAAGATGAAGGGGCGGGCGCCGCGCATCCGGCGTGAATCGCGCTCCATCACGGACAGGTCGGCGCCCACGTGAGGCGCCAGGTCGATCTTGTTGATGACCAGGAGATCGGATCGCGTGATGCCCGGACCGCCCTTCCGAGGGATCTTTTCACCCTCGGCGACGTCGATCACGTAGATCGCCGCGTCGACCAGCTCGGGACTGAAGGTCGCCGCCAGGTTGTCGCCCCCGCTCTCGATCAGCAGGAGCTCGAGCCCGGGAAATCGCGTCAGGAGGTCGTGGACCGCCTCGAGGTTCGCCGAGGCGTCTTCGCGGATCGCCGTGTGCGGGCAGCCGCCGGTCTCGACGCCCACGACTCGCTCGGCCGGCAAGGCGCCGCGGCGCACGAGGAACTCGGCGTCTTCCTTCGTGTAGATGTCGTTGGTGATGACCGCCATGTCGAGCTCGGCGGAGAGACGCCGACAGAGCGCTTCGGCCAGCGCCGTCTTCCCCGAGCCCACGGGCCCGCCGATACCGATCTTCAACGGTCGTGGGATCGTGCTCATGACCTGAACAACCTCATGTCGAGCGCCGCGTGACGAATCCCCGCGATCTCGATCGCCGGATTGAAGCTCCACAGATCGTCCACGGTGGCGAGCGCCGCCGCCGTCGCCAGCCGTTCGATTGGGCCTCGCATCGCCGCGAGCACGCGCTGGCCGTCGAGCTGCCCGAGCGCGATGAGCCGGAGGCCGGCCCCCACCAGCAGCGACGCGCTCGCGTAGAGGTACGCCGCCGCCGCGCGCTCGGGATCGGCGCCGCCACGACCCACCGCCGCGCCGAACACCGTCGCGTGGTGAGCCGACGCGCGCCCGTCGTCGACGGCGCGGGCCAGATGGGCGAGAAACGAATCGCCGCCGATGCCGGCAGCGATCCGGAGCGTCTGCCGACCCATCTGGCGGCTGGCGACCCTGAATTCCGGGACGGTCTTCATCGCGTCGAGCCGCGCGTCGAGCATGATCCACGCCGCCGGGTCGTCCCGGCGTGCGAGCGTGACGGCGATCGCGGCGGCGGCCGCATCGGCCGGACCGGCCGAGCCCTCGAGGTGCGCGGCGACGAACATCTCGAGATCGTGCCGGTCGCGCACCCGCCCGTCCTGCACGTAGGTCTCGAGCCCGAACGAGTGCGCGAAGCCGCCGGCTGGGAACAGTCCGTCGGCGAACTGCAGCAAGGTCAGGAGCGCGGGATCACCGGTCATGACGCTGACCTCCACCGATCGGCACGAACGGTGCGCGCACCCGCTCGAATCGGACGTTCATCCGCGTGAGGAGGATGTCCATCCCCGGATCATCCGGAACGAGGAGCCGCTCACCGTCGAGCGCCAGGTTGAAGTGGCGATTGCCGACTTCGAACGCGACACGCAGCGCCTCCTCGCGCGACGCCGGCGTGACTGCCAGGCAAGGCTCCGCAGCGCACTCGACGACCACGAACCAATCCGGCTCGACGTGCAAGACCGCCCCCGGCTTCAACACGCTGCCGGTCGGCAACGCCAGCGCGAGCGTCCGCCCACCGGTCGTCGTCACCCGCCGCCGCCCCCATCGCCGCTCGTCGGCCGTCAGCACGAGCGTGTCCCGCACGCGTCCGGCCAGCTCCGCTTCGCCGACACCGGCCGGAAGCTGGGTAATCACGATGGGTTGACCGCCAGACGATGCAACGGGCTGACTGCCCGACGAAGGAACGGGCTGACTGCCACCCGATGAAGCGGGTTGACCGCCAGAACGATCGAGCCTGGGGCTCGATCGCGCCGCGGATGGGGGGGTATGGGGGGCCATTTCGGGGCCGCCCATTAGAACAAAAAATACCGTTGCGCCATCGCCAACACGCGCGCCGGCTCGCACGTCAGCACAGTCCCGTCGACTCGCACCTGATACGTCTCGGCATCGACTTCGATCCGCGGGAGCGCGTCGTTGTGGACCATGTCGCGCTTGCCGAGCCCGCGACAGCGGCTGACCGCGACCGCGCGCCGGGTGAGTCCGAGCCGTTGCGGCACGCCGTCGGCGAGCGCGGCGGCCGAGACGAACGTCAACGCCGTGGAGCCGACGGCCCGGCCGAACGCGCCGAACATGGGACGGTAAAGGACGGGCTGAGGCGTCGGAATCGACGCGTTCGGGTCGCCCATCGCCGCCCACGCGATGAGCCCGCCCTTGACCACCATCTCCGGCTTGACACCGAAGAACGCGGGCTTCCAGAGTACGAGATCGGCCAGCTTCCCGACCTCGACCGAGCCCACGTGGCCGGCCAGCCCGTGGGCGATCGCCGGGTTGATCGTGTACTTCGCGATGTAGCGCTTCACGCGGAGGTTGTCGTCGCCGGACGTCTCGCCGGGCAGCGGCCCGCGTTGGCGCTTCATCTTGTCCGCGGTCTGCCAGGTCCGGATGATCACCTCGCCGATCCGGCCCATCGCCTGCGAATCCGACGACATCATGCTGATGGCGCCGAGATCGTGCAGCACGTCCTCCGCGGCGATCGTCTCGGCGCGGATGCGCGACTCCGCGAAGGCGAGATCCTCGGGGATGCGCGCGCTCAGGTGGTGGCAGACCATCAGCATGTCGAGGTGCTCGTCCATCGTGTTGACGGTGAACGGCATCGTCGGGTTCGTCGAGGACGGAAGGCAGTTCGGCTCGCCGCACACCCGGATGATGTCGGGCGCGTGGCCGCCGCCGGCGCCTTCGGTGTGGTAGGTATGGATCGTCCGCCCCTTGAAGGCGCGAATCGAGTCCTCGACGAATCCGCTCTCGTTGAGCGTGTCGGTGTGAATCGCGACCTGCACGTCGAGCTCGTCGGCGACGCCGAGTGCGCAGTCGATCGCCGCGGGCGTCGTCCCCCAGTCTTCGTGCAGCTTGAGCCCCACCGCGCCGGCCGCGATCTGCTCGCGCAGCGGATCGGGGGCGGACGCGTTGCCTTTGCCGAGGAAGCCGAGGTTGAGCGGAAACGCTTCGGCCGCCTCGAGCATCCGATGGATGTTCCACGCCCCCGCCGTGCACGTCGTCGCGTTGGTCCCGGTCGCGGGGCCGGTGCCGCCGCCGAGCAGGGTGGTGAGCCCGGCGCTGATCGCCTCGTCGACGAGCTGGGGACAGATGAAGTGGATGTGCGAGTCGAGCCCGCCCGCGGTGACGATCCTCCCCTCGCCGGCGATCACTTCCGTGGAGGCGGCGACGACCATGCCGTCGGTGACCCCCGTCATCAGGTCTGGGTTCCCCGCCTTGCCGATGGCGACGATCCGCCCGTCGCGAATTCCGATGTCGGCCTTCACGATGCCCCAGTGGTCGACGATGACCGCGTTGGTGATGACGAGGTCGAGCGCGCCGGCCGCGCGCGTGGCGTGGACGGACTGGCCCATGCCGTCGCGGATCACCTTGCCGCCGCCGAACTTCGCCTCTTCGCCCGGCGTCGTGAGATCGCGCTCGATCCGGATGAACAGCTCCGTGTCGGCCAGGCGCACGCGGTCGCCCGTCGTGGGGCCGTAGAGGTCCGCGTACTGGCGGCGAGTCAGACGCAGGGTCATGAGCGGCGCTCCCACGCCGCGAGCTTCGCGAGCGCTTGCTCGCGGCCGCCGCCCTCGGTCAGCGCGTTCAGGCCGAAGACGCGGCGCGTCCCGCCGAGCTCGACGAGCGTGACGCGCTTCTCGTCGCCGGGCTCGAAGCGCACGGCCGTGCCCGCCGGCACGTTGAGCCGCATCCCGAACGCTCGAGCGCGCTCGAAGCGGAGCGCGCGGTTGACCTCGAAGAAGTGGAAGTGCGAGCCGATCTGGATCGGGCGATCGCCTGTGTTGGTCACGGTCAGCTCGACCGTTCGGCGGCCCTGATTCGCGATGATGTCGCCCTCACCGAGCAGATACTCGCCGGGAATCACGGTTGGTCTCCTTCGGTCAACAACCGGTAGTACAACGCGCTCGGATCGAGGGCGCCATTCGCGCTGCGCGCATATCGCGGGATCACTCCCGCGAGGGTGTAGCCGACTGCTGTGTAGAGCCCCTCCGACGGGTCGCCCCGCCGCGTGTCGAGCACCAGGGTGGTGCGGCCGAGTCCCCGCGCGCGCGCCTCGATCGCCAGCATGAGCGCGCGCCCGATCCCCCGGCGGCGCGCCTTCGTGTGAACCATCACCTTGGCCACCTCGGCCCGATGCGACCCGTTCGGCCGGGTCGCCAGCAAGAGCTGCGCGGTGCCGACGAGCGTCCCATCCGCCTCGCGCGCCCCCAGCAAGACACACGACCCCTCCCGCACCGCCTCGACCACACTCCGCCAGTACGCCTGCCCCTCGGCCTCCGCCATCGGCGGCAAGAACCCCACCGATGCTCCTGAATCCACCGCGTCCTTGAGCAACACCACCAACCCCGTCAGCTCTCGCATGGCAGAGTCGATACCAAGCACCTCGATCACGACCGATCCAGTCGCCGCGCGTTCCGATCTCGCGTTCATGGAAGAGACGCTCGCCGGCCGGAACGTGGCCCGCCGGGCGCGCGTGGGAGGGAGGGGGCCCCCGGCTGGCGAAGTGGGACCCCCTCGTCCCGCCCGCGGCTCGACGAGCCGCGATTCGGGCGAGCGGGTGACGCAGCCAGCCGGGGGCCCCCGCCCTCCCACGCGCGCCCGGCCACGCCAACCCACCAAGCCGCCAAGAGATCTGACATGAGCAAGAAGACCGGAGAGTTAGCGAATAGGGTGGTGAATGGTGACGAGCTTGGTGCCGTCGGGGAACGTCCCCTCGACCTGCACCTCCTCGAGCATCTCGGGCACCCCTTCCATCACGTCGTCGCGGCCGAGGATGTCGAGGCCCGACGCCATCAGATCCGAGACGCTCCGGCCGTCGCGAATGCCTTCGAGGATCTCGGCCGTGATGAGCGCGAGCGCCTCCGGGTAGTTCAGCTTGAGGCCGCGCCCGCGTCGCCGGCGGGCGACTTCGGCCGCGGTGAAGACGAGGAGCTTCTCCTGCTCGCGCGGGGTGAGATGCATCGTCGAGCCTCCTGACTCGCTTCTCAGACGGCCAGATGCTGCCTGACCATCTCGATCTTCAGGTTCCGCGTCTCGCCCGAGGCGACGACGGCGCCCTTGGACATGATCACGTACTTGTCGGCGAGTCGCTCGGCGAAGTCAAGGTATTGCTCGACCAGAAGGACGGCCAGCTTGAGCTCGGCCTTGATCCGGCGCAGCGCCTCCTCGATCTCGAGAATGATCGAGGGCTGAATGCCCTCGGTCGGCTCGTCGAGCATGAGCAGCTTCGGCTTCGTGAGCAAGGCGCGCCCGATCGCCAGCATCTGCTGCTCGCCGCCCGAGAGCACGCCGCCCTTGCGCGCGAGCAGCGGCTTGAGCGCCGGGAAGAGCGTCAGCGGCTCGTCGAGCGAGGCGGTGCGCCCGCACCCGAGCAGGGCCATCCGGAGATTCTCCTCGACGGAGAGGTGCGGGAAGATCTCGCGACCTTGCGGCACATAGCCGACGCCGGCCCGCGCCCTCCGGTCGGGCGACCAGGTCGTGATGTCGGATCCGTCGAACATGACGCGCCCGCCGCGCGCCGGCAAGAGCCCGATCGTCGTCTTGAGCAAGGTGGTCTTGCCGACGCCGTTACGCCCCATGAGGCAGACCAGCTCGCCGGCGCGCACCTCGAGGTCGACGCCCCAGAGCACCTGCGACTGGCCGTAGGCCACGTCGAGGCTGCTAATGGACAGCATCGGCCTCCTCGCGCCGCCGTCCCAGATAGACCTCGAGGACGCGCGGGTCGCTCTGGACCTGCTCGACCGGCCCCTCGCACAGCACGGCCCCCTGATGGAGCACCGTCACCTGACGCGCGATCTGCCGCACGAACTCCATGTCGTGCTCGATGACGAGCACCGACCGGTCCGCGGCGATCGACTCGAGCAGCGCGCCGGTCCGCTCCGTCTCCTCGTCGGTCATGCCGGCAACCGGCTCGTCGACCAGCAGGAGCTCCGGATCCTGCGCGATCACCATCCCGATCTCGAGCCACTGCTTCTCGCCGTGCGAGAGCGCTCCGGCCTTGCCGTCGGCACGATCGGCGAGCTTCACCGTCTCCAGGGTCCGGAGGATGCGATCGCGCTCCTCGCGCGCGTCGCGCTGGCGGAGCGCCGCGAACACGCCCTTCGAGGCGCGGCGGAGCGACAGCTCGACGTTGTCCCACACGGTGAGATTCACGAAGACCGACGGGGTCTGGAACTTGCGGCCGACGCCGAGCTGCGCGATCTCGTTCTCGCGGAGCGGGAGGAGATCGGTGTTGTGGCCGAAGATCACGCGGCCACTCTCGGGCTTGACGCGCCCCGACACGACGTCGAGCAGGGTCGTCTTGCCGGCGCCGTTGGGGCCGATGACGACCCGGAGCTCGCGACGGTCCATGAAGAAGTTGAGGCGGCTCAACGCCTTGAAGCCGTCGTAGTTCACCGTGACGTCTTCGAGGTAGATGATGCTGGCGGCGCGAGTGGGCTGATCGGCCGGCGGAGGTGGCGTCATGGCATGGGCCGCCCGAGCGAGACACTGGGGGTCGAGACCGCCCGGTCGGACCGGCGCGACACGAGCCGGCGGACGCGCCCGCCGAGTCGGCCGATGGCGCCAACCACGCCGTCCGGGAAGAACAGCACCGCGCTCATGAAGAGGCCGCCCAGGAAAAGAAGCCAGAGGTCGGGGTAGCTCGTGGTGAGCCAGCTCTGGATCCAGTTCACGCCGAACGCGCCGAGCACCGCGCCGTAGAGCGTGCCCCGTCCACCCGCGGCGACCCACACGATCATCTCGATCGACGGCAGCACTCCGATCTTCGCCGGCGTGATGATGCCGACTTGCGGCGCGTAGAGCGCGCCGGCGGCCCCCGCGAGCGCCGCGGACACGACGAACACGAAGAGCTTGTAAGCAGCCGGCGAGTACCCGGAGAAGAGCACGCGCGTCTCGCTGTCGCGGATGGCGACGAGCACCTTGCCCGCGCGGGTCAAGGTGATCCAGCGGCAGAGCAGGTACGCGCCGATCAGGGTCAGCGCCGTCACGACGTAGAGGCCGCGCTGGGTCGACGGCTGGTGCAACGGGAATCCGAAGACCGTCTTGAAGTCGGCGAGCCCGTTGGTGCCGCCGAGGTTCATCTCGTTGCGGTTGAACACGAGCCACGCGCTGAGCGCCAGCGCCTGCGTGATGATCGAGAAGTAGACGCCCCGGATCCGGCTCCGGAACGCGAGATAGCCGAAGGCGAAGCCGAAGAGCGCCGGGACCAGCACGATCGCCGCGAGCGTGAACGCGGTGCTGTGAAAGGGCCGCCAGAAGAGCGGCAGCACGGTGACCTGGTTCCACACCATGAAATCGGGCAGCGAGCTCTGGTAGACGCTCTTCGAGCCGATCTCGAGCATGAGGTGCATGCCCATCGCGTAGGCGCCGAGGCCGAAGAACACGCCGTGGCCGAGCGACAGCACGCCCGCGTAGCCCCACAGGAGGTCGAGCCCGAGCGCCAGGATCGCGTAGGTGAGGAACTTGCCGAAGAGGTTCAGCGTGAAGTTCGAGATCGCGAGCGGTGAGCCCGCCGGCAGCATGTTGCACAGGGGCAGCACGACCGCGACGACGATCGCGCCGATCCCGAGCGCCACCGTCTCACGCTTCGGCATTCCGTCCCCGCGTGGCGAAGAGGCCCGCTGGCCGCCGCTGCAGGAAGAGGATGACACCGACCAGGATCGCGACCTTGCCGAACACCGCGCCGAGCGCGGGCTCGATCCCTTTGGTGAGGCTCCCGAGGCCGGCCGAGGCCAGGATCGTCCCTGCGAGCTTGCCGACACCACCGGTGACGACCACCATGAACGAGTCCACGATGTAGTTCTGGCCGAGCGATGGGCCGACGTTGCCGATCTGCGTGAGCGCGCAGCCGGCGAGACCCGCGAGCCCGGCGCCGAATGCGAACGTCGTCGCGTCCACCACACCGGCGCGGACGCCGAGACACGAGCTCATCGCGCGGTTCTGGGTCACGGCACGGATGCGGAGGCCCGCGCTGGTCCGGAAGAGCAGCCAGTACATCGCGGCCACGGACACGGCCGCGAGCCCGATGATGAACACGCGGTTGTACGGCAAGGTGAGCCCGACCATCACGGGGACGCCGCCCGAGAGCCACGACGGCGAGCTCACGTCCACGTTCGCCGCGCCGAACCAGAGGCGCAGCCCCTGCTGGATGATCAGCGAGGCGCCCCACGTCAACAGCAACGTCTCGAGCGGCCGTCCGTAGAGGAGTCGGATCACGCCGCGCTCGAGCACCAGCCCCACGGCGGCCGCCACCAGGAACGAGACGGGCAGCGCCACCAGGAAGTAGGAGTCGAAGTGCGCCGGCCACGCCGCGCGGAACCAGTTCTGCACGACGAAGGTCGCGTAGGCGCCGAGCGCCATGAGCTCGCCGTGGGCCATGTTGATCACGCCCATCAGCCCGAAGACGACGGCGAGGCCGAGCGCCATCAGGAGCAGGATCGAGCCGAGCGAAGCGCCCTGGAACAGGGTCTCGACGGTGCGCGTCAAGAGGCCCCAGCGCTCGATGCCTCGAATCGCGTGCATCGCCGCCCCGCGTTCCGCCGGCGACGCGGTGCTGTCCGTCACGAGGCGCTGGAGCGCGGGGACCGCGCTCTCCGAATGGAGATCGCCGAGGCTCCGCGCCGCCGAGGCGCGCTGGGCCGGCGTGCCGTTCGCCAGGTGGATCAGCGCCAGCGCCTCCGCGAGGGCGTGGCGCA
Organism: Candidatus Rokuibacteriota bacterium; assembly: GCA_003220495.1. Taxonomy (GTDB): domain Bacteria; phylum Methylomirabilota; class Methylomirabilia; order Rokubacteriales; family CSP1-6; genus AR31. Next base: position 4,417 of record QHSP01000047.1, on the reverse strand, counting down.
CCCAGCGATCGGATTCCTTCTTCAGCGCGTCTTCGACGACGGGTGCGGCGGTGGCAACGGCCTGGTTGCCGAGCTTCACGGCGGCGCCGCGCCGTACGGCGGCGTCGGGGTCGGCGAGCTGCGCCTGCGTCTCATCGGCGTCGAGGAACGGCTTGATGGCCAGACGGAGGCGCCGGTCGGCCGGCACTTCTTTGAGATCGGTCAGCGGCACCGTGCCGAGCGACGCGCGATCGTAGGCGGCGCTGATGTCGATCACGTCCTGGTCGCCCTTCGTGGCCTTGCTGCCACCGACCACGAGCTCGGTCTGGCCGGCGCGCGTGCGCGCGTAGACGCTACCGTCGCGGAGCGCGCTCAGGAATTGAATCCACTTCGGATCGCGCGTCTGGCCAATCACGGTGACGGCCGCTTCCCGCTTGTCCGCGTCGTCGCCGGTGAGATCGGTGAGCGCCGCGGCGACTTCGGGGGAGGCCGCGGGAGCGGCGGCCGCGTGGCCCGCCGCTCCCGCGGCGAGCCACGCGACCAGAGAAAGGAGTACGGTGAGACGGGAGATCACGCCTTCTTCTGATACGTGCCCTGATGGTTGACCCAGTCACAGCCTTTGTCCGGGCTCGTGTACTTGCTCCACGGCTCCGGCTCGACCGTACCGCTCGGGCCCGTGCCCTTCACCCGGCTGATGATCTTGAACTGGCCGTCCTTCATGATCTCGCCGATCAGTACCGGCCGGTAGGTGTGCTGGTTGTACTCGTGCATCTTGATCGGGCCGCCCGGCGCCACGAACGTCTGGCCGTAGACGGCCTTGCGGACGGGGTCGACATCGAAGCTCTTCGCCTTCTCCACCGCCTGCTTCCAGATGTAGACGCCGAAGTAGGCGGCCTCCATCGGGTCGTCGGTGACGCGCTTGGCGCCCCCCGGCAGCTTGGTCTTCTCGCTGTAGTTCTTGAACGCCTGGACGAATTTCTTGTTCTGGGGCACGTCCACCGACTGGAAATAGTTCCAGGCGGCGAGGTGCCCGACCAGGGCCGACGTGTCCATACCCCGCAGCTCGTCCTCGGCGACGCTGTAGGCCATGATCGGGGCGTTCTCGGAGCGGAGCCCCTGGTTCGCGAACTCCTTGTAGAAGGGCACGTTGCTGTCGCCGTTGATCGTCGAGAGCACGCAGGCGCCGCCGCCCGATGAGAACCGCTTGATCTTGCCGACGATCGTCTGATAGTCCTGATGGTTGAACGGCGTGTACTCTTCCTCGATGTTGGCGGCCGGCACGCCCTTGGCGAGCAGGAACGCGCGCAGGATCTTGTTGGCCGTGCGCGGGAAGACGTAGTCGGTACCCAGCAGGTAGAACTTCTTGTAGCTGCCGCCTTCCTTCGACATCAGATACTCCGCGCCCGGGACCAGCTGCTGGTTCGGCGTGGCGCCGGTGTAGAAGACGTTCTTCGAGCACTCCTCGCCTTCGTACTGAACGGGGTAGAAGAGCAGGCCGTTGTTGTTCTCGAAGACCGGCAGCACCGACTTGCGGCTGACCGAGGTCCAGCAGCCGAAGACGCACGCGACCTTGTCTTGCAGCAGGAGCTGCTTGGCCTTCTCCGCGAACAGATCCCAGTTCGAAGCCGGATCGACGACGACGGGCGTGATCTTCTTGCCCATCACGCCGCCCTTCGCGTTGATCTCCTCGACGGCCATGAGCACGACGTCTCGGAGCGAGACCTCGCTGATGGCCATCGTCCCCGAGAGCGAGTGCAGGACACCGATCTTGACGGTCTCCTGCGCCCTCAGGGCGTTGGGGAAGCTGAGGCCGGCGCCGACCGCCGTGGATGCCAGCAGGCCCCCTTTGATGAAGTCGCGACGTGAAAACTCCGCCATTGCAGTCTCCTTTCGTGTGGGTGGTCTCGGTCGCGACGTCATTGGCGCGCCTCCCGCGAGCGTCTTTGGCCGCAGGCTGGCCTCGGTATCAGCAAAGGCCGTACCGGAAGGCTATGTGTTTCTTTTCGGTATCTTGGAGAGCGATGAGGCCGGGCTAATGCTCAATGCGTAGGCACGTCCGACGCGACTGACTCCGACACGAGCAGAGCTCTGGCGATCTCGACCATGGGACGGCGGCTATCCATCGCGGCGCGACGGAGCCGGCGAAACGCTTCGTCCTCGGTCAGCTGGTAGCGGGCCATCAACCGGCCCTTCGCCCGCTCGATGACCTTCCGTTCTTCCAGCGAGCGGCGCAAGGCGCGGGTCTCGCCGAACCTCGCGACCGCCAGGTCGAGGACGGGCGCCAGCTCGGCCGAGCGAAGCGGTTTGAGCAAATAGGACATCACGCCGGCGGAGCGCGCCCGGTCGACGAGCTCCTGGCGCGTGTGGCTCGTGAAGAGCACGACGGGACAACCGGTCTCGATCAGCTGACGCGCCACCTCGACACCGTCGCCGTCCGGCAGTCCCACCGCGCACACGGCGACGTCCGGCGTCGCGCGCCGCACCAGCGCGAGCGCATCGGCGCAGCGTACCGCCTCGCCGATCACCTCACCGCCCGCCGCCCAAATTGCGGCCCGAAGCGCCGCGCGCGAGCGCTCGTGATCGTCGAGAATCGCGACCCGCCAGCGTGGGTCGCCCTTCGGCCCCTCGCTCGCCATGGTCACGGCTGTTCGCAAGCCGGGTGCCAGAGAGTGGTCCGAGAGCGGGGTTCAGAAAATCAATCGCTTAGCCTGCGCGGCCCCGTCCCTCATGCTCAGCGACCCGGCATCCCGGAAGACTCTGCCGCTTTCCCGAGCATCCGTGCGAAGAACGTCCTGCCCCGCCCGACGCCGATTGCGCTGCTCGCCGTGTCGTGCTAACAGGCGCTGAGAAAGACCCATCGACGCAAGGAGGCCGCCTTGACTCTCTCCCGTCGCGATCTTCTCGCGCTGAGCGGTATGGCGCTCGCCGGCGCGACTCTGACTGCTTCGGCGGCTCGCGCGCAGGGCCCCAAACGAGGCGGAACGCTGACCATTCGGGGATGGGATCCTCCGATGTTCGACCCGATGCTGCAGACGGCCTATCGGGTGCAGATTCCAAACACCTTCACGCACAGCCGCCTGGTGAAGCACAAAGCCGGGCCGAGCGTTGCGCCCGCGACATTCGCGATCGAGGGCGACCTCGCGGAGTCGTGGAGCCAGCCCAACGAGACGACGTACATCTTCAAGCTGCGCCGCGGAGTGCGGTGGCATCCCAAGCCGCCCGTCAACGGGCGCGAGCTCACCGCCGACGATGTGCGCTACACAATCGAGCGGTTCCTCACGGTCAAGGGGAACCCGATGTCGTACATGCTGAGCTCCGTCGATCGTGTCGAGGCGGTCGATCGGTATACGGTGAAGTTCATCATGAAAGAGCCGTTCTCGTGGCTGCTCGACGTGCTCGCCAATCCGATGGCCGTCGCGATCGTCGCGCGCGAATGCGTCGAAAAGTTCGGCGACCTCAGAAAATCCGACGCGATGGTCGGAACCGGTCCCTGGATGCTCGAGCACTACCGGCCGAACGTCGGACTCACGTTCATCCGCAATCCGCATTACTTCGTCCCGGGCCTTCCCTACATCGATCGAATCGAGTACCTCGTCGACGAGGACAACGCCTCACGGATGGCCGCGTTCCTGGCCGGCAAGTACGACCTGGGCTGGGAATTCCCGGGCAGCATCAATCGGACGGACTGGGTCCAGATCAAGGAGACGCTGAAGCAGAAGCGACCGAACCTCCGGACGGCGGAGTTCCCGAGCAACGTCGAGACGCACATCTCCATGCGAACGGATCAGCCGCCGTTCAAGGACGTCCGGGTGCGGCAGGCGGTGTCGCTCGCGATCGATCGGCAAGGCATGATCGATACCTCGTTCGAGGGCGCGGGGAATCTCAACGCGGCGGTGCCGGCGGGCCTTGTCGACTGGGCGCTGCCGATCAGTCAGATGGGCGACAGCGCGAAGTATTTCCGGCACGACCCCGCCGAGGCCAGGCGCCTGCTCGCCGCGGCTGGATATCCGAACGGCTTCGCCGCGAGCCTGTGCTTCACGACGTACGGCTCGACGCTCCTCAGCGACAACGCCCAGCTGGTCCTCAAGGATCTCAAGACCATCGGGATCACCACGAAGCTCGACCAGCGCGAGTACGGCGCCTTCATCGCGAGCTGCTACTTCGGGAAGTTCGACTCGATGACGTTCGGGCCGCAGACCCCGTTCCTCGATCCCGACAACTTCCTGTTCGGCATGCACTATCCAGGCGAGGCGAAGAACCAGAGCCATGTCGACGACCCGATCGTCACCGACATGTTGATCCGCCAGCGGCGGATCTTCGACGTGGCGAAGCGGCGCGAGGTCATCCACGACCTGCAGCGCTATCTGGCGAGGCAGCAGTACTACGTCCAGCTGCCGTCGGGGATCTACGTCTCCAGCTGCCGTCGGGGATCTACGTC
>QHSP01000123.1 GCA_003220495.1 Candidatus Rokuibacteriota bacterium | reverse complement strand
ACGATGCCGCTCATCGCCGACATCGTGCCGCACTACCCGGAATCGGTGGACACCGTCGCCGACGCGCTCTTCGAGATCCAGCCGACGTTCGTCTTCACCGTACCGCGCTATCTCCAGAAGTTCGCGGCGCACCTGCTGGTCGGGCTCGACCAGAGCTCGTGGATCAAGCGAGCCGCCTACCGAGCGTCGATGACGGTCGGTCGCCGCGCGCTCGAACGGCGGTGGAGCCTCCCCAGCAATAGCAGCCGCTCCTTGCCCGCGGCACTGGCTCGTGCGCTCGTGTTCCGCTGGCTCCTCGAGAAGGTCGGCTTCGCGCGCGCGGAGCTCGTGATCTCGAGCGGCGCGCCGCTGCCGGCGGCCGTCGCCGCGCTCTGGCAGACGTGGGGCGTCAACCTGTGCGAGGCGTACGGCCAGACCGAGACGGGCGGGGCGCTCGTTGCCGGCCAGCGTGGGCCGTATTCGCCACCCGGCGACGTCGGCGCCGTCGCGCCGAACATGGCGGTCGAGCTTGCCGCTGACGGCGAGATTCTCGTGGCCGCGGCCGAGTTTTTCGGTGGATACTGGCGCGATCCCGACGCGACCCGGGCGCTCTATCGCGACGGCAAGCTCGCGACCGGCGACGTGGGTGAGTGGACCGCCGGGCGCGCGCTCAAGCTGATCGATCGGAAGAAGGACATCCTGATCACGGCCGGAGGAAAAAACGTCAGCCCGTCTCTGGTCGAGAACCGGCTGCGGGCGAGCCCCTACATCAGCGAGGCCGCCGTGTTCGGCGAAGCGCGCAAATATCTGGTCGCGCTGCTCGAGGCCGACGGCGAGACGGTGGCCGAGTGGGCGCGCGAGCGCGGCGTGGTCCACACGGGCTACGCGTCGCTCGTCGGCCACCCGGACGTGCTCGCGTTGATCGACGCCGAGGTGAGACGCGCGAACGACGAGCTGACCCGCGTCGAGCAGGTGAAGGCCTTTCGCCTGCTGCCGCGCGAGCTCGATCCCGAGGTCGAGGGCGAGCCCGTGACGCCGACGCGGAAGGTGAAGCGGCGTCTGATGGCCGAACGCTATGGCACCTTGGTCGAGTCGATGTACGGGGGCGACGAGGAACGACGGATCGCGGCCGAGGTCGCGACCGGCCGCCTTTCTCTATAGACGGAGGACGAGATGGCAAGGCCTGCTCTCACCCTGTTCGCAGCGCTCCTCGCCGTGACGACGACCGTCACGCCGGCCCTCGCCCAGTACCGCATCGGGATGAGCGCGGCGATCACGGGTCCGGCCTCGTCCACGTACGCGCCGACGTACGAGGCCTACAAGGCATACTTCAAGCGCGTGAACGACGCCGGCGGCGTCAACGGCCAGAAGGTCGAGCTCACCTACGAGGACGACCGCGGCGAGCCGCAGCGCGCGGCGGCAAATGCGAAGAAGCTCGCCGAGGGCTCGATCCTGATGGTCAACGCGTCGACCTCCGCGACGTACAAGCCGTTCATGACCGAGTCGGAGACCGAGAAGCTGCCGTTGCTGTTCGGCGGCGGCGTCTGTCCGCGCGAGGCCTTCCCGCCCGCGAGCCCGCTGATCTTCTGCTCGACGTCGTTCGGCTCGAAGTGGGACAGCCGGTTCGCGCTCGGCTTCATCAAGGAGCAGGCCGGCGGCAAGAAGGTGAAGGTGGGCTTCGCGGCGCAGGACATTCCGCTCTCGCGCATCGAGCTCGAGTTCGCCGAGCAGCTCGCGAAGGAAATGGGGCTCGAGGCGATCCCGGTCGTGGTGGTCCCGGGCAACACGCCGGACTTCACACCGTTCGCGCAGAAGCTGAAGGACGCCGGCGCCGACTGGGTCCTGTCGTGGGCGCTGTGGCACGTCGAGGTCGGCGTGTTCGAGGCGCTCTCGCGGATCGGCTGGCAGGGGAGCTATCTCCTGTACGGCCACCAGCAGACGCAGGACGAGCTGGCGCGCCTGAAGGCGGGCAACCTCTTCGCCTTCGGCGGCAACACGCTCTTCATGGAGAGCCTGCCGATCCACGCGGAGATCGCCAACCTCGTGAAGGGCCAGACGACGCATCCGGCGCACTACATGGCCGAAGGCTGGGTGTCGGCGATGGTGCTCGAGGCCGGGCTGAAGAAGTGCGGCTGGCCGTGCCCGAAGGACAAGCTCGCGACGGCGCTGGCCTCGGTGAGCGTCGACACGCGCGGCCTACGCGGCGGTCCGATCGAGTGGACCGCGGACAATCACTACCGGAAGAACACGTACTACAAGGTCTACCGGTGGGACCCGAGCAAGAACGCCATCGCGCCGGTCGGCGGCTGGACGCGGCTCGAGATCAAGTGACGCGGTGACGCAGGTTCTCGCCACGACCGTCGTGGTCGCGAGCCTCTACGCGCTGCTGGCCGCGGGTTACGTGCTCGTCTACCGGGCGACGCGCGTCCTGAATCTGGCCCAGGGCGACATGATGACGCTCGGCGGCTACTTCCTGTTCCTGGTGGCCGCCGCGGTGCCGGGGCAGCCCGCGCTGTCGATCGTCACGGCGGCGCTCTTCTCGGCCCTGGCCGGCTTCGTCATCTACCGGCTCCTCATGCGGTCGATGGCGGGCCATCCGATCTTCGCCGCAGTCCTCGTCACGGTGACCCTCGGCATTCTGCTGCGCGCGGCGATCGTGCTCGTCTACACCGACCGCATCCGCCATCCGCTGCCGCTGCTCGGTCTGTCGAATCCGCCGCGCCGGCTACCGGGCGGCGCCGTCGTCTCGACGTTCGATCTGGCCACGGTAGGCGTCGCGGCGGCGCTCTTCCTCGGCCTCTTCGCCTTTCTCCGGCTCTCGCCGCTCGGCATCCAGATGCGCGCGGCCGGCGAGAAGGCGCTGCTCGCCGCGCAGCGCGGCATCAACTTCCAGCTGCTCTTCGCGCTCTCGTGGGCGCTCGCCGGCTTCGCCGGCGCGCTAGCGGGCATCCTCTACGCGAACAACGTGCGTCTCGACCCCTCGCTCGGCGTGCTCGGCCTGAAGGCCTTCGCGGTGGCGCTGGTCGGCGGGCTCGACAGCCTGGGCGGCGTCATCCCCGGCGCGCTCATCGTCGCCGCGGTCGAGGTCCTGTCGGTCCGCTACGGCGATCCGCTGCTCGCCGACGTCTCACCGTTCCTCTGTCTGCTCGCGATGCTGCTGGTGCGCCCGTGGGGGCTCTTCGGGACCAGGGAAGAGCTGGAGCGCGTGTGAGACGCCGGCGGCTGGTGGTCGGGGCCCGACCGGCGACGTTACGGAAGCGCGAGCGTGTTCTTGAGGGCTCGCTCGACTTGTGCCAGCAACTCGGGCGCGAGACGGCCGAGCCGCCGCACCAGCCGCCGCTTGTCGACGGCGCGGATCTGCTCGGTGACGGCCTTGGACGGAAACGCCAATCCCGCGATCCCCTTCGGAACGAGCGTGTGGCTCGGAGACAGGCGGGACGTGTTCTTGGTCAGCGGTACGACCACCGCCAGCTCGGCGAAGTGGTTGATCGCGTCGTTCGAGAGGACGATCACTGGCCGCGTCTTCTTGGTCTCGACGCCGAGAGTCGGATCCAGACGGGCGAGGACAACGTCACCGCGTCGGGCGGCGATCACGCGTCTCTTCGCCTTCGAGGATCGACCAAGCCTCGACGTCGCTCACGTGCCAGTCGTCGAGCAGATCGCGTTCCTCCCGTGCCTCGCGAGCGGGCCGCTGCGCGTAGTACGCGCGATAATCTTCGGCCACCTTGCGCCGCTCGATCGCGTCGAGATACGACGTGAGCACCTTGGTGATGACGCGGCTTCGGCGGGTTTTCGGGATCAAGGCGCGAAGAGCCCGTCAACCCTCGACGCGAGCGGCGTGAACGCGATGGCGTTCGGCGGCGGCTACTTCAAGACCACGTACGCGGCCGATCTGGCGCTGGTCGATACGCGGCTCCGGCGCGTGGCGCTCGGCCTGCTGATCGTCGTCCTGCTCGTGCTGCCGCGTGTCGTGTCGCCCTTCGCTCTCGATCTCGTCGCGCAGACCGCGCTGGCCGCCGTCGGCGCCCTCTCGCTCAATCTTCTGACCGGCCTCGCGGGCCAGGTCTCGCTCGGCCACGCCGGCTTCATCGCCGCCGGCGCGTTCACGACCGCGATGCTGGTCGAGAACCGCCTGCCGTCGCCGCTCCTCGCGCTGCCCGCCGCGGCGCTGGTGGGCGCGGCGCTCGGCGTGGTCGTCGGCATCCCGGCGCTCAGGCTGAAGGGGCTCTACCTGGCCCTCGGCACGCTCGCGCTGCACCACGTCGTGCTCTACGCATGCGGCGAGTTCCAGAACCACTGGGGCGCCAACACGGGCGTGTCGATTCCGCCGCCGCGATTCGGCGCCTGGGTGCTGAAGGGCACGACCGCGTGGTACTACGCGCTGACCGCGATCGCGGGGCTGGTCTTGATCCTCTCGGTGAATCTCCAGCGCTCGCGCGCCGGCCGGGCATGGATGGCGATCCGCGATCGGGAGATCGCCGCCGAGTCCGTCGGGATCGACGTGGCGCGCTACAAGGTGCTCGCGTTTGTGTGGTCGAGCGCCTTGACGTCGGTGGCCGGCGCGCTGTTCGCCTACCAGCGCGCGTTCGTATCGGTGGAAGCGTTCGGCTTCTTTCTCGCGATCGAGTACATCGCGATGGTCATCATCGGCGGCCTGGGCTCGGCGCTGGGCGCCGTGCTCGGCGCGGCGTTCGTGACCCTGCTGCCGTACGGGATCGATGCTGCCGTCGCGGCGCTCCGCGTGCCGGGCGGCGCCGAGTACTACCTGTTCCCGCTGAAGTTCGGCGCGTTCGGCCTCCTGATGGCCGCGTTCCTGGTCTTCGAGCCGCAAGGACTCGTCGGGATCTGGCGCCGCGCGCGCAACTGGGTCGTCCTCTGGCCGCTGCGCTACCGGCCGCTCCGCCCCGCGTCGTGACTCCAGTCCTCGAGCTGGAGAACCTCGAGGTCGTCTACCACCACGTCGCGACCGCGATCCAGGGCGTGTCCCTTCGCGTGCCGCCGGGCTCGATCGTCGCGCTGCTCGGCACCAACGGCGCCGGCAAGACGACCACGCTCCGCGCGATCTCCGGCTTTCTCGGCGCCGACGACGCACAGATCGTCGGCGGCCGCGTCGTGTTCCGGGGCACGCCGGTCACCGGACGGCCGCCTCACGAGCTCGCGCGCCGGGGGCTCGTGCTGGTCCCGGAGCGCGACAAGGTCTTCGAGACCTTGACGGTGCAGGAGAACCTGCGCGCTTTGGTGCCGGGCTCGAGCGCGGATCGCGACGCGACGCAGCCGCCCGTGACGCTCGCGCAGGTGTTCCACTACTTCCCTGCGCTCGCCGGGCGGCGTCGCCAGCTGGCCGGCTATCTCTCGGGCGGCGAGCGCCAGATGCTGGCCCTGGCGACGGCGCTGCTCTGCCGCCCGCGCGTGCTCCTGGTCGACGAGCTGTCCCTCGGGCTGGCGCCGCTCGTCGTCGAGAGCCTGATGGCCCTGGTCGCGCGTCTCCGCGACGAGCTGGGGCTGGCCGTCCTGCTCGTCGAGCAGAACGCCGGCGCCGCGCTGGCCGTGGCGAACTACGGCTATGTCATGGAGCACGGCCGCATCGTGTACGACGGCACGGTCGAGCGACTGCTCGCGCATGAGGACGTCCGGGAGTTCTATCTGGGCGTCGGCCATCGGGCTGGACGCAAGAGCTATACCGAGGTGAAGCAGTATCAGAGGCGCCGCCGGTGGTTCTGAGGGTCGAGGGCGTCACGCTCGACTTCGAGGGGCTGCGCGCCCTGAGCGACGTCAGCCTGTCGATCGAGACGGGGTCGCTGGCGGCGCTCGTCGGGCCGAACGGCGCCGGCAAGACGTGCCTCTTGAACTGCGTGGGCGGATTCTACGCGCCCACGTCGGGGCGCATCGTGTTCGGCGAGGCCGCGATCCAGGGCCTGCCGCCCCACCGGATCGCCGCCCACGGCATCGCGCGGACGTTCCAGTTCGTCGAGCTCTTCCGCGGCATGACCGTGCTCGACAACATCCTGCTCGGCCGGCACCGGCACATGCGGGCC
>QHSP01000020.1 GCA_003220495.1 Candidatus Rokuibacteriota bacterium | reverse complement strand
ATAGAGGCCGCGAGCGGCGAGACGAGGAAGGCGATGAGATCCGCTACTTCTTTGGGCCGGGCTGGGCGTCCGATCGGGATGCCGCCGAGCGAGTCCATCAGCCCTCTGCGTGCGCTCTCGTAGTCGGTGCCCGCGTTCGCCGCCAGAACGGCCCAGTTTCAGCCGGCGGCGCGAATGCGGCGCTTCTTCTGCTTCTTCTTGAATGCGGCGCGTTTGCGCGCCGTCTTCCTGCGTTTCTTCTCGCGCATGGCAGTCTCCTATCGGCTGGGAGCGTTGGGGGTCGGTGGCTGTCCGTCGATCATAACCGCCCATGCCAAGGCGCACAATCGCCCGATCAGGTCTCGAGCACTTTCAGGGTTCCGACCTTGTCTCTGTCGCAGAACACCAGACCGACCGCGTCTAACTCAAGTCAACAGGCCCGCGCCCCGGTCTCGGTCAGCCGCCTGAAGCCCGCTTCATCGTCTCGCGTAGCGCGGCGATCGCGGCCTCGGCTTCGCGCATCAGCACGTCGGCCCGATCAGACAACTCGTGGCTCTGCTTGACGAGCCGTCGTGCGGCCGCTCGTGCTTCCCGCGCGCTACGACGTACTTCGCCTGGCAGCAGCGCGCAGCCGTAGAGATGTTCGCGGAGTCGCTCGGTGAGGTCCATGCGGCAACGCGGACACAAGTGCGTCCGAGTGCCTACAAGGTCTGCGGCGAGTTCGCTTTGCCGGAAGTCCTGAGCGCACCGGGGGCAGGAGACCACCTCGTGGGCGAAGCAGTACCTAAAGAGAAGCGCACGTTCCTCACGGCTCAGACCGCGCGGCCTTCCGCAGTCGAGGTGTACGACACGATTGCCGTCGAACGCGAGGGTGTCGTCAGGGGACAACACCTGGAAGCAGTGGAAGCACTTCGATCCAGCCAATCTTCTGTACCGCTAGCGAGAACAAGACCCTAGCACACTGCGGTCGCTCGTCAAGCCGTACGCTCCAACTTGTTGGGGATACGTGTTCTCCTTGGTGCTGGCGCGTCCTTCGACTGCCCAGATTCCCCGCTGGCGACAATTCAGGGCAACTATCGGCCGCCGCTCGTGAACGACTTGTTCAGGCCCAATCCTCGATTCGAGGAAATCCTGAACAAGTATCCTGGCGCACGGGGGCGGGCTGACGAGATCCGCGGCCGGCTGAATCAGGGTAAGCGGCTTGAAGAGCTGCTCCGCCAGATGGGGGCAGTCTCGAGGTAGTCGAAGAGCTCGGTGCGCGCCGCGGCCCGCGGATGGAACTGGACCTCACGGATTTCCATCTCCTGATGCTGGTCCGGGAGCGGGCCGGGCGCCGCAGCATCGCGCTGCACACGGCCGTGGATGCGCGGCTTGGTCAGATTCAGGCGGACGAGCGGAAGATCCGGCAGGTCGTCCTGAACCTGCTCTCCAATGCGATCAAGTTCACGCCGGAGGGCGGCCGGATCGAGGTCGCGGCAGCGCCAAAGGACGGATCCATGGAGGCACCGGTTAGCGATACCGGTGTCGGCATCGCGCCGAGGATCAGGAGGCCGTGTTCGAGGAGTTCCGCCAGGTGGGGACGGCGGAGAAGAAGGCAGAGGGTACGGGGCTAGGGCTGACCCTGTGAGCCAGGTGGGCGTCGGCTCGACGTTCACGTTCACGATCCCGGTGCGCTGCGGGGAATGAGAACCAACGCGGAGTAGCTCTCTACGGGTCACGGATGGCGAAGGTGACCGAGGTGGGCTAGGTGGGGCACCTTCTCTCTGTGTGTAAAGTTGAGACTTGACTGTATGTAGAAAATACTCCCTTATAGGTCACCTTCTCAACCCTCGGTTCGGCACGACGTTTCCGGAAACTCTCCGTCCGGGTTTCACGACTAGAAGCGTTTTGTCCATCAAGTCGGAACGTTCTGTCCTAACCACCGGGCTACGACCCACCACGAAGCACTTGCTTACGGCTGTTTCGTGTTAGCGGCACTGCGTATGCATCTCTGGTCCGTGTGGAATGATCCATCGGTGACCGCATCGAAGGGGTGTCTCGATGTTGATGAGGGTAGCCCCGGGAGTTGCTGTTGGCATCCTTGCCCTCGTCCTCACTCTTGATGCGTCAGTCCAGGAATTCGCCGAACTGGTCTCCCTGCCCGATGACGCCAGACGGGAGCGGTTCCAGCTACCCTCTGCCTGCACACCCATCGTCAGCGCCGTGAAACCCGCAGGTCCGAATTCGAGTCGTCTGACCGTCTTCGTCGAGTGCAGCGCCGGGACCACGGCTACGTCCTCGCCGATTGCGCCAGCGTCCTGGAGTGACAAGTAGCGGCCAATAGCCCAGTTGGCCTCCCCTGCTCATTCGCTTGCCGTCCTTCAGAGCGCAGCCATTTGACTCTCCGCCCCAACCGCTTTAGGTTCCCGTCAATGCCGTGGTGGCTGGCAAGCCCGGACTCTGGCTGGTCCTAGGCTGGAGTCATTGGAGAGTAGTGAAGTTATGAGAACGGTCGCTTTTGAGACGGTGGACCGATGGACGCGCAGCTTCTTACCCGCCGCGTTGGTCGTCATCGGCCTTATCACGTTCATCTCCGGGGACCTGAGAGGGGACCATCGGATTCGTGGTGAAGGCGGCGGGATCATTGGGGCGGCAATCCTGATGGCCATCGCGGGAGCGTCGTTGCGACGTCCTGACGAGGCTGCTCGGTTTGATCTACACGACTCAGCGAGCAGCGTGACTCACACGCGTGAGCGTGCGGTGCTCATCGTGCGCCCGGATCACGCAGAGTTGTACGAGTGTGCGGTCCGAGCATTCGGGGCGGCGCGAGTGCTCTATGACCGCCGCCAGGGGGAGCGGCGACGGGGCGTGTTGGCAGCGACGATCGAACGGCGACAATCGGAGCGGCGCCATCGGGCTGACGCCGACTTCGACATCAAGGCGTTCGGATCTGCATGGATTCGTCTTTGATCAACTTCAAGACCGGTCAGCTCTTAGAGTGCCAATTTACAGCGTCGCTGCAACTGAGGCGGGCGGATGGAGTGATCCAGTGAGGGGCCGCGGATCACGCCAAAATCTCGAAGGCTGGTTACGCCGAAAGACGGCACCCGCACCGCCACGTCCGAAGCCCACTCGCCCCCCGCGACGGCCGCCACCGAAACCTCCCGCGCCACCGCAGCTATGGTGACTGGGCTCCTCAAGGAACCTGTCACCGCCGGGGGGCTGTGTGCCAATGACCCGCATCACCGACCTCCAAGCGTTCGTATCCGACGACTGCCCCCACGGCCTCCTGACCGTCGACGCCACGGAGCCTGCGGGTCTAGATAGAGTGGTCATGGCGTCGTCACACACGCGTTCCAATCGCGCGCATTCCTCTTAGCCTGACGATCCTTATGATCGTGCGCCACGCGACCAGGACGACGACCACGATGATCGCCAAGACAGCACCACGCGGCCGATGCCTCCCAGCGCGTGCTGGACGTGGGCCATGTACGGCCCCAGACCGTAACCGATCGCAACCGCGTAGGGCACGAAAAGCACCGCCCCGAGCAAGTTCCCGCACAAGAATGAGCGGAAGTGGCCCGGCATCGGCCGGGTCGGCGTTGGCATGGCCCCGCAGGGCTCTGCCCCTGAATGGAGGTCAAGAACATGCTGAGGAGAATGGGCACGCTGTCGATCGTCGTGGCCGTGCTCGCTGCTGGCTGCGCCGCGCCGCCCGCGCTGCCGCCCAGGGCGAAAGACCCCGGCGTCCGCGGCGGTCCGATTGGGGCCGGCGGCCCGCTGCCCGGATTGATCGGCACCGAGCGGGCGTTCTTTCAGGCAGGGTTGACGGCCTTCTTGGAGGTTGAAACCGTAAAGGAGGGCCTTGGGCCCCGGTTCAACCTCGATAGCTGCGGCGGCTGTCACGCTCATCCCAACACCGGAGGCTCGAGTCCGAATGTCAACCCGCAAGTTGCCATCGCATCGAAGGCCGGAGCCCGGAACATCGTTCCGGCCTTCATCACCCTCAATGGTCCGGTTCGCGAGGTGCGGTTCAAGTCGAAGACCGACGGCACGCCCGATGGAGGCGTCCATAACTTGTACACCATCGCCGGCCGCGGCGATGCACCCGGATGTGCCCTGGTCCAGCCGGACTTCAAAGGTGAAGCGGCCCGGGACAATCTGATCTTTCGCATCCCGACGCCGGTCTTCGGCGCCGGCCTCATCGAGGCGATTCCCGATCAGACGATCACGGCCAACTTGCGGGTGGAACCATCGGGTCGTGCGGTCATGGGCGTCGCCGGGAGAGCGAATCGACGCGGACCTGGCCGTGTCAACACGAGCAGCAACGACGGCAGCATCACCCGGTTCGGTTGGAAGGCGCAGGACCAGTCCCTCCTGATCTTCGCCGGCGAGGCTTACAACGTGGAGATGGGCGTGACGAACGAGCTCTTCCCGACGGAGCGCGACGAGACGCCCGGGTGCCAATTCAATGCGACCCCTGAGAGCCGTACCAAGCTCGACGCCTCGTCCGTGACAGATGCACTCAGCGACCCCATGAAATTCGCCCTCTTCATGCGGTTCCTGGCGCCACCACAGCCGGCTCCGGAGACGCCTTCTAGCGCACGCGGTCTCTCCGTGTTCACGGAGATCGGCTGCGCTCTGTGTCACGTGCCGTCCATGACCACGGGGCGTTCCTCGACCGCGGCGCTCAGTGGCAAACCCGCCAGACTGTTCTCGGACCTGCTCCTGCATCGCATGGGGGCGAGGCTGGCGGACGGGATCACTCAGGGAGTCGCCGAGGGTGACGAGTTTCGGACGGCGCCCCTCTGGGGGCTCGGCCAGCGGATTTTCCTGATGCACGATGGCCGAACGACCGACCTCGTCGAGGCGATCGAGATGCACGCGAGCGTCGGCAAGGATCGCCTTCCGCCGTCGGAAGCTACCGCCGTAATCGCGCGGTTCCGCACGCTCGGGGAAGATAAGAAACAGGACCTGCTGAATTTTCTGCGGAGTTTGTAAAGGTCACCGCGCATCGGGGCTTTGGTGTTGGGCAGAAGCTGATGCATGGGCGACGTGCCCGAGGAGACGCATCCAGCTCCAGGCAAGACCGGGGCTGAATCGGGGCGCGGTTAACAGGCTGGCTGAGGCGACGCGGCCGGGGGGCGCCAGCTGTGGAACTACACTCTGAACTACACTTCGGAGCGGCGCTGGGGTCAAGGCGCTTCGTAAGTATTGGTGCCCCCGGGGTGACTCGAACACCCGGCACGCAGTTTAGGAAACTGCTGCTCTATCCACCTGAGCTACGGGGGCATCAGGACTGACGCGGCGATTCTAGCACTGCCGCGCCCTACGAGTAGACGCCGGCGCATGAGGGAATTAGCGTCCCCAGATCTCAAAGCAATCGTCGTGAAGCCGCACCGTCCGCCAGTCATCACGGCAGATGCGTACGGTCATTCTCTGATGCCACGTGATGGTCGCCGCATCCCGTCACAGGCCTTCTTCGAGCCGCTGTCTGATGGCTTGCCGCACGACGTCGGCGTCCATGTGGGCGCGTCATTATATGGCAGCATTACCTATCTCAGCGTGCCTATAGTCAATGTCGATGGGGCGAGATTGGCCGACTCCGTTGGGACGCTCTCTGATGCGCGCCTTTGCCTGGCTCTGCATCGTCGCCGGCGTTCTGCTGGCGGTTGCCTCGTTCGTGATCGCGGCCAACGTGCCGAGCGTCAACCCATGGCCGAGTCTCCTTGCCGGCATCTGTCTGACAGCGCTCGGAGTCCTTGTGCTTGCGGCCCGAGGAGAGTCTTGAGACTGCGCCAGCGCCTCCGGTAAATACCGCATCGCATATCGGGGCTCTTCCGCATAGCGGATTCTCCGTGTGCTTGGCACCATGCACCGGGGTGAGCCACTCGACATCAGAGACCGAGGCGACCTTGGCCCTCCGCGACGCGCCCCCGCGGCTGGCCCTTGGCCCCAATCCCATCCGGCGCCCGTTCAAGGCGCCCGACCCACTCCGCGCATGAACGGCGACGTGGTCCGCCAGCTCATCCGCCAACGCATCCACGACGGCCGTCTGCCGCGGCACCGCGTGATCGAGCTCGGGTTCAGCTCCGGCATCGGGCAGGAGTGCGACGGATGCGGCGCGTCCATCGAGGCGGATCAGCGGATGACCGTGAGAATCTGCGCGGAGGACTGGAGAACGATCCGGCTTCACGACGATTGCTTTCAGATCTGGGATGCCGAGAGATCGCTGACCGCGCGAGCAACCGGGTCGTGATCCGCTTCCGGCGCGAGCGGGAATGGCTCTCAGGCGCCGACGAAGGGGACCGAGCCGCCCACCAGCTTCAGCAAGCCGGCGCGCTGCAGGTGCCGCTGGATCTCGTCGCCGCGCACGCGGATCTGCCGCTTCGTTGCGCGGGCGGAAAGCTGGCGGCGGGCGACGTCATCGAGCGCGGCGCGAAGTAGGCGGCGGCGAAGGTTCGCCCTGAACTTCGTGCGGATCGAAGAGTCGCTGAGATTCGTCTGGCCGAGGCGGCGCATCTCCTCGTCGAGGTAGTCGCGGTCCGATTCGGTGCCGTCGGGTCTGAGCCCGACGCAAAACCCCGTGTAAGCGGCTTCGACCTTGTCGAGCATCTCCCATGCGCCTCGATCCTGGCGTCGGCCACGGGAAAGATCGAGATCCGCGAAGGCCTGGGCGATCGCGCGAAGCGCCGCGTCGTGCGCGGGTCCGGCGCTCTGCCAGCGCGTGCCGTCGTGCACGGACAACCCGCCGCCGTGAACGAGCGCGCCCTCGGCGAGCTCGGCGACGTGCGCGTCGCCCCGACGATCGAGGTGCGCGAGGAGCCCGGCGAAGACCCACAAGACGAAGTCGGGCGGCAGATGAAGCGCGGCTTTCCCCTCGCCGCCCTTGAGCCGGGCCAGCCACTGAGCGGCGGAACGACGAACGCGCTCTCGGCTCTTTCCTCGCTTCCGCGATGCCATGCGTCTACACCGAGCCTACCATGCGCGGTCGATGTCACTATAAGTGCGTCGATAGGCCGAGCGTGTGCGATATTGTTCGCCGATGCCGTGCCGCGCGAAGAGATCGTTGGCGGTGCGCCCACGGCCCTGACCGGCTCACCGGATCGCTTCCTGCTCATCGTCTCGCGGGGCAACGCGAAACTGGCGAACTACCTCCAGAACCACTTCACCGGCGACGCCACGGTGCAGGTGGTCGTCGATCGACGGCACGGCGAGCGGCGACAGCAGACGGCGAACATCGCCGCGGATCGGCGCCAGGGCGACCGCCGCACCCGACCTCACGTGGACAAGGAGCTCCGCCTCACCTCGTTCGCGATCGTGACCCTGTCCTGATGCTTCGTCGTGGTCAAAAGAGATCGGACGCGTCGACCCCGCGCGCGCCCAGAAGGGCGCGGAGCTTGCGGAGCCCGGCGGCCTCGATCTGACGGATGCGCTCGCGGGTGAGGCCCAGGCGCTGACCGATCGCCTCGAGCTTCTCGGGCGGATCACCCTCCAGCCCGAAGCGGCGGCGTAGCACAGTCCGCTCGTTGGCCGCCAGATCGTCGAGCACCGAGACCAGATCGGCCCGCTCCTGGAAGAGCGACACGAGCGCCTCGCGGGGGTCGGCCGATGGGTCGGCGATCAGGTCGCTCACACGAGCCTTTCCCTCGCCGATCGGGGTCTCGAGCGACACCGGCGGCTGGCGGATCTCCTCGAGCTCTTCCAGCCGGTCCACGGTCGTGCCCATGGCCGCCGCCAGCTCTTCCATGGTCGGCGCGCGCTCGAGCTCCTGGGTGAGCCGTTGCCGCTCGCGCTTGTAGCGCGCGAGCAGCAGCCCGACGTGCACCGGCAGGCGGATGGTCCGGGCCTGGTTCGCGAGCGCCCGCGCGATCGCCTGGCGGATCCACCAGGTCGCGTACGTCGAAAACCGCGTGCCCCGGTCGGCGTCGAACTTCTCGACCGCGCGCAGGAGGCCGATGTTGCCTTCCTCGATCAGATCCGGCAGCGGCAGGCCGCGGTTGAGATAGCGGCGGGCGATCAGCACGACGAGCCGGAGATTCGCCTCGGTCAGACGCGCCTTCGCGGCGGCGTCGCCGGCACGTGCGCGCCGCGCCAGCTCGCCTTCCTGGTCGCGCGTGAGCAGCGGGATCCGCTCGATCTCCCTCAAGTAAACTCTGAGGTTCTCACGGCTGGTCGCACGCGTTTCCCCACGGACCTCGTTGTCGACCGCATCGACCAGCGTGTCGAGCGGTTCGTCGGGAACGACCTCCTCGGCTTCCTCACTCATGCGGCGTCTTGGAGGTCTCGTCGACCTGGGCGATCCGTGGAGGCATCGGCAGCAGGTAGAGAGGATTGTAGGCAAGCCCGTCGCGCCGCACCTCGAAGTGCACGTGATAGGTCGTGGCGCGGCCGGTATTGCCGACGAGCGCGATCAGGTCACCGGCGTCCACGCGGTCGCCGACCTCGACCAGGTTGACGTCGTTGTGGGCGTACACGGTCATGAAGCCCGCCTTGTGCTCGATCTTCACCACCAGCCCGTATCGAGCCTCGACGCCGGCCGTCACGACGATGCCGGCCGCCGCGGCCTGCACGGGCGTTCCGAGCGGTGCCTTGATATCGATGCCGCCGTGCCAGCCGCTTCGGCGATGACCGAAGGTCGAGACCACCGGCCCCTCGGCGGGCCACCCGAATGAAAGCAGGTCGCTGTCGAAGTCCGGCACCGCCAGCGTGAGCCTGGGAGGAGGCTGGGCGCCGGACGGCGCGGTGGGACGCGTCGGCGCACCGGCGCCCGGATGTTCGGCGCTCCCCCGGTGAGCGGTCGGCGCGGCCGCGTCCGAGCCGGGAATGACGAGACGTTGCCCCACCTTGATGGGAGCGTCGGCGCTGGGAAGCTTGTTCAGCTTCACGATCGTCACGACCGTGACGCCGTAGCGCTTCGCGAGCGAGGTCAGCGTGTCGCCGGGCTTCACCTCGTACGCGCGCTGCGGGGTGCGCGGCCCCGCGGCGGGCTCGGCGCAGCTCAGCGCTGGACCGAGCGCCACGAGCAGGCCGAGCGTGGCGATCCCGAAACGTCTTCCACCGAGAATCGCGGCCGCCGTCATTCCTCGAATTCCGCGTAGCGGATCGCGAACGCGTCGAAGCGGCCCGAAGCCGGCAGCCAGTGGACGGTGAGGTTCTCGACTTCGGAGAGCGGCGGCCCCTTACCGAGCTCCTGGATGAACTTCTCGATGACCGGACGCGGGCCCTCGACGCGCGCGCGTACGCGACCGTCCTTGAGGTTCATGACGAAGCCCTCGAGCCCGAGATTCGAGGCGCGACGCTGCGCATAGTTGCGATAACCGACGCCCTGTACCCTTCCGGCGACGACGATCTCGGCGGCCGATTTCGATCCGCTCAATGATGGTGACACGGATTTCAGCGACCGTCCGGCAGCCGGGTCGCGGCCGCCGGGCGGTCAGAGAGATGGTCGGGGCGAGAGGATTTGAACCTCCGACTTCACGGTCCCGAACCGTGCGCGCTACCAGGCTGCGCTACGCCCCGACGCGACGCGCTTTATTGTACAGGGTCGTCGGGCCTGCACAAGGTCATCAGGCCTCCCAGGCGTACTTGCCGACAAGCTTGACGAATTTGCAGTCGCCGCAAAGCTGGGTCTTCATCTCGCCGCGGACCTTCTCCACCACGGTCAAGGTCTGGTTCGCGACGTCCCCGACCGGGACCACCATGCGCCCGCCCTCGCCGAGCTGCTGGAAGAGCGGCGGGGGGATCGAGGGCCCGCCGGCCGTGACGAGGATCCGATCGAAGGGCGCCTCGTCGGGCCAGCCGAGCGTGCCGCTGCCGACGCGGACCCACACGTTGTCGTAGCCGAGCTGCTCGAGGAGCGCTCGGGCGCGCTCGGCCAGGCGCGGCAAGCGCTCGATGGTGCAGACGCGGCGGGCGAGCTCGGCCAGCACGGCGGTCTGATACCCGGAGCCGGTTCCGACCTCCAGGATCTTTTCCGGGCCGCGCAGCTCGAGCAGCTGCGACATGAGCCCGACGATGTACGGCTGGGAGATCGTCTGCTCCTCGCCGATCGGCAGCGGATGGTCGCCGTGAGCGCGATCGCGCAGCGGCTCCTCGACGAAGAGATGGCGCGGCACCCGTCGCATCGCGGCGAGGACGCGCTCGTCGGTAACCCCGCGCTGCACGAGCTGCTCCTCGACCATCCTGGCGCGGGCCGTCTCGTACCCGTCGCGCGTCCGCTCCACTACCCTCTCCGTGGCTTCCTCTTCGGCGCGGCCGCGGCCCGACGGCGGGGCGCGCGGCCGGTCTCGCTCAGGAACTGGGCGTTGAGCCCGCCCTGCCAGTCGTTCAGCTGCACCAGCGCGCGGTGATTCGTGAGGTCGAGGTGCAGCGGCGTCAGCGAGACGTAGCCGTCGTGCACCGCGCCCATGTCGGTGCCCTCCAGATCGTCCCACCGCGCCTCGCCGCCGCCGAGCCAGTAGTGGCTCCGTCCTCGGGGATCGGCCTGCTCGACGATCTTTTCCTTGTACACACGGTGGCCGAGGCGCGTCATGCGGATGCCGCGGGGCGGCTGCGACGGCACGTTGACGTTGAGCAAGGTGTTGCCGGGCAGCCCACCGACCAGCACGCGCATCGCCACGAGACGCGCCACACGACCGGCAATCTCGAAGTCGCCGCCGTCCACGAGCGAGACCGCGATCGACGCGACGCCCAGGATCGTCCCCTCCATCGCCGCCGAAACCGTGCCGGAGTACGTGACGTCGTCGCCCAGGTTGGCGCCGTGATTGATTCCCGAGACGACCAGCACCGGCGCCTCCGGCAGAAAGCCGAGGACGGCCAGGTTCACACAGTCCGACGGCGTGCCGTTGACCGAGAACCGCCGCTCGCCCAGGCGCAGCGGCCGGAGCGGGCGGTGCAAGGTCAGCGCGTGCCCGCAGGCGCTCTGCTCGCGCTCGGGCGCGACGACGTACACCTCCCCGAGCTCGGCCAGCGCGTTCTCGAGCGCGCCGAGACCCGGAGCGTGCACGCCGTCATCGTTGGTGAGGACTACGATGGGCATAAGGCTCGTGAGCGGTCACGCGCTGCCGGCCGTCGCGGGGCTGGGGGCCCCGCCGGCCCAGACGCGACGAAGATCAAGAAAAATGGTCGGGGCGACTGGATTTGAACCAGCGACCCCATGACCCCCAGTCATGTGCGCTACCGGGCTGCGCCACGCCCCGATCGTCAGGCGTGAATTGTCGCAGATATCCCGGAGCCCTTCAAGAACCGAGGCGCGAGCGCAGGATGCCGAGACGATCGCGGATGCGCCGGAGCGTCTCCGCGTACGTGGCCTCCTTCATGCCGAGCTCGAGCTGATCGGTCCGGCGCGACTCGCCGATGAGACGCTTCTTGGCGCCCTCGAGCGTCAGCCGCTCTTCGTAGAGGAGGGTCTTGATGCGCTGCACGAGCTCGAGGTCGCGCGGGCGATACAGCCGCTGGCCCGCCGGATTCTTCTTCGGGTGGAGCAGCTTGAACTCCGACTCCCAGTAGCGCAGGACGTAGGCCGGGATCGCGGTGATCGACTCCACCTCACCGATCCGGTAGTAGAGCTTTTCTGCGACTTCCGTCGTCACGCCGTTACGTTGATCCGTTGTTTGAGCCCCTTGCTTGGCTTGAAGGTGAGCACCTTGCGCGCGGTGATCTCGATCGACTCGCCGGTCTGGGGATTCCGCCCGCGGCGCGACGCTTTGCGACGGATGCGGAAATGACCGAAGCCGACGATCTTCACGTCCTCGCCCTTCTCGAAGCAGCGGAAGATGATGTCGAACACAGATTCGACCACCGAGGACGACTGCCGCTTCGAGAGTCCGTGATTGGCCACGGCATTGACCAGATCGTTCTTCGTCACGGTTGGAAGTCACCTCCCCCTGGGGACGCGGCGCGGTGCGCCCGTGCGTCCCCGGCGGTCACTGCCCGCCTCGCGCGATGAAGGGCGAGTAGCCCTTCTCCTGCAGCTCGCGGAGCGTCGACGTCGCGGTCGTCTTGTCCTCGAACGGACCGACGCGAACGCGATACAAGGTCCCATCGCTCGTCGCGGTCGGAGCGTTGTTCGGCGCGGCCGGCGCGGGCGCCGAGCTGCCGGCGGCGCGACGGACTTGCACCTTGAGCCCGTCGACCGCGAGGTCCTTCGAGAGCGCGACCGCGTCGCGCAGCGGCATGCTCGGCCTCACGACCACGCCGGCGCCCGACGGCTCGGCGCTGAGCCCCTTCGCCGCGAGCTTCGCGTTGATCTCCGCGGGTACCCCACCGGTCACGTGCACGTCGTACCGATCGCTCGGCGATGCGACCGCCGGCGGAGCGCTCGGCGTCGCGCTGCGAGCCGGCTTGACGCCGCTCGCGAGCGTCTCTTCCACGTTGTATTTCTGCTCGCGCAGCCGGACCGCGAGCTTCTTGGCCGTGTCGGGATTCTTGAAGGCGCCGACCTGCACGAAATACTCGCCGCTCGCTCCGCTGGGGCTCGGCGCCGAGGGCGCGCGCGGCGCGCGTGCCGCCGCGGGCTCCTTCGGAGAGGTCTTGCTCGCGACGGCGCTCTTGCTCGCTTCCGATTTCTTCGGAGCGGCCGGCGTCGGCTTTTCAGGCGCGGGCGTCATCGGCGCAGGACTCTCGCTCGCCGCGGGCTTGTCCGCCGCGGACGGTCTTTCCGGCGCGGGCGCCGGCGGTGCGGGCGCGCTCGCAACCGGAGGCGCGGGCGTCGGCTCGGGTTTTCCGAGCACCGTCGTCTTCGGTGCCGGCTGATTCGCGAGCTCGAGCACGTACGGAACCGCGACTGCCGCGACGACGCCGAGCACGATCACGACGAGAATTGCACGAAACCACAGCGCCGAAAAAATCGAGCGCCGTCCTTCGTCTTCGAAGCGCTCGTCGTCGTACTCTTGATCGTCGCGCGGGCGCTCAGGATCCGCCATGCGCGTCATCTTAGCATAGACGTTGGGGTTTCCATGCTTTCAGCGCGAGCCCGCGCGAAGATCAGGTCGCCGATGAGGGCCTCCGCGACCCCCTTGGTGTCGTTGGTGTCGATCATGACGGCGACCTGGCCGACCCGGGGGGCCGGGCGACCGAAGAGCGCCGCGTAGTCCTTGGCGACCTCGCGCTGCTCCACCCGCCAGGTCTCGGCCTGGCTTCGGCCCGAGGCGACCACGATGATCTTGACGTTGTCGGCCTGGGTGCTCGTCACCCGGGTGCCGACCGGCGCCCGGCTGTCCCAGACGTAGCCCACGACGTCGCTGTTCTTGAGCGGCGCCGGCCAGCGCGGGAAGATCACGTAGACCTGCGCGGCCTGGTCGTCGGCGGCGCGATCACGGACGTCGCCGTCGGCCGGCAGGCGAACCACTTTCCAGGACCACGAGAGAAACGGGAACTCGTTGAGGTCCACGACGACGTCGCGATAGAGGGCGAACGACGACCGCTCGCTGCGGAGCCTGAGCGCCAGGCGCGCCTCGTCCCGTACGAGCTCGACCGAGGCATGGCCCACGAACTCCTTGGCGGTCCAGCCCGCCGGAATCCCTTCGGCCGGGAACCGGGGCGGCATCCGGTCGCTGACACGCACCCGGATCCGGCCCTCGGCATCGGGAAGAAGCGGCCGCCGTCCCTGCGTCTTGCTCGTCGATTCGGGGGGGCTCGCTCCGACGGCGAGCTGTGTCGGCATCGGTGCGAGCACCGCGGCGGCCCGTTCGACCGGCACGGTGTCCTGCCGGAAATAGAAGGCCCGAAGGCGGGGGACCACCCCGACCGCGAGCGCGCCGGCCAGGACGATGAGGATAACGCAGGGGCGCCAGAGACCGACGCGCGCCAAGCCGCCCCTGAGGCTCACCGTCGCACGCGCCTCGCGCGCGTCCGCGCGCCCGTCGCCTTCCGCAAGGACAGCCGGATCGGAGAGCCCGCGAGTCCGAACGCGTGCCGGAGCGACTTGACCAGGTAGCGCTCATAGGAGAAGTGGATGTCGTTGGGCCGGTTGACTCTCAGCGCAAACGTCGGAGGCTCGACGGCGACCTGGGAGGCGGACTGGATCGTCAGCGCGTCGCCGCGCAACGAGGCCGGGCGCCGGGCGACCGCGGCTCGCAAGGCCTCCGTCACGGCGCCACCGGGAATTCGGCGGCGCGCCTCGGCGGCGACCTGCGCGATCGTGTCGAAGAGCTCGGGAATACCCTCGGCCCGCGTCGCCGACGTGAAGCACACGGGCGCGTAGTCGAGGAACGGCAGCCGATCCCGAATCTGCTCCACGACCTCGGCCTTCCGGACCATGCCGCGCGGCACCAGGTCCCACTTGTTGACGACGATGACGGCGGCGCGGCCCGCCTCGTTCGCGTAGCCGGCGATGTGCGCGTCCTGGGCCGCGATGGCCTCGGAAGCGTCCACGACCACCAGCGCGACCTGACACCGCTCGAGGCTCTTCAACGCCATGACCACCGCCAGCTTCTCGAGCGCCTCCTGGACCCGTCCCTTTCGACGGATACCCGCGGTATCGACGAGCACGTAGGTGCGCCCCTCGTAGACGAGGGTCGTGTCGACCGCGTCGCGGGTCGTGCCGGGCGCCTCGTGGACGAGCACGCGCTCGGCGCCGACCATCGCGTTGACGAGCGACGACTTGCCGACGTTGGGGCGCCCGACGACCGCGACGTGCACAGGCGACTCGGTCCGCGACGTCGACGCCGCGACGGCCGGGCAGCGCGCGCGCAGGATCTCGAGGAGCTCGGCCACCCCCCGCCCGTGCTCGGCGGACACGGGCACCGGATCGCCGAAGCCCAGGCGATAGAGATCCGCGAGCCCGCTCGCCTGGGTCTCGGCGTCCGCTTTGTTCGCCGCCAGGACGACGGTGCGGCTGCCTCGCCGGAGGATTCGCGCGATCTCGAGGTCGAGCGCCGTCGGACCCTCGCGTGTGTCGACGACGAACAGGACCAGGTCCGCCTCCTCGACCGCCGTGAGCACCTGGCGGCGCACGCCCTCGATCAAGGGCTCCTCGGACGAGGGATCGAACCCGCCCGTGTCGATCACCGTCGCCTGCCACCGCTCGAAGCTCACGCGGCCGTAGAGCCGGTCGCGCGTCACGCCCGGGGTGTCACGGACGAGCGCCTGCCGCCGGCCGACGAGACGATTGAAGAGCGTGGACTTGCCGACGTTCGGGCGACCGACGATCGCGATGATCGGGCGGATCATCCGGGTCGCTTCCCTGTCAGGAATCGCGGATCGCTTTGAGCAGTGCGCCCGGTGTGGGCTGGACCACTTTGACGGGCACGCCGAGGTCCCGCGCCAGGTCGGCCGGTGTCAGGTCGTCGAGGAAGATGCCGTCGGCGTCGCGCACCGCCACGGCCGGCACCAGCACCGCGCGGCCGAGCTCGGGCTGCGTCGCGAGGTGACGCTGGATGTCGCGCCCGGTCAGGAGCCCCGCGACACCGATCGCCGGACCGAAGAAGTCGTTGGGCACAGCCGCGACGCGAACCCTCGTCGGGTCGAATCCGCCCTGGGCCAGCAGCGCGCGGAGCCGCGGCGCGAAGAGCTCGCCCGTCACGACCGTCAGGATGTCGCTGCGCCCACGCCGCGTCCGCCTGGCGACCGATCGGTTGAACCCGTCCTCGAACATGCGCACGAGGCCGATGCCGTCCTCGGCGATCGGAAAGCCTTCGTAGGCGGCCGCGGCGGGAAGCGGTAACCCGGCGAGCAGATAGATCTCGTCGGCGAGGAACACGAACCGGCTCCCGAGCTCGCCCAGCCAGCGGCGCTGCCACCGGTCGGCCGTCGCCGCGAGCGCTCGCGCCTCGTCCGGCGTGAGGCTGCGCAGCGCGGGGAGCCGCTCGCGATGTCGCGTCAGCCCGACCGGAACGATCGCCGTGGTCGCCACGTGAGGATGGAGCGGCGCCAGCTCGTGGACGGTCCGCTCGAGGTGGGCGCCGTCGTTGAGGTCGGGGCAGAGCACGACCTGCGCATGCATCCGGATCGCCGCCTTGGCCAGCCGCTCGAGCCGCGGCACGATCTCGGCCGAGTGCCGCGGCCGGCCGAGCAGCGCGTGCCGGAGCTCCGGGTCGGTGGCGTGGACCGAGACGTAGAGCGGCGACAGACGCTGCTCGATGATCCGCTCGAACGAGGCCTCGTCGAGGTCGCTGAGCGTGATGTAGTTGCCGTGCAGGAACGAGAGCCTGAAGTCGTCGTCCTTCACGTAGAGGCTCCGGCGCATGCCCTTCGGGAGCTGGTGAATGAAGCAGAACACGCACTTGTTCGCGCAGGTCGCGATGTCGCCCGGCCGCGGCGGCGCCAGCTCGAGCCCGAGCCCCGGCCCGCGCCGTTGAAGCCGCGTCGTCGCGGCGGCGCCGGCGCGCTCGACCGTGAGTTCCAGCCGCTCGTCGCCCGCGTGGAACTGGAAGTCGATCGCATCGCGGAGCGGGTGGCCGTTGACGGCGACGATCCGATCGCCGGGAGCCAGGCCCGCCGTGGCCGCGGGTGAGCGCGGCGCGACCGCGGCGACGGTCACGCCTGCCGGCTCAGCGGTACAGGGCGTTTTCAGGGGACTCCTCCCGCTCGACGGCGGGAGAGGCGTTGAGAAAGCGCATGCCCTGGACGATGTACTGCAGGCCCGAGATCACCGTGAAGCCCGCCGCGAGCCAGAGCACGGACTGGGGCGCCAGATGCACCTGGAAGTAGCGCGCGAGCAAGCCGCTGAGGACCGCGAGGACCTGGAACAAGGTTGCCGCCTTCCCCGCCCAGGTCGGACGCGGCCGGATGCGGCCACCCAGCATGTAGATCAGCAGCGCGCCCAGGACCAGGATCACGTCGCGGCTGATCACCACCGCAGCGATCCAGAACGGAAGCGCCTTCAGGTACGTCAAGGTGATGAACGACGACGTCAGCAGGAGCTTGTCTGCCATCGGATCGAGGAAGGCGCCGAGCGAGCTTTCGTCCTTCCAGTGGCGCGCCGCCCACCCGTCGAGCAGGTCGGTCAGCGCGGCAACCCCGAACACGATCAGCGCGGGACCCGGCCGCCGGTAGACGAGCAAGGTCACGAACACGGGGATCAGGAGGATCCGGAGCAGAGTCAGCCAGTTGGCGATTCCCATGGAGCGCTCAGTCTACCATTCCGGCGGCGGGCCCGGATTCGATGACGCGATAGCGCGCCAGCGCGCCGAGAAGCCCGACCGGAAGATCCACGTCCAGCTCGACGTGACCCGGCGTATCGCGACGCGCCAGCACTCGCCCGCGCTCGTAGCAGAGCGCGAGCGAGGCGCCTTCGCCGTGCGGAATCCGCAAGGTCAGGTTTCCGACGGGCGGGAGCGCGCGCTCGATGGCCGCGAGGAGCGTGTTGATGCCGGTCCCGTCGGCCGCCGAGATCGCGATCGCGTCGCTCCGAGCCGCCAGGACCGCGGGGTCGGTCTCGAGCCGATCGATCTTGTTCATGACCAGCATGGTCGGACGATCGGCGACGCCGAGCTCGCCCAGGAGATCGTCGACGGCCTTCATGTGGTCCTCGAGCGCCGGA
The DNA here is from genome assembly GCA_003220495.1 of Candidatus Rokuibacteriota bacterium. Taxonomy (GTDB): domain Bacteria; phylum Methylomirabilota; class Methylomirabilia; order Rokubacteriales; family CSP1-6; genus AR31. Next base: position 98,606 of record QHSP01000020.1, on the reverse strand, counting down.
TGGCTCGCGTCCACCACGTGCAGCAGCACGTCGGCATCGGCGAGCTCCTCCAGAGTCGCGCGGAACGCCGCGACGAGCTCGTGCGGGAGCTTGCGGATGAATCCCACGGTGTCGGTCAGGACGAAACGGCGGCCTCCTTCCGGCTCCACCAGCCGTGCGGCCGGATCGAGGGTCACGAACAGCTGATCGGCCGCCGTGAGCTGAGAGCCCGCCAGGCGGTTCAGCAGAGTCGTCTTGCCCGCGTTGGTGTAGCCGACGAGCGCGACGACCGGAACGCCGGAGCGCCGCCGCCCCTGACGCTGCAGACGCCGATGCACCTGCACACTGTCGAGCTGCCGGCGAATCTGCATCACCTTCCGTCGAATCGCCCGCCGGTCGGATTCGAGCTGGGTCTCGCCCGGTCCGCGCGTGCCGATGCCGCCGCCCAGCCGCTCGAGGTGCGTCCACTGGCCGACGAGCCGCGGCAACAGGTAGGTGAGCTGCGCGAGCTCGACCTGGAGCTTGCCCTCGCTCGTGCGCGCGCGCTGGGCGAAGATGTCGAGGATCAGCGCCGTCCGGTCGATGACCTTGATGCCGAGTGCCTGGGAGATGTTGCGCTCCTGGATCGGCGAGAGCGGGTCGTCGGACACGAAGAGCACCGCGGAGGCCTCGCGCGCGGCCTGCCCGATCTGGTCGATCTTGCCGCGCCCGAAGAAGAGCCCCGGCGCCGGCGCCGCGCGGTCCTGCGTGATCCGGCCCACGACGGTGCCGCCGGCCGCGGTCACCAGCCCCGCCAGCTCTTCCAGCGACTCGTCGACCTGGAACCGACGCTGCGAGGGTCGGCGCAGCGCGGCGATCACGGCGCGCTCGCGCGTCGCCCGCGTACTGGTCGCGACACGCTTCATCCGAGCACGCCTCCTCGTGCCAGCGCCGATGCGATCAGCTCGGCGGTGCCCTCGGCGCCGCCGGCCTTGTCCACGTCGATCCACTCGATGTCCGGCTCGCGCGCGAACCAGGTCCACTGTCGCTTGGCGTATCGCACGGTGTCGCGCTGCATGAGCCGAAGGGCTTCGGCCGGATCGAGCCCGTCGCGCACGACCCGGACGAACTCGCGGTACCCGATCGACTGCAGCGACGGCAGCGACGGATCGTAGCCGCGCGCGAGCAGGCGCTCGACCTCGCCCCGCAGCCCCGCGTCGACGAATGCCGCGGCCCGCGCGGTCAGCCGCCGGGCCAGCGCTTGCCGGTCCAACGTGAGACCGAAGTAGGTGACGTCGTACGATTCGACCGGCTCGCGCCAGCGCTCTTGCTCCAGGGTGCTGGCACCAGTGCGAGCCAGCTCGAGCGCCCGCACGACGCGCACGTGATCGTTGGGGTGCAGTCGCCGCGCGACCGCGGGCGCGGCGAGGCTCAGCCGGGCGTGGAGTGAGGCGCGACCCTCGGCGGCCGCGATCGACGCGAGCTCGCGCCTGAACGCGGGGTCGGCCGGCGGCGCCGGGTCGAGCCCTCGCAGGAGCGCGCGGACGTAGAGGCCGGTGCCCCCGACGACGACCGGCAGACACGAGCGCTCGCGGATCGCCTCGATCGCCGCCGCCGCGTCGTTGCGGAAGCGGGCCGCCTGATATCGGTCGTCGGGATCGACCACGTCGACGAGGTGATGAACGACCGCGCGTCGTGTCTCGGCGCTCGGCTTGCCCGTCGCCACGTCCATGCCGCGATAGACCTGACGCGAGTCCGCGCTGACGACCTCGATCGCCACCCGCCGCGCCAGCGCCGCCGCTACCGCGGTCTTCCCCACCCCGGTGGGTCCGGCGATCACGACCAGGGGGACCTTCACGCTCTCGCTCACCATCCTCAGTGTATCAGCCCGTTTTCCGGCTATTCTGCCCGCGGCGCTTGTAGCTACCACGTGCGCTTGAGCTCCCGCCGGATGTCGTGAAGCGACACGCGGCTGACGATGGGGCGTCCATGCGGACAGAAGTAGGGCGTCTCGGTCGTGGAGAGCTCGGCCACCAGGCGATCCATCTCCTCGCGCCCCAGCGGCATGTTCGCCTTCACCGCCGCGCGGCACGCCACGAACGCGAGCGCCCGGTCGAGCGTCGGCTCGCCGACCCCGGGTCCGCCGAACTCGTCCACAGCGGCCTCGATGAGGCGCTTCGGCTCGTTGCCCTTCAGGAGCGCCGGCACCGCCCGGACCACGACCGTCGCGGTGCCCAGCCCCTCGAACGCGAAGCCGAGGCGCTCGAGCGGCGCGCGCCAGCGCTCGAGCAAGGCGCAGGAGGCCGGCGGCAGCTCCAGCGGCTCTGGGAAGAGAAGGGCCTGGGCGGCAGGTATGCCGTCGCGAAGCTCGTGCTGCAGACGCTCGAACAGCACGCGCTCGTGGGCCACGTGCTGGTCGAGGAAGAACACCTCTTCGTCCGAGGTCGAGACGACGAACGTGTCCTGCACTTGCCCGAGGACGCGCCCGAACAGGGTCCGCGGCTCCAGCGCGGCCGTCACGCCGAAGAGCGCCGTCTGCTCGGCCACGCCGGCCGGCGCCGCCTCGTCGAGACGATCGTCGCCGCGCGGTCCCACGTCGGGAATCACCGCCGGACGGCGCAGACCGCCGAGCGTTGCCGTCGCCACCATCTCGTAGATCAGCCGCGGATGCCGGAACCGCACCCACGCCTTCGTGGGGTGCACGTTGACGTCCACGTCGGCCTCCGCCAGGGTGATCGCGAGCAGGACCACCGGGAACCGGTCGCGCGGCAGCAACGGCCGATACGCGTCGAGCGTCGCTTGCAGGAGCGCCGGATCTCGCACCGGCCGGCCGTTCACGATCAGGACGATCTCGTCACGGTTGCCGCGCGCGAGATCGGGCGGGCTGATCAGCCCGCGCACGCCCACGCCGTGCTCGGTCCGGTCGACGGCCAGCAAGCGCGCGGCGACGTCGTGGCCCCAGACGGCGCCGACGCGGGGGCGCAGCTCGGTCGCGGCGGGAGCCGTCAGCACGGCGCGCCCGTTGTTCGCCACACGCACGTGGGTCTGCGGGTGCGCCAGCGCCAGCGGGGTCAGCGCGCGGAGACTCGCCGACAGCTCGGTCGCCGAGGACTTCAGGAACTTGAGCCGCGCCGGGGTGTTGAAGAAGAGATCGCGGACCTCGACGCTCGTGCCGGAGTCGGCCGGCACCTCGAGCCGCTGCTTGACCGTGCCGCCTTCGCCGGCCAGGCGCAGCCCCTGCGAGGCGCCGCGCGCACAGCTCGTGAGCGTGAAGCGCGAGACGGCGCAAATGGCCGCCAGCGCCTCGCCGCGGAACCCCAGGGTCGCGATCGCGTCGAGGTCCTCGTCGCGCGCCAGCTTGGACGTCGCGTGACGCTCGAGAGCGAGCGGCAGCTCGTCCGCCGTCATCCCCATGCCGTCGTCGGTGACGCGGATCAGCGCGCTCCCGCCGTCGCGCAGGTCGACGGTGACCGTCAAGGCTCCGGCGTCCAGCGCGTTCTCGACCAGCTCCTTCACGGCGGAAGCCGGACGCTCGACGACCTCTCCGGCGGCGATCTTGTTGACGAGGTGGTCGGGCAGTCGCCGGATTTTTATTGTAGCGGGGTCCATGAGCCCGGCTCCGACCGAGGGTGGCCTGACACGGCAGCGTCCCGGCTCCGCATTTGCCACTTCGCCAGGATGTTCAGCGCCTCGAGCGGCGTCAGATGCGCCAGGTCGAGGCTCGCCAGCTCGGCGAGCAGCGGATCGGGCGCCGAGGGCGCGAAGAGCCCGAGCTGCACGGCGTCGCTCGCATCCGTCCGCAGCTGGCCCGCGTCCTCGAGCTCGGCCAGGAGCGCCTTGGAGCGCGCGATGACCGCGGCCGGCAGGCCCGCGAGCCGCGCGACCTGGATGCCGTAGCTCCGGTCGGTGCCGCCCGGCCGCACTTTGTGGAGGAACACGATCTCGTCGTTCCACTCGCGGACGGCGACGTGGAAGTTGCGGACGCCGCCGAGCCGACCCGCGAGCCGCGTGAGCTCGTGGAAGTGCGTCGCGAACAGGACCTTCGCGCCGTGTCCGCGATCGTGCAGGGCTTCCACGACCGCCCAGGCGATTGCGAGGCCGTCGAAGGTCGACGTCCCGCGTCCGACCTCGTCGAGCAGCACCAGGCTTCGCGGCGTCACGTTGTTCAGGATCGTCGCGGTCTCGATCATCTCCACGAGGAACGTGCTCTGCCCACGCGCCAGGTTGTCCTGGGCGCCGACTCGCGTGAAGACGCGATCGACCACGCCGATGCGCGCCTCGCGCGCGGGCACGAAGGTGCCGATCTGCGCCATGATCGCGATGTGCGCCGTCTGCCGCAGATAGACGGATTTCCCGGACATGTTCGGCCCGGTGAGGATGACGATACGCGCGTCGTGGTCGAGCGCCAGGTCGTTGGGCGTCACCGGGCTTCCGGCGCGCGCCTCGAGCACGGGGTGGCGGCCTTCGACGATCGCCAGCGCGTCGCCGTCGTCGACGGTGGGCCGAACGTGGCCGCGGCTGTGGGCCACCTCGGCCAGCGACGCGAAGACATCGAGGCGCGCCAGCGCGCGGGCCGTCGTCATGAGGTCCTCCGCCCGCGCGGCCACCCGGCGGCGCACCTCCTCGAACAGCTCGTACTCGAGCCGCCGGCGCCGCTCGTCGGCGCCGAGCGCCTTCGCCTCGTAGTCCTTGAGCTCGGGCGTCACGTACCGCTCGGCTCCGGTCAGCGTCTGGCGGCGCACGTACTCGGCGGGCACGCGCGCGGTCTGCGAATGCGTGACCTCGATGCCGTAGCCGAACACGCGATTGAAGCGCACCCGGAGACTCGCGATCCCGGTGCGCGCCCGCTCCCGCTCCTCGAGCCCCGCGATCCACGCCCGTGCCTCGCGCGCGTCGCGCACGATCGCCGCGAGCTCGGCGTGCCAGCTCGCGCGGATCAGCCCGCCGTCGTGAAGCGCGAGGGGCGGCTCGTCCTCGAGCGCCGTGGCCAGGAAGTCATGAAGGTCGTCGAGCTCCGCCAGGTCGCGGACTGCCTCGGCGATCGCGGGCGCGGACATCGCCGCGGCGAGCCGCCGGATGTCCTGGAGCGGTGCCAGGCACCCGCGAAGGCCGACGAGGTCGCGCGCGTGGGCCTGGCCCAGGGTCGCGCGGCTCGTGAGTCGCTCGACGTCGCCGATTCGACGCAACAGCGTCGAGAGTCGCGCCCGCTCGGCCGGCGCTTCGACGAGGGCCCCGACCGCGGTCTGGCGCGCCGCGATCGCCGGCGGGTCGAGGAGCGGCCGCAAGAGCCACTGGCGCAGGAGGCGAGCGCCCATGGGGGTGACCGTCTCGTCGAGCACGCCGAAGAGCGACTCGCGCGCGCTGCCGCCGCTCGAGGTCAAGAGCTCGAGGGTCACGACGGCCGTCTCGTCGAGCACCATCGCGTCGGCCGCCGTCAGGCGCTGCAGGCGCGTCAGGTGGCCGAGCGCGTCGCCCTGGGTCGCGCGGAGGTACGCGAGCGCGGCCGCCGCGGCTCCGAGTCCCGCAGTCAGATCGCCGACGCCGAACGCGGCGAGCGACTCCACGCGGAAGTGGGCGCACAGGTCGGCGGCCGCGCGGCGAGGCGCGAAGGTCTGCGGGTCGCAGAAGGTCAGCGCCGCGCCCGTGGCCTGCAGGCGAGCCAGGAACGCCGGATCCTCGCGCACGGAATCGGGCAGGACGATCTCGGCCGGCCGACGCAGGAGCGCCGTCGCCAGCACCTCGGTCCCCTTCCCCGCGTCTTCGCCCGCCCAGAACTCGCCGGTCGAGACGTCGACGAGCGCCACGCCGGTCGAATCGCGGCCGGCGATGACCGCCAGCAGAAAGTTGTTCGCCGCTCCTTCGAGGTAGGCGGTATCCGTCAACGTACCTGGGGTGATGATCCTCACGACGTCGCGCCGCAGGAGCTTCTTCTCGCGCCCGGGCGCCTCGAGCTGCTCGCAGACCGCGATCTTCTGCCCCGCGTGAACGAGCCGCGCGATGTAGCCGTCGGAGGCGTGGTGGGGAATGCCCGCCATCGGCGCGCCTTGACGCGCGGTCAGGGTGATCTGGAGCAGTCGGGCCGCGAGCTCGGCGTCCTCGAAGAAGGTTTCGTAGAAATCGCCCAGCCGGAACAGGAGCACGTGATCCGGGTAGCGCCGCTTCAGATCGCGGTACTGGCGCATCATCGGCGTGAGGTCGTCGCGATCAGTCACCGAGCCGGCCCTTGAGGCGATCGTACGTGGTTTCGAGATCCTCGGGAAGGACGCGGGTGTCGCCCACGACCGCGATGAAGCTGTTGTCGCCGCTCCACCGCGGCACGACGTGGAGGTGCAGATGGTCCACGATCCCGGCGCCCGCGATCCGCCCTTGGTTGAGCCCGACGTTGAAGCCCTCCGGCCGATACTCGGCCGACAGGATCGAGATCGCCAGGGTGACCAGCTCCATCGCGCCCGCCACCTCGTCCGGTGTCGCCTCGAGCAAGGTCCCGACGTGCCGGTTGACGACGGCCATGAGGTGCCCCGCGGCGTAGGGATACCGGTTCAGGATCAGGAAGGCCCGGGATCGACGCGTCAGCAGCAGGCTCTTTCTGTCGTCCGACCCGGAGAGGGCTTCGCAGAACACGCACCCGCCGGAGGTCTTGGCGGCGGTGATGTACGTCATGCGCCAAGGCGCCCAGAGGCGATTCACACCGCCTGCAGGAGCCTCAGCCGTTGACGAGCTCGCGCAGTCGCTTTCCTACCTTGAAGAAGGGGACCCGTTTCTGAGGAACGTCGACGCTCGACCCAGTCTTGGGATTGCGGCCCTTCCGCGAATTGCGGTGACGGATCCTGAAGCTCCCGAAGCCCCGAAGCTCGACCTTGTCGCCCTTCGACAACGCGTCGGTGATGTTGTCGAAGATCGTGTTGACGATTGTTTCCGTCTCCTTCTTGGTCAAGCTCGAGATCTTCGAAACCTCGTCGATCAGGTCGGCTTTCGTCATCGTCTACTCCCGTCCCAATTCGGGGGTGACCCGGGCTCGATCTCGGTAGCAACTTAGCATGCTGCACACAATAATGTCCACCATCGTAAGCATTTAGAGACCACTGCCAGGTTACCTCAGGAATATACCCAGCCGGAACGGAAAACTTCGCAGCCACGCTGTGTTGGCAGCCGTCCGGAATCGGGGTCGAAAGTCTTTCGACTACGAATTCAGTCGATTCAACGAGGTGTTGAGCCATGATGTTTCGGATATCGCTTGAGCGTTCGGGGGGAATCGTGACTCTCAATCCATCAGGTAGAGCGGGGTCTTCATGAGCGACAGCGGCGAGACGCCTGTCCAGCCTCGGAGGTCGAGCTGATTGCGCAGGAGATCCATGATCGACAGTTTGCGACGAGGTCCGATGACCTTCGGAGGCCGTGCGAGGCCGGCGAGCATCGCCGCGCCGTCGAGCGCTTCCTCGAGGCCGCCGAGGGCGTCGATCATCTTCAAATCCTTCGCCTGGGCGCCCGACACGATGCGTCCGTCGGCGAAGCCGACGACCTGCGCCTGGTCGAGCTTTCGACCAGCGGCGACCGCCGAGATGAACTGCGCGTGGACGTCGTCGAGCAGGGACTGGAGGATCCGGCGCTCCTCGGGGCTCATCGGACGCGCGATGTTTCCGATGTCCTTGTAGCGCCCGGCCTTTACGACCACGTAGTCGACCCCGACCTTCTTCATGAGGGCGTCCAGGTTGGGAAGCTGGAAGATCACGCCGATCGATCCGGTCAGGGTACCCGGGTTGGCGTAGATCCTGTCGGCGGCCACCGCGACGTAGTAGCCGCCGGAGGCCGCGACGGCGCCGAGCGACGCGACCACGGGCTTGCCGGATTCGCGCAGCCGCATGACGGCCGCGTGCAGCTCCTGGGTCGGACCGACCACGCCGCCCGGGCTGTTGATTCTGAGCACCACGGCCTTGACCTGGGGGTTGTCACGGTGCGCTTTCAGCTCGCGGAGCAGGTCGTCGACGTCGACGATGGTCCCCTCGAGCTCGACGATGGCGACCCGTGCGCCGAAGACCGCTCCGCCGCCGCCCGCCGGTGCCACGGCCATCGACAGGGCGGCGACGAAGAGGAAGGCGACTCCGAGGTAGATCGCCAGCGCGGCGAGAACGACGGTGCGCCGGCGAACCGGTCTATTCCTCGTCGTCGTCGTCGTAGTCGTCACGGTGCTTGCCGCGCCGTGCTTGGCCGCGACGCCCAGCGCCGCGCTCCCCTTCCATTTCCTTCGGCGGCTCGATGGCGTGGGCCAGCTCCTTGAGGGAGAGGCCGATGCGCCGCTCGTTGGCGTCCACCCGGATGACCAGCAAGGTCAGCTCGTCGCCGACGCTGACGAGCTCGTCGGGACGCCCGATCGGACGATTCGACATCTGCGAGATGTGAAGCAGCCCGTCGACCCCCGCCTCCAGCTCCACGAACGCGCCGAAGTCGGTGAGGCGGACGATCTTGCCCGTCACCCGCGAGCCCATCGGATAGCGCTGCGCCACCGTGGTCCACGGGTCGGGCTGGATCTGCTTGAGCCCGAGCGAGATCCGCTTGTTGTCGCGATCGAGATTGAGGATCTGCGTCTCGATCTCCTGGCCCTTCTTGAGGATCTCCGAGGGGTGACCCACATTGCGGGTCCAGGACATGTCCGAGATGTGCAGGAGCCCATCGACCCCGGGCTCGAGCTCGATGAACGCGCCGAAGTCGGTGAGGTTCCTCACGCGTCCGAGCATCCGCGCGCCCGGCTTGTAGCGCTGCTCGATCGTCGCCCACGGATCGGGCTCGACCTGCTTCATGCCGAGCGAGATCCGCTTGGCGGCGCGATTGACGTCGAGCACGATCACGTCCACCTCGTCGCCGACGTTGACGAGCTTCGAGGGATGGCGCACGCGACGGGTCCATGACATCTCGGAGACGTGGACGAGGCCTTCCACGCCCGGCTCGAGCTCGATGAACGCGCCGTAGTTGGTCAGGCTGACGACCTTGCCCTTGGTCTTCGTGCCGGCGGCGTACGTCTTCTCGACGCGCTCCCAGGGATCGGACGACTTCTGCTTGTAGCCGAGAGACACCCGGCCGGTCTCACGGTCGAAGTGGAGCACCACGACCTCGACCTGGTCGCCGACCTGGAAGATCTCGGAGGGATGGCCCACGCGCCCCCAGCTCATGTCCGTCACGTGGAGAAGACCATCAATGCCACCGAGGTCGATGAAGGCGCCGTAGTCGGTGATGTTCTTGACGGTGCCCGTGAGCACCATGCCTTCTGAAAGGACCTGGAGCGTGTGCTTCTTCTTCTCCTCGCGCTCCTCCTCCAGCACCGACCGGCGCGAGAGCACGACGTTGCCGCGGCGCCGGTTGAGCTTGATCACCTTGGAGCGGATCGTCTGGCCGACCATGGTCGCCAGGTTCTTCACGGGCCGGAGATCCACCTGGGAGCCCGGCAGGAACGCCTTGACGCCGACGTCGACGGCAAGGCCGCCCTTGACGACCTCGACCACGCGGCCCTCGACCGGCGCGCCCTTTTCGTAAGCCTGGGTGATCGAGTCCCAGACCTTGATCTTGTCGGCCTTGTCCTTCGAGAGAACGATGAGGCCTTCGGAGTCTTCCTTGGCCTCGAGGTAGACCTCGATCTCCTCGCCCACCTTCGGCAGACTGCCGTGGCGGTGGAACTCCTCGATCGGGATCGCCCCTTCGCTCTTGTAGCCGACGTCGACGAGGACCTCGCTCGAGCCGATGTGGACCACGCGGCCGCGGACCACCTCGCCTTCCTCGAACTCGGTCACGCCGGCCTCGTACCAATCCTCCATGCGTTCCTCGGCCCCGTCACCGCCCTCCCCACGCGGTCCGCCGAGATGCTGCCGTGGTTCGTCCTTCTTCATACCGCCCGTTCCTCCAGTCATTTTATTTGCCCGAGCGACCCACCACCCGAACCGACTCCGGCCGGCCCTGGGCGGTGCCGGCAATCATACCGTCCCGGAGGCGCGAAATGGCGTCCATCATCTCGCGGCTCGCGATCTCGTACTGGGCCTTCCGATCGGCGCCCCGCTCGGCCTCGAACCGGAGCGGTTTTCCGAACGTCACCGTCACCTTCGCGGGGCGCGGCAAGCGGCGCCCTCTTGGCCACGCGCGGCCCGAGCCGCGCACATACACCGGCACCACGGTCGCGCCGCTGGATACGGCCAGCAAGCCGGCGCCGGGCTTGGCGGGCCGGATGTCGCCCTCGTCTCCGCGTGTGCCCTCGGGAAACACGAGGAGCGCGCCGCGTTCCTCGAGCACGCGCCTGGCCGTCCGCAGGGCGCCTGGATCGGCCCCTTCGCGCCTTGTCGGCCGCGCCTTGAGGCCATGGATCAGCGCGCCGAACAGCGGGATCTCGAAGAGCTCGGCCTTGGCCAGATACGTCAGCTGCCGGTCCGACACTCCGCCGATCAGCGGGGGGTCGAGCACGCTCGAATGGTTCGCTACCAGGAGCACAGGCCCGTGCTCGGGAATGTGCTCGCGCCCGATCGCCTCGACCCGGAACAGGAGGCGCATCAGCGCGACCGCCGGGATCTTCATGGCGGCGTAGAACCAGCTCCAGCGAGCTGCCGGGCCCGGTGCATTTTTATGATGCTCGATCGCCACCAAGAGACGCTCGACGACCTGATCCACGGTGAGATCGGAGGTGTCGAGCTCGATCGCGCCGGGAGGCCGGCGCAGCGGCGACAGCTCGCGCGTCTCGTCTTGTCGGTCCCGCGCCGCGAGCTCGCTCGTGATCTCGGCCAGCGCGACCGGCGTCCCCGCCGCGGCCAGCTCCGCCTGGCGTCGCCGCGCGCGCGCCTCGAGTGAGGCCGTGAGGTAGAACTTCACCTCGGCGTGCGGGCAGACGACCGTGCCGGTGTCGCGGCCCTCGAGGACCACGCCGCCCTTGGCGGCCAGCTGGCGCTGCAGCGGGGTGACCTTGGCGCGCACCGCGGCCAACGTCGTCACGTTCGACGTGACCTGCGCGACCTCTCGGCTCCGGATGGCCTCGGTCACGTCCTCGCCGTCGAGAGAGACGCGACCGGCCTTGACCGCGATCGATAGCGGCGCCAGATGCGCGAGGAGCTCGGCGCTCTCGCGCACGGGCACGCCGGACCGCATCACGCTCAGCGCCAGGGCGCGGTACATCGCGCCGGTCGGGATCAGCGTGTAGCCGAGCCGCTCGGCCAGCACTCGAGCCGCGGTGCTCTTGCCCGCCCCGGCCGGGCCGTCGATCGTGATCACGGGATGCTTTCGCCGTATCAGCGGAGCTGCTCCCGCGTCGCCTTGATCCGGGCCAGCTCCGCGCGCAGGGCGTCGACCCCGCCGGCGTCGATCACCCGCTGCAGATCGGCGAGCGCCTCGCGAAACGCCTCGACGCTCGCTGACAGCGCGTCGCGATTCGCCAGGAAGATCTCTGTCCACATGTCCGGGTCGCCCGCCGCGATGCGCGTCGTGTCCCGGAACCCGCGTGCGGCCAGCTCGAGCGCCGCGGGCTCGACCCGGCCGGCGCCGTCGACCAGCGCACACGCGATCAGGTGCGGCAGATGGCTGATCGCCGCGACCGTCCTGTCGTGCGTCTCGGGATCCAGCGAGGTCACACGCGCGCCCAGGGCCTCCCAGAACTCCGTCGTCTTCTTGAGCGCCGCGAGCTCGGTTGCCTCGGTCGGGGTCACGACAACCGTCGCGCTCCGGAAGAGATCGGCGCGCGCGACTCGGTATCCGGCCTGCTCCGAGCCGGCGAGCGGGTGGCTGCCCACGAAGGCGAGCGGGCGCCTCGCGGCCAGGCGGTCGGCGGCGCGGACGATGTTGCGCTTGGTCGAGCCGACGTCGGTGATGAGCGCCCCGTCGGGCGCCGCGCGCCACACGCGCTCGAGGAGCCCTTCGATCGCCAGGACGGGCGCGGCCAGCACGATGAAATCGGCCTCGCGCACTGCCGCGTCGAGGTCGGTGACCGCGGCGTCGAGCGTCCCGTCGTCCAGGGCCGGACGCAGCCGCTCGGACGCGCGCCCGACGCCGATGATGCGGCGGGCGAGCCCGCCCGCCCGCGCCCCCTTCGCCACGGAGCCGCCGAGCAGGCCGATGCCGACGATCGCGAGCTGGCGGATCACGCGGGCGTCTTCCCCAGGACGGCGCGGAGCGCCTTCACGAGCTTCCGGTTCTCTTCCGGCGTCCCGACGGTGATCCGCAGCGCGGTCTCGAGCCCGAAGGGGGTCATCGGCCGCACGATCACGCCTTTGTGGAGGAGCTTCTGGTAGATGTCGGCGGCGCTGCGGCCGACGTCGACCAGGATGAAGTTGGCGCGCGAGGGCACGTACTGGAGCCCGATGCTCTTGAACTCGTCGTAGAGGAAGTGGCGGCCGGCCTCGATCATCCGGACGCACTCGAGGACGTGCGCGTCGTCGTCGAGGGCGGCGAGGGCCGCGGCCTGGGCGAGCGAGTTCACGTTGAACGGCTGCCGGATCCGGTTCATGAGCGCGATCGCGTCCGCATCCGCGACCCCGTAGCCGACGCGCAGCCCGGCGAGGCTCGTGGCCTTCGAGAACGTGCGGAGGACGACGACCTTCCGTCCCTGCTTGACGGCCCCGATCATATCCGGGAAGTCCGGGCCCATCGCGAACTCGATGTACGCCTCGTCGAACACGACGATCGTGCGCTCCGGCACCCGCGCCATGAAGTGCTCGACTTCGTCCTTGGTGACGATGGTAGCGGTCGGGTTGTTCGGGTTCGCCACGAAGACGATCTTCGTCAGCGGCGTGATCGCCCGCGCCATCGCGTCGAGGTCCAGGCGGAAGTCCTTCAGCATCACCATCACGCGCACGCCGCCAGCGGCCTGGACGATCATCGGGTAGACGACGAACGACGGATGCGGCACGACCGCCTCGTCGCCGGGGCGCAGGAACGTGCGGACCAGGAGCTCGATGAGCTCGTTCGAGCCGTTGCCGAGCACGACCTGGTCGGGCATCACGCCGTGCTTCTTGGCCAGCGCCTGCCGGAGATAGTAGGCGCTGCCGTCGGGATAGCGATCGAGGGAGGAGAGCGCCCCGATGATCGCCTTCTGCACCCGGTCGGACGGCGGCAGCGGGTTTTCGTTCGACGCGAGCTTGATCGGATTGTGGATCATGAGCTCGCGCTCGAGCTCCTCGATCGGCTTGCCGGGCTCGTAGGGAGCGATGCCCAGGATGTGCTCGTTCGCTAGCGACTCCCACTGGGTTGGCATGCGCTCTCCTTTAGAGGGCCGGGTACGATCCGAGGACCTTCAAGAACAGGGTCCGCTCGCCGATCTCGCGAAGCACCGACGAGACCGGAGGTGTGTCGCGATGGCCCTCGACGTCCACGAAGATCACGTACTCCCAGGGGCGCTGCTTGGCCGGCCGCGATTCGATCTTCGTGAGGTTGATCCCCAGGCGCGCCAGCGGCTCGAGGATCCGGTAGAGCGTGCCGGGCTCGTTGCGCATCGCGAAGAGGAGCGAGGTCTTGTCGTGGCCCGTCGGCCCGCTCGGGTGGCGGCCGACGATCAGAAAGCGCGTCGAGTTGTGCGGATTGTCCTCGATGCCGGCCCGGAGGATCGGGACGCCGTAGAGCTCGCCGGCCAGGTCCGAGGCGATCGCGGCAACGGTCACGTCGGAGGCGGCGGTCTCGGCGGCGGCTGCGGTGGAGAGCGACTGCTCGGTCGGGATGTCCGGCAAGTGCTGGCCGAGCCATCGGCGGCATTGCGCGAGGCCCTGCGGGTGCGACAGCACGCGCTTGATCCCGTCGAGCCCGGTGGCGCGGGAGAGAAGGTTCTGGGTGATCTCGAGCCGCACCTCGCCGGAGATCAGCGCGTCCGAGTCGATCAGCCGGTCGAGCGTCACGTTGACCGCGCCCTCGGTGTTGTTCTCCACCGGCACGACGCCAAAGTGAGCACGCCCCCGCTCGACGTCGTCGAACACGTCGACGATCGTCTTGGCGGGATGGTACTTCGCAGACGAGCCGAAGTGCCTGAGGGCGGCCTGATGCGTAAAGGTGGCCTGCGGTCCGAAGTAGGAGACCGTCAGCGCGGATTCGAGGGCGCGATGCGCCGAGAGGATCTCGCGCCAGATGGCGACGATCGCGTCACGCCCCAGAGGCCCCCCGTTCGATTCGCCGAGGCGCTGGAGAATCTCCGCCTCACGGTCCGGGGCATAGACCGGCGCATCCTGCCTTCGTTTGAGGTCTCCGATCTGGAGGACGGCCTCGGCGCGTTGGTTGAGGAGTTGGAGGATTCGGTTGTCGAGGTCGTTGATCCTGGAACGCCAATCGTCCAGGTTCATAGGAACTCCCACTGCTGCCTGGCTCTCGGGATATCGCGGATTATAGGCCGCACCCCTGGCAAGAGCAAGTCACGTTCGAGGCTGTCCCGGCGGCGCCGCGACCGCGGCGCGCAGCGCGCCCACCTCGCGGGCCGTCAGGGGTCGCGATTGGCCCGGTCCGAGCGCGCCGAGGGCCACCGGCCCGAACGCGATCCGCCGTAGTGCGGTCACCCGGTGGCCGAGAGCCTCGCAGAAGCGCTTGACTTCGTGCTTGCGCCCCTCGGCGAACGTGAGCCGCAAGCGGCTCTCACGCGGGCCGGTGCGCTCGAGCTCCACGTCCAGCGGCCGGGCGGGGCCATCGTCCAGGACGACGCCGCGACGCCACCGGTCGAGATCGCCGCGCGGGACGCTTCCCTCGACCAGCGCCTCGTAGACCCGGGGCAGCGCATAGCGAGGATGGAGGAGCCGGTGGGTGAGCGGGCCATCATTGGTGAGGAGCAGCGCGCCCTCGACGTCCCAGTCGAGCCGCCCGACCGGGTAGAGGCGCACGTCCTGCTCCACGAGATCGGCCACCACCGGGCGCCCCTGCGGATCGCTGAGCGTGGTGACGTAGCCGCGGGGCTTGTTGAGGAGCACATACCGCTTCGCCTCGGCCGGCGGCAAGACGCGATCGTCGAGGGTAATGACGTCCAGCTCGGGATCAGCCAGGGTGGCGGGACTACGAGTGACGACGCCGTTGACGGCGACGTGGCCGTCAACGATCAGGCGGTCACCTCCCCGTCGAGAGGTCAGCCCCGCCTGGGCCAGGATCTTGTTGAGTCTCAGCTTCGCCATGCTCGGCGACCGCCGCCAGCTCCGGGACGACGAGCTCGCCTTCGACCTTCGGTAGGTCGCCCACGTCCCGCAAGCCGAACGCGACCAGGAACTCGCGCGTCGTCTCGAAGAGATAGGGCCGACCGGGCGCTTCCTTCCGGCCGGCGATCCGCACGAGCCGCCGCTCGAGCAGGTTGTCGAGCACGCCCTCGGAATTCACGCCGCGGACCGCATCGATCTCGGGCCGCGACACGGGCTGCTTGTACGCGATGATCGCGAGCGCCTCGAGCGCGGGCCGCGAGAGGCGGGTTCGCGTTCGAGCGCGCGCCAATCGGACGAGCCAGGGCGCGACCTCGGGACGGGTGACCATGCGATAACCGCCGCCCACCTCGACGATCTGGAGCCCCTGGCTCGACGCCTCATAGCGCGCGCGGAGCTCGTCGATCAGCCGGCGCGCCTCGCCGACGTCGCCCAGATCGAGCACCTCGCTGATGCGCTCGGCTTCCAGCGGCGTATCGGACGCGAACAGCAGCGCTTCGACGACGTCAGTTGGAGTCGGCACGGGTTGGCTCCCCATTCGGTACCGTGGTCTGGCGTTCGATGACGATCTCCCCGAAGAGCTCGGTCTGCTGCGTCTTGATGCGCCCCAGGCGGACCAGCTCGAGCACCGCCAGGAGCGACACCACGATTTCGGAGCGGCGGCGATCGCCTGCGGTCAGGGACGAGAAGAGCAAGGACCAGGTGTCGCGGAGCACCGAGAGGATCATCGTCATCCGCTCGAGCACCGACGGCGGGTTCGGCTCGATCTGCCGCGGCCGCTGTCGAGCTTGCTCTTCGATCAGGCGCCGCAAGGTGCGCTCGAGCAGGTGCACGCTGAGATCCTCGAGCGGCACCTCTTCGGGCGGCGGCAGGGTGCTGCTCGGGCGGCCCCAGATCAGCCCCTGCGCGGCCTCGCGCGCCGACAGCCACTCGCCGAGCGTCTTCACGCGCGCGTATTCGCGCAGTCGCGCCTCGAGCTCGAGCCGCAGGGCCAGGCCATCCTCGTCGAGCTGCTCCTCCTGCGTCTCGTCCGGCGGGACCAGGAGCTTGGACTTGAGGTAGATCAACGTGGCGGCCATTACGAGGTAGGCGCCCGCCGCCTCGAGGTCGCGGAATTCCATCGCCTCGAGATGGGCCAGGTACTGGTCGGTGATCGCGCGCACCGGCAGCGCGGCCAGGTCGATCTCGCTCGTCCGGCAGAGATGCAGGAGCAGATCGAAGGGCCCCTCGAAGCCCCCGACGCGAAGGGTGAGGTCGCGCCCCGCGTCGGCGATGCTGACTTCGTCGCTCATGGAGTCAGGCGGACCGCGGCGCGGACGCCTTGCATCGTCGCCTGGGCGACCTTGCGCGCACGCCGCGATCCTTCGTGCAAGATCTCGACGATCGCGGCCGGCTTCTCCGCGAACTTCTGCCGCCGCTCGCGGATCGCCGTCAGAGGCGGCAGCATGTGCTTGAGCAGCACGTCCTTGCAATCGAGACAGCCGATCCCTGCCGTGCGGCAGCCGGTGGCGCACGCCTCGCGATCCACCGTCGGCGTGAAGATCTTGTGCAGGTCGAACACCGGACAGATGTCCGGGTTGCCCGGGTCGGTCCGCCGCTTGCGCGCCGGATCCGTCACCATCGGCCGGACCTTCTTGATGATCGCCTCGGCAGTGTCGGCGAGATCGATCGTGTTGTTGTACGACTTCGACATCTTGCGCCCATCGGTCCCCGGCACCTTCGGGATCTCCGTCAGCTTCACCTCCGGCTCGGGAAACAGCTCGCCGAACGTGTGGTTGAACCGCCGCGCCACCTCGCGCGTCAGCTCGACGTGGGGCGCCTGATCGATGCCGACCGGGACCCACCGGGGCTTGTACATCAGGATGTCAGCCGACTGCAGCAGCGGATAGCCGAGGAGCCCGTACGAGGGCGACTCGAGGTGCTGCTGCTCGATCCGCTCGCGGTAGGTCGGCACGCGCTCGAGCCAGGCGACCGGCGTGGTCATCGAGAACAGCAGGTGCAATTCCGCGTGCTCGGGCACGAGCGACTGGATGAAGAGCGTCGAGCGCTCGGGATCGAGCCCGGCGCCGAGCCAGTCGGCCACCATCTCGACCGCGTTGGCGGCGACGTCCGACGTGTCCAGATCGTCCGTCAGCGCGTGCCAGTCGGCGACGAAGTAAAAACAGTCGAGCGTGTCCTGGAGCTTGACCCAGTTGGCCAGCGCACCGAGATAGTTGCCCAGGTGCACCCTGCCGCTCGGCCGCATTCCCGACAGCACGCGCTCTTTCGACGTCACCGTCTCGATTCTCCCTGGTGCTCCCACGCCTTCACGGAGCGGATGAACACATAGTACGCGTACAGGCACGCCAGCAGAAGGCCTCGCACGCCGTCCAGGCACCCCAGCTTGAGGATATACATGGACAGGAAGCGGCCCGCCGGCCGGAGCACGAAGTCGCTCGCGCGGACTCGCCGGCCGCTCTGCACCCACTCGTCGGCCGCCAGGGTCGAGTAGCGGTCGGCGCGTGCGAGGAAATCGGCGACGTCGCGGTAGCTCCGATGCACGAGCGGTCCGCGACAGCGGCCGACCCGGCCGGCCACCTCGACCGACTCGTGGACCGCGCGCTCGACGAATCGCCCGCGGCCGCGCCGGAAGAGCCGCAGCTGCCAGTCGGGCCAGAGGCCGCCGTGCCGGACCCACCGCCCCCCGAAGAGGTTGCGACGCGGCACTCGATAGCCATCGTCCGGCCCATCGTCGGCCAGCACACGAAGGATCTCTTCGCGAAGCTCGGGCGATACCTGCTCGTCGGCGTCGAGCGACAGGATCCAGTCGCCGCCCGCTTCCGCGACGGCGAAATTCTTCTGCGCGGCGAAGCCGGGCCAGGGTCGCACGATCACGCGGTCCGTGAACTCCCGCGCGAGCTGCACGGTCTTGTCGTGCGACAGAGCGTCGACGACGACGACCTCGTCGGCCCAGGCCACGCTCTCCAGACACGCGCGAAGACGCTCCTCCTCGTTCAAGGTGACCACGACCACCGAGAGCCGCCGGCGGGTCACCGCGCGCTCTCCGGGCTCGCCTGATCGGTGGCGGGGCCGTCGAGAAGCTCGGCGACCACGCGAAACACGGGATCGATGCCGAGCGATGCCATCGTGTGGTCCGGGCTCTGGAGCGATCGATGCCCATGCCCGTAGGGCCCGTTGCGCTCCGCCGTCGTCGGACCGTAGAGCCCGAGGCACGGCGTGCCGAGCGCCGCCGCCAGGTGCAGCGGCCCCGTGTCCGCGGCGACGACCACGCTCGCGCGCCGGAGCACGGCCAGAAGCTCGTCGAGGTTCGTCGGCGGTGCAAGGATCGCGTGGCCCGGCGTCTCGGTCCCGACGATCGTGCGCGCATCCGTGAGCTCGTTCGGTCCCCAGATGACGAGGACCGAGGCGCCCGCCTCGTCGGCCAGCCGCCGCGCGAGGCTCCGGAAGCACTCGATCGGCCACCGCTTGTCGGGTCGGCCGGCGCCTGGATTGAGCACGACGAGACGGTCGCGCGGCTTGAGGCCGACCCGCATCAGAAACTCGCCGATGCGCGTGTCCGCCGCCTCGTCGGTCGGCAGCGCGAACTCGACCGCGCGGGCGCGAGCGCCGAGCGGCTCGACGAGCGAGAGATAACGGTCGACGACGTGCCGCGCCACCGGCGGCGGCGCGACGCGCTGGTTCGTGAACAGCGCGTTCAGGCCCTCTCGACAGTGCGCCGCGCTGAAGCCGATCCGGAGTGGCGCCCCCGTGGCGGCCGTGATCACGCCGCTCTTGACCAGCCCCTGCAGGTCGATCGCCACGTCGAAGCGAGACGCGCGAAGGTGGCGGCCCAGGGCCACCAGGGCGCCGGTCGTCTCGGCGACGGCGAGCGGCGTGCGGGCGCGCCGCCAGCCGCGGGTATCGACGGGCACGATCTCGCTCAGCGAGGGGTGGCCGCGCAGCACGGCGGCCTCACGGCGCTCGACGATCCACGCCAGACGGGCCTGCGGCAGCGCGGCGTGCAGCGCCGCGGCGACCGGCAGCGCGTGCACGACATCGCCGATCGAGGAGAGCTTGACGAGCGCGATGTTCATCGAAACCGCTCGACGATCTGCCCGATCAGGTCGCGCGTCGAGTGGTCCTTGGGGTCGCCGACGAATGCGACCCGCCCGCCGATCGACCGCACCGTCGCTTCCTCGGGCACCGTGCCGGGACGGTAGTCCGTGCCCTTCGCGTGCACGTCGGGTCGCAGGGACGCGATCAGTCGGTCGGCGGTGTCCTCCTCGAACACGACGACGTGGTCGACCTCGCGGAGCGACATCAAGATCTCGGCGCGCTCAGCGGCCGGCATGAGCGGCCGGCCCTGGCCCTTGAGCCGCGCCACCGCCGCGTCCGAGTTGATCCCCACGAAGAGGACGTCGCCGAGCCCGCGGGCGGCGCGCAGATAGCGGACGTGGCCCACGTGCAGCAGATCGAAGCAGCCGTTGGCCAGCACGATGCGCTTTCGCTCGGCCCGGAGCCGATCGGCCAGCGCGACGGCCTCGTCAAGAGTCATGCAGCGAGATCGCCTGCCGGAGCTCCGACGGCGCGACGGTCGCGGTGCCGCGCTTCATGACGACGATACCGCCCGCGACGTTGGCCAGGGTCGCCGCCTGGAGCGGGGTCGCACCACTCGCCAGGGCCAGGGTGAACGTGCTGATCACCGTGTCGCCCGCCCCGGTGACGTCGGCGATCTCGTCGGTGCCGTGGATCGGAATGAAGGTGGTCGCCCCGTCGCGCTCGAGCAAGGCCATGCCCCGACTGCCGCGTGTGACGAGGAGCAGCCGCGCGTCGAGCCGCTCGAGCACCTGGCGTCCGGCCTTCTCGACCGCTCGCTCGTCGTCGGCGGGCACGCCGGCGAGCTGCTCGAGCTCGGCCTCGTTGGGCGTGGCGGCCGTGACGCCGGTGAATCGAGGCATCTGGTAGCGGCTGTCCACGCTGACGACCGCGTTCACCCGGCGCGCGATTGTCTTGACGTGCTCGAAGATCCGCGGCGTGACGGTGCCGTATCCGTAGTCGGAGATCACGATCGCGGCGGCGCGCGGGCCGAGCGCGGTGAGCCGCTCCAGCAGCGCGTCCTCGGTCGTGGGCTGCGGCTCCCCGGCCGGCTCGCGATCCAGGCGCACCACCTGCTGGCGCGTCGCCTGGTAGCCGCCCGCCATGATGCGCGTCTTCACCGGAGTGGTGCGGCCGCGCTCGGTCACGATCCCGTCCGTCGAGATGCCGGCCGAGCCAAAGAGCGCCACGAGCTCTTCGCCGGCGTCGTCCGGCCCGATGGCGCCGATCGGGATGACCCGGGCGCCGAGCGCGTGAGCATTGTGCGCGGCATTCGCCGCGCCGCCCAGGAACACCTGGCGCTCGGCGAAACGCAGGATGAGGACCGGGGCTTCCCGCGAGATCCGGGCCGGCTTGCCGAAGAGATACTCGTCGAGGATCAGATCGCCGACGACGACCACGTTCCGCGCGGGGAAGCCCTCGATGGTGGAGCGCATAGCCTTCACGGCTTCGGTCACCGCGAGAGCCCCTCGATCGCCCACTCGGCCGCGCCGAACAGATCGTCGGCCACGTGGTCCGGTTGCACCGGCAACACGCTGCGCCTGTACTCCCACTCGCCGAGCCCATAGCCCGTCAGCACGAGGACCGCGCGGGCGCCGACCGCGCGGGCGGCGACGAGATCGGAGCCCTTGTCGCCGACGAGCGTCGAGCGGCCGAGGTCGAGTCCGAGATCGGCGGCGGCGCGAAGCAAGAGGCCGGGCTTGGGCTTTCGGCACTCACACACCATTCGATAGAGCGGCTCGCCCTCGGTCGGATGGTGCGGGCACACGTAGACGCCGTCCAGGTACGCGCCCTCGTCCTTGAGCTGGGACACCAACGCGGCGTTCACGGCGGCGAGCACCTCGGGCGAGAAGTACCCGCGCGCGATCCCCGCCTGATTCGTGACGACGACGACGGCGATGCCGGCTGCGTTGAGACGACGGACGGCCGCCGCCGACCGCGGCAGGATCCGAAGTCGGCTGGGGTGGTTGACGTACCCCACTTCCTCGGTGAGCGTCCCGTCACGATCCATGAAGACCGCGGGCCTGGGAGCCACGTGCAGAAGTCTAAGCTTTTGGTCCGGATTCCTCAAGGAAAATCGCATCTTGCACGCGTAACACCCCCGTAGATTTGCGAAAACCCCGCGACCTGGTTTGCATACGTGTAGGGTTCGGCCGAGCGTCGCGCCGCCTCCGTGACGTCACCGACCGGTCGCTCGCGAAATCGTTCGAGCGCCGACGTGAGCGCGCGCGCGTCGGTCGGACTCACGACCGATCCGGTGATTCCATCGATGATCACCTCGGCTCCGCCGGCGCGGGCGCTCGCCACGACCGGCAGTCCCGCCGCGAGCGCCTCGAGGTGGACGTTGCCGAACGGCTCGTACCGGCTCGGTAGCACGACGATGTCAGCCGCGGCGTACCAGCGTTCGGGATCGTCGCGCGCCCCGAGCCAGACGACGCGCTCGCCGACCCCGAGCCGCGAGGCGAGAACCTGATAGTCGCGCGCGTCGCCCTTGCCGAGGACGACGAGTCGGCTGCCCCGATCGGAGAACGCCGCGAACCCCTCGATGGCGGTCGCGAGTCCCTTGCGCGCGAAGCCGCTGCCCACGAAGAGCACGGTGAAGGCGCCCGCCGGAATTGCGGCCGCGCTCCGCACGGGCCCTCGGTATCGTGCGCGATTGTTCGGATGGAAGCGCTCGAGGTCGACGCCGTTGTAGACCACGGACAGGCGGCTCGCCGCCACACCGTAGAGCGCCGCGATCTCGCGCCGCCCCGCCTCGGCGATCGCGACGATGCGCGGCGTGCGCGCAAAGACCCGCCGCTCGAGCGCCAGGACGATCCGGTGGTAGAGGCCGCGTGCGCGCGGCCTCGCTTCGCTCGCGAGATAGGCTCGATGACACCCTTCGCCCGCGCGGTACACGTGCTGACAGAGGGTCCGCTCGTGGCTCTGGACCACATCCCAGCCCCCGCCCGCGACCGCCCGCCGCGCGCTCACGGCGAGCGCCAGAACTCGCGCCGCCGATGGCAGCGGCGGCAGGGACAAGGGGTGGAGGGTCACCCCTCGCATCGGCGCCTGGCCGCGAGGGCTCAGCAGGTGCACGTCGTACCCGTGGTCGACGAGCGCACCGACCAGGCCCGCCGTCGCTCGCTCGACACCGCCGTGAAAGACGAACGGGCGCGCGATGATCAAGAGCTTTATGGGAGGCATTGGCGTCTTGCCAGGTTCTCAATCAGCGGAAAGAGGATCGCGCGGGCGACGCGGAAGCTGTAGCGGGCCTCGCAGCGCTCACGTGCGCGCCGTCCGAGGGCCGACGCTTCGTCCGGGCTGTCGAGCAGGCGCTTGATCGCCCCGGCGAGCGCGAACACGTCGCCGGGCGCGACCACGACGCCGCAGCCCTCGAGGATCTCGGGAATCATCGAGACCGACGTCGAGACGATCGGACGCCCGAGCGCCATGGCGTCGAAGAGCTTTGCCGGCACCTGCCCGACGGTGTCGCTCGTGGCGCGCTGGGGCACGGCGACGACGTCGGCGGCGACGAGATAGCGCGGCACGTCGTCGAACGGGATCTCGCCGATCACCCGCACGTGCGAGGGCGCGGACCACCGCGGTGCTCCGCTCCGCGCCGGATCCACGCCGACGAGCGCGAGCACGACACCGGGCCCGAGCGCGCGGACCGCTTCGACCAGGTCGTCGACGCCCTTGTGGCTCCGCGGCGTCCCGAGAAACATGACGACCTTGCGGTCGCCCACGGCGAGGCGCGCGCGCGCGGCGGCGCGATCGTACCGGCTTGGATCCCAGGCGTCCGTATCGCGCACGTGCGGCAGGAGCGTTCCACCGAACCGGCGCTCGAGGAACCGCGAAGCCACCGTGATCGCGTCGGCGCGAGAGACGAGCTGCTCGGCCAGCCAGGTCCACGGCAGCCCATTCGGATTGGCGAAGTTGAGGGCGCGACCGACGCGCCCCCACACGCCAGAGCGCGAGAAGAAGCCGACCTCCCAGTCGTCGATGTCGAGCACCAGAGGTCTCCGGCGCCTGGCTCGGGCCAGGAGCCCCAGGCCGAAGCTCGTCGGGCGCGGCTTGGACGCGACGAGAACATCGCCGTCAACGAGGTCGAGCAGGGCGGGAATGCGCCGCGCGAACCCGGGATAGCGACCGACCGCCACGCTGCGCTGCGCGATCGCGCCGTCCCGCGCGGGCATCCAGACCTCGGCGCCGAAGCAAGGCCCGATCACCTCGACCTCGTAGCGCGCCGACAGAAGACGGGCGAGCAGATCCGCGCGGCCTGTCGCGTTGTCCGACAGGTCGGCGGCAAGGACGGAGACCTTCACGCGGCCCCGGCGGTCACGAGGCTCGCGTAGCGCTCTTCGAGCGCAGCCGCGACGCGGGCGCCCGAGTAGCGCGCTTCGACGAGCCGGCGTCCCCCCTCGCCCAGCCGCGACGCCGTCGCCGGATCGCCCACGAGCCGCTCCAGGGCCTCGGCGAGCGCCTGGGCGTCCCCGGCCGGGACGAGCGCCGCGTGCTCGCCATCGGTCAGCACCTCGGGCACGACGCCGACCCGCGCGGCGATCAGCGGCCTCCCCGCCGCCAGGTACTCGAAGATCACGCGTGACATCCCATCCGAGTCGAGCGGAGTGTAGAGCACGACGTCGAGCGCGGCGAGCGCGGCCGGCAGGTCGTCCACGAAGCCGGCGAACGTGAACCGGGACCCGAGACCGGCGCGCTCGATCGCGTCTCGTACGGCGCGTTCCATGGGCCCCCGCCCGATGAAGACGAAGTCGGGCCGCGCACCGCGACCGGCCAGTCGCGCGGCGGCCTCGATGACGATCTCGTGGCCCTTCATGATTCGCAGGCCGCCGATCATCCCGATCAGCGGACGATCCGGGTGGCCCCCGAGGCGCGCGTAGGTCTCGAGATCGCGCGGCCGCGGATGGTAGCGCTCGGTGTCGGCGCCGCCCGGCAGCGCGGCGACGTGGTCCGGATCGACGAGGCCTGCCGCGACGTACTGACGCCGGATGGCGTCGGTCACCGTCACGACGAACGCCGTACCGCGCCGGTAGAGCCAGCGGTTCGCGGCGTGGGGTCTGACGGCCTGCGCGATGTGGCGCGTCCTGACGATGGGTCGCGGCGTGGCGATCAGACGATTCGCCACCGCGGCCAGCCAGTGCTCCTTGCCGCGATGGACGTGCACGACGTCGACGCCCGGCATCAGCGCGCGCAAGCGGCGAAGATCGCGGCCGTCGGACACGGGGCGAGCTCCCCCCGCCAGCGATAGCGTGGTCAACCGCTCGACGCCCTCGCGCCGGGCGCGATCGATCACCCGCGCCTCCGTCCCCGCCCGGCAGCCGAGGGTGACCTGGTGGCCGCGCCGCGCGAGCTCGCGCGTCATCCGGGTCGCCCAGTAGGCGTCGGACGACCATCCGCGGCAGGACATCAGCTGGAGGATTTTCACCAGATGCCCTGGTAGACGCGCTCGACCGTCTCGACCGAACGCTCGGCGCTGAACCGTTCTTCCGCGCTGACCCGTCCGGCGTGGCCCATCGCGCGGCCGCGCGCCTGATCGCCCAGGATCGTCTCGAGCGCGCGCGCGATGCTCTCCGGTCGATCGTCGTCGATCAGGAGTCCGGTCTCGCCGTGCACCACCGTCTCCGGCAGCGAGCCGACGCGGCGGGCGATGACGGGCCGCGCGGCCGCCATCGCCTCGAGCGCCGCGCGGCACGACTCGTCCGAGCCCGCGGCCATGAGGGCGAAACAGTCGGCGGCGGCGAGCACCGACGGGAGGTCGGCGTCCCGATAGCCCGTGAAGATCACGTGACCGCCGAGCCCGAGCTCGGCCACCATCTGCTCGAGTCGCGTGCGCGTCTCCCCTTTTCCGACCAGGAGCAGACGCGCGCGCGGCATCGTGCCGACCAGGAGGCGGAAGCCCGAAAGCAAGAGCTCGTGGCCGCGATTGGTCGCCAGCCGCGCGACCGACGCGACGACCGGCGCATCGCCGAGCTTGAACTCCTCGCGGATCGGCGTCCCATCCGCGTTCGCGGTGAACCGCGTCAGGTCGACCGCGCCCGGAATCCAGAAGATCCGCTCAGCCGGAATGCCGACCTCGCGGCACCGCGACTCGATCACCCGGGACACCGCGAACACCGCGGCGGTGCGGCGATAGAGAGTCGAGCCGAGCCGGTCGCGTCTGACTGATCGCAGATTGTGGAAGGTCCGCACGACGGGCGGCCGGCCCCCCTGCACCCGCTTGGGCCGCGTGAGCACCGCGAGCCAATGATCGTGCGAGTGATGCGTGTGCACGACGTCGACACTCTCGTCGCGAATGAGCGCCCGAAGCTTCAGCACGTCGCTCGCGAGCGCGCGCGGTCCGCGGCGCGCGTCCATGTGGAGCCCCTCGACCAGCTCGAGCCCCGCCTGCTTGGCCTTGCCCTCGAACCGGTCTCCGGGGATGACCCCAAGCATGACGCGGTGGCCGCGCGCGCGAAGACCGGAGACGAGGTGGATGATCGGATCGGCGCTGCCGGTCCACCAGCGGTTCGCGGCCAGATGAAGGATCGTCAGCGACGGCACGAGGCTTCCGCCAGGAGCGCCGCGACGCGCTCGCCCACCTCGGCAGCCGAGATCCCGCGCATGCAGGGATGATCGATCGGACACGCGCGGTAGAAGCACGGCGCGCACGGCACGGCGTGGCGCACGACGGCCACTCGACCGAGCGGCGCGCTCAACGCCGGATCGGTCGGCCCGAACAGCGTAACGACCGGTGTGCCGAGCGCGGCAGCCAGGTGCGCGACGCCGGTGTCACCCGAGACCAGCACGGCCATCTCCGCGAGCACCGCGAGGAGGAGATCCGGACTGTCTCGCCCGACGAGGCTCACCGTCGAAGTCTCTTGCACCACCGCCGCGGCCGCCGGCTCATCGGAAGGCGCGCCGAGAAGCACGGGGATCACGCCCAGCAAAGGCCCGAGCCGGCAGAACTCGACGATCCGCTCGCGGACCCAGACCTTGGCCGGGCCGAAGGCCGCGCCGAGGTGAACACCGACCATCGGCTTTCCCTCCGGCGCGCCGCTGTGGAGCAGGAGGTCACGCGCCCGCTGGCGCGCGTCGCCGTACGGCTCGGGCGGCGTCAGGCGCGGCTCGCGCGCCGACGCGGCCGCTCCGAGCACGCCGACCAGACGCAGGTATTCGTCCACTTGATGAAGTCGCGGCTCCGGGAGAGGCGGCGCATCGGTGAGGAGCCAGCGCCGACCGTCGCCGGCGAAGCCGATCCGGCGCCGGGCGCCCCAGTACATCGCGGTCGCGGCCGCCTCGAACGAGCTCGGGAACAGCACCACCGTGTCCCCGGCGAAGCTCCGGACGATGTCCGCCGCGCGGAGCCTTCCGCTCCACGCTCGGGGATATGCCACGAGCACGTCGCCGAGCCCCTGGCCCGCGAGGAGGGCGACCCACGGGCCGGCGAGCAGCACCTGCGCGTCGGGAAACGTCTCGCGCAGCGCGCGGATCGCCGGCACCGCCATCACCGTGTCGCCGAGCCAGTTCGGCAGGCGTACGGCGATCTTCACGGGCACGCGCGCCGGAAAGCCTGCCGCCATGCGGTCTCGCCCGTCTGGACGACGAGCCGGACGCTCAGGACGTAGAGCGGGCGGCGCGGAAGACGCAGCCGCCGCAGACGCACCCAGTCCTTCTCGGTCGTGATCAGCGCCTCGACCCCGAGCTCTCCGGCGCGCTCATCGAGGCGGGAGAGGTCGTCGGTCGAATACCAGTGATGGTCGGCGAACGCCGACACCTCCTCCACCACCCCGCCGATGCCCCGGAGAGTCTCCGCGAAGGCCGCGGGCGCCGCGATCCCCGCGAACGCCGCCAGACGCTTGCCGGCGAGCTCGGCGATCCGCACCGACCGCATGCGGCCCGCCTCCCAGCATTCGGCCGGAGCCAGAGTGGCGGTGATGACGGGGACTCGCGGCGCGTGCTCGTCGACGGCGTCCACCACTTCACGGGCGTCGCCGAGCTCGAGCGCGCCCGTGGCGACGACGAGGTCGGCTCTCGAGAGCGCGCCGAGCGGCTCGCGCAGCGGGCCGGCCGGAAGCAAGTGCCCGTTGCCCCACGGTCGGCGCGCGCGCGCCATCACGATCTCCAGATCCTTCTTGAGCGTCCGGTGCTGGAACCCGTCGTCGAGGACGATCGCGGTCACGCCGAATCGCTCGATCGCCACGCGCGCGGCGTCGTGGCGGTTGGACCCCACCACGACGGGAATGCCCGGCAACCGACGCGCGAGCAGAAAGGGCTCGTCGCCGGACTCCTCGGGATCGAGGCGGATCGAGGCGGCGTCGGCGACGATCTGAACGCCGCGTGTGCTGCGCCCATACCCCCGGCTGACGACCGCCGGGCGATGACCGAGCGCCGCCAGCGACTGGACGGCCACCTCCACCGCGGGCGTCTTTCCCGTGCCGCCGACGGTCAGGTTGCCGATAGAGACGACGCGGCACGGCAACGCGCGCGATTTCAGGACGCCGCGCCCGTAGAGCCATTCGCGAGCGCCGAGGAAACCCCGATAGCCGCCACCGGCGACCGCGAGCATGCGCGCCGGTGCCGTGCCGAAGCCCTCTTCCCACCCGCGGACGAAGCGCTCCCGCGAATTCACGCGCGGGCTCCGGGATAGAGATAGCGCCCGACCAGATCGAGTGTCTCGCGCACCGCGCCGTGCCGCGAGGCCACCGCCTCGTACCCCGCGTCGCCCAGCTTCAGGCGAAGATCCTGATCGGCGAGGAGCCGCCGGAGCTCGTGCGATAGCTCGGGCGCGTCGCGGACGACGAGCGCGGCGCCGGCCGACTCGAGCAGGCCGACCGAGTCGCGGAAGTTCTCGGTGTGCGGCCCGATCAGCACGGGCTTGCGGCGCTGGGCGGCCTCGAGCACGTTGTGACCGCCCATGGGCACCAGGCTTCCGCCGACGAACACGACGTCGGCGACGGAATAGAGCATCGCGAGCTCGCCGACGGTATCGAGGATGACGACCGGCGCCACCGGCCCATCGGCGGTTGCGACCGCGCCCGGAAGCTCGCTGCGGCGGACCGACGGCCAGCCGCGCCGGTCCACGAGCGCGAGCACCTCGCGTGTTCGCTCGGGATGTCTGGGCGCGATCACGAGGACCAGCTCGGGGCAGTCGGCGAGCGCGGCGCGGTGGGCGTCCAGCACGGGCCCTTCCTCGCCCGCGTGAGTGCTCCCGGCGACCCACACGCGCTGGCCCGGGGTGAGGCCGAGCAGGCGGCGCCAGAGATCGACCGAGCCCGCCGGGTCGACGGCGGCCGCGTCAACCTTGATGTTGCCGGTGACGACGACGCGCTCCGGCTGGGCGCCGAGCGCGATGATCCGCCGCGCGTCCTCGTCGGACTGCATGGCGAAGACGCGGACATCGGCGAGGACCGACGTCATGAAGCGCCGTACCAGACGGTAGCGGCGATACGATCGATCGGAGATCCGCCCGTTGGCGATCATCACCGGCACGCCGCGTGACGCCAGGGTCCGCAGGGTGTTCGGCCAGAGCTCGGTCTCCATGCAGATCAGGAACGCCGGGTTGATCGCCGCCACCGCGCGCCGCGTGACCGAGGGGAAATCGAGCGGGAAGAACCGATGCGTCGCGAGGCCGGCGAACCGATCCCTGACGATCTGGGCGCCGGTGCTCGTCACCGTCGTCATCACCAGCGGCAGCTCGGGGTGCAGGCGGCGCAGCCCCTCGACGAGGGGCGCGGCGGCGATCGCTTCGCCCACCGACACCGCGTGCACCCAGCCCGAGGTCCGTCCCGCGTTGCTCGCCTTCTCGCGTGCCAGCCGCGCCCGCGCGTTGAGCGGCACGCCGCGCGTGAGTCGTCTCAGCAGCGCGACCGGCATCCAGAGCGTGATCAGCCCGATCAGGGCGACGGCGCTGTAGAGAGCGTACATCAGGCGCTCACCAGCCGGTCGGCGGCGGCCGTGGCCTCGTCGAGGCTCCGCTCGAGCTCCTTGCGGGCGCGCTCGCGGTCCGCGTCGCGGGCGATCGACGTCATCGTCCCGAAGACCAGCGCCGCGCGCGCGAACGGCGACGGGATCTGGAATCCGTCCCAGGTCGCCAGACGCCACGCCGGGCGCGCGGCGAACCCCAGGGGCACCACCGGCGCCCCGGTGAGCGCGGCCAGCGTGACGATGCCCGATCCGAGCTGCCCGCGCGGCCCGCGGGGCCCGTCGGGCGCCAGGGCGACGTCCCGTCCCGCCCGGACCGCCGTGACGAGTGCTCGCAGCGCCCCCGCCCCGCCGCGCGACGACGAGCCGCGGACCACGTCGAGGCCGAAGCGGCGCGCGTAGCCTGCGATGAGACCACCGTCGCGCGAGCGGCTCGCGAGCACGCTGACGGTTCGCGCGCCGTGGCTCTCCCGCAGGCGGGCGTTGAGCCAGGGCACCATGAGGATTCGTCCGTGCCAGACGCAGTAGATCAGCGGGCGCGCGGCCGTCCAGCTCGACGTCAAGGTCTCGATGCCCTCGGCGCGAAGCCGAAGCGTCGGGCCGAGCAGGCGAACGAGCCCCGCGGCCAGCCGTGGCGCGAGTGCCTGCAGCGGGTCCATCAGGCGCTCCGGCCGACCGACGCGATCATGCGGCACCCGCCTGCGCGAGCACGAGCCGCGCCGCGCGAGCTCCCACGCCGGGCTCGCCGAGCTGGCCGGCAAGCTCGCTGAACGCGGCGCGCTGTGTCTCGCGGGCGCCGGCGTCCGTCAAGAGACGCAGCGCCTCCGGCGCGAGGCGCGCGCTGATCGTCGTCGGCCGATAGAGCTCGGGCACGACGGCGCGCCCGAGGGTGAGGTTGGCGAGGCTCACCCACGGCACGCGGATCAACAGGCGGACCATCAGCTCGCTCACGAATGATAGACGGTAGCCGACGACCATCGGCGTGCCGAGCAGTGCCGCCTCGAGCGTGACCGTGCCGGACGTGACCAGCACCAGGTCGGCGGCGCGGATGACGTCGTGCGTCTGATTCTCGACGATCTCCACGAGCGGACCGCCGGCGAGATGGCGAGCGACCAGCTCTCGCTCGATCGTCGGCGCCAGACCGAGCACGAATCGTGTCCCGGGCGCCGTCCGCAGAATGTCCGCCGCGGCGTCCCGCATCGCCGGCAGCATGTGAACGATCTCCTGATGGCGGCTGCCCGGCAGGAGCCCGACCACGGCCGCCCCGTCGGCGATCCCCAGCCGGCGGCGCGCCACCTCGCGCGTCGGCGCCGCCTGCAGCTGATCGAGCAACGGATGCCCGACGAACTCCACCGGCACCCCGGCCCGGCGATACAGCGGCGCCTCGAACGGAAACACCGCGAGCACGAGCGAGACGACTCGCCGGATCGTCTTCACGCGGCCACCGCGCCACGCCCACACCTGGGGCGGAATGAAATAGACGACCGGGATGTGCGCCCGCCGAGCCGCGCGCGCCAGACGCAGATTGAACTCGGGGAAATCGATCAGCACGAGTACCGCCGGCCGGTCGGCGCCCTCGAAGACCGCGCGGAGCTCGCGGTAGGCGCGGTAGAGGCGCGGCACCTGACCGAACGCCTCGCTGCCGCCGGTGACGGCCTTCGCGGTCACGTCAACCAGGACGTCCATGCCTTCCGCGGCCATTCGCGCCCCCCCCATTCCGAACAGCCGGCAGCGTGGGTCCAGCTCGCGCAACGCGCGGCACAGCGCGGCGCCGTGGAGGTCGCCGGAGGCTTCCCCCGCGACGAGCATCACGGCCGGCGGACCGGACGACCTCACTCGACACCGACCAGCGCCATGCCGGCTGCGTTCGCGATGCGCAAGCACTCGTCACGGTCCAGCACGAGAACCCGCTCCGCTTCGACCGCGAGCACGGTGGCGCCTCCGGCCGCGGCCACCTGGATCGTCTCCGGGCCGACACCAGGCGTGTCGAACCGATAATCGTGCTCGCGCGCCGCCGCCTTCACCACGACGGCGCCCGGACCCGCCTGCGCGAGGCCGCGGCGAATCGTCTCGGTCGTGCCTTCGGTCGCCTCGACGGCGGTCACCGCGCCGTGCTTGATCACGACGGCCTGGCCGACACCCGCGTCCGCCACGAGGCGCGCGACGGTGAGGCCACGGCGCACGTCCGCCCACTCGGCCTCGGTCGGGGCTCGGCGCGACCAGCAGCCGCTCCGTCCGATCCAATCGCCGAGAAAGTGACGCTGGTCGAGGAGCTCGATGCCCATCCGGCCGAGCGTCGCCGCCACGACCTGGACGATATTCGCGTCGGTCATCGCGCCGGCCTCCGCCTTCATCCCGGCGAGTGTGGCATCCAGCCGGCGCTCGTCGAGCAGGTCCGTCTTCCAGAACTTACCCGAGAAGGCGACGGCGCCGATGCGCTCGGCCTGGAGGGCGGCCAGCACGGCGCCCGCTTCGTTGATTTTGCTCGGGAACGTGCGATCGGCCTGATCGCTCACGCCGGGCGCCTCGCCGAAGGTGAACGCGACCACGCGCCACCCGTGGCGCCGCGCCTCGCCGGCCATGCGCGCCGGCAGCATGCCGGCGCCGCATATCAAGCCGAGTGAGCGCTCCACGGAGGGTCGGTCGAGTAGGCCGACTCGCAGCGGCCTTCCCGGATCATTCGCTCGATCTCGAGCGCCATGGCGAGCGAGCGCACGTCCTCGGTCTCGGCCAGGACGACCTGCTCGCCGGCGCGCGACCGCCGGACCGCCCGGGCCAGGTTGAGGACCTCGAGCTTGAGCGGGTTGTCCTTGTGGACCTGCACGTGCTCGACGAAGGAGGCGCGCCGGTAGCGGATCGACTCGCGGTTGAGCGTGTATTCCTGCGCGGCACGCCGGTGGATCCGGATGTCCTGCTCGGAGTAGTCCAGGACGACGTACGCGTCCGGCTGCGTGATGGAGAGCACGCGGATCTTCTCCTCGGTCGCGCGACTCGCCGTGATGAGCGCGATCGTGCCAGACTCGAAGCCGATCTGGACGTTGGCGATGTCCGGCGCCGCCGAGTGGACCGACGACCCCATCGCGGTGAGCCGGCGCGGCGGCGAGTCCACCAGCCCGAGCACGATGTCGAGGTCGTGGATCATCAGGTCCATCACCACGCTGTCCTTCTGCACGCGCGGGGCGAAGGGCCCGAGACGCCGCGATTCGATGAGGATCGGACGCTCCACGATCTTCTTCAGCTCCTGCACCGCGCCGTTGAACCGCTCGACGTGACCGACGTGCAGCACCGCGCCGGTCCGGCGGGCGATCGCGAAGAGCTCGCGCGCCTCCTCGAGCGTTGGCGTGATCGGCTTCTCCACGAGGACGCCGACGCCGGCCTCCAGGAGATCGGAAGCCACCTGGAAGTGCTGCTCGGTCGGGACCGCCACGCTCGCCAGATCGACCTTCCCGATCAGCTCGTGATGGTCGGAGAGCACCTGCGTGTCGTAGTAGGCGGCGACCTGCTTGGCGCGCTCGCGATCGACGTCGACGACGCCCACCAGGTCGATGTCCCACAACTCGGCGTACGCGAGCACGTGGTACTGCCCCATGTGGCCCGCGCCCACGACGCCGGCCCGCAGCCTGCGCTCGTCCCCGGCGCGCACCGCCATCAGACCGGCTCGCTTTCTGGGCTCGGGACCGCGTCGGCCGCCGAGGTTCCCGGCTGCGCCGGGCCGCAGATCCCACGCCGCGATCCCGCGATGAACTCGAGCAGTTGAACGACGGGGCCCGCGGCCGGTAGCTCCTGACGGATCCGCTCGACCGCCCGCGGCGTGGCGAGCCCGCTCCGGTAGAGCAGCCGATACGCCTCCTGGAGGAGGCGGCGATCCGCGGGTTTCATGCCGGCGCGTCGGAGCCCGACGACGTTGATGGCGTGCGCGCCGGCCGGGTTGCCGTCGGCGAGCACGAACGGCGGGACATCCGCGACGACCTTCGAGCAGCCACCGATATAGGCATAGGCGCCGACGCGGGTGAATGGCACCACGCCGACGAGGCCGCCGATGGTGGCGTGGTCGCCGATCGTGCAATGCCCGGTGATACCCGCGTAGTTGACCACGATGACTCCGTCGCCGAGCCGACAATCGTGAGCCACGTGGCTCATCACCATGATGAGGCAGCCCGCGCCGATCTCGGTCCATTCTTCGGCGCGGGTCGCGCGGTGGACTGTCACGTACTCGCGGATGGCCGTGTCGGCGCCGATCCTGACGCCCGACGGCGTGCCGTCCTTGAACTTGAGGTCCTGGGGTTGGCCGCCCAGAATCGTCCCGTGGCCGATCCTGGCGCGCGCGCCAATATCGACGCGGCCCTCCAGCACGCAGTGATGACCGATCTCCACGTCGGCGCCGAGCGCCACCTCGGGGCCGATGATCGAGAACGCGCCGACCTTGACGCCCGGAGCGAGGCTCGCCTTCGGGTCGACGACGGCGGTCGGGTGGATGCCGTCAGGCGCGGTCATCAGCCGTTCCCGACGCGCTGCTCTGCGACGGCGCGATCCCGAGACGCGTCTCCAGCTGCTCGAGACGGCGCTCGGCGGCGCGAAGACGACGGGACATGTCGGGCAGGTGCTTCTGGGAGGCGAAGAGCCGCTTGGCCTGGAGCATCGGCACGGCCGGCGAGCCCAGCCGCCGCTCGCCCGCGGGCACGTCCTCGGCGACGCCGGCCTGGGCGCCGAGCACGGCGCCGTCGCCGATCGTCAGATGGTCGGCGAAGCCGACCTGCCCGGCGGCGACGACGCCGCGGCCGAGCCGGCACGAGCCGGAGATACCGACCTGCGCCACGATGATCGAGTGCTCGCCGATCTCGACGTTGTGGCCGACCTGGACGAGGTTGTCGATCTTGGTCCCGCGGCGGATGATCGTCCGGCCGAGCATGGCGCGGTCGATCGTCGTGTTGGCACCGATGTCCACGTCGTCCTCGATCACGACGAGGCCGACCTGAGGGATCTTGCGATGCCCGCCGCCGTCGGAGACGTAGCCGAACCCGTCGCCACCGATGACGGCGCCGGGCTGGACGACCACGCGGCACCCGAGCCGGACTCCCTCGCACAGAACGACCCGTGGATGGAGGACCGATCCCTCACCGACCTCGACACCAGCCCCCACGTAGACGAGCGGATGGATACGGACTCGGGGCCCGATGACCGCGCCCGCGCCGAGCACCGCCAGGGCGCCGACCGAGGCGCTGGGATCGACACGCGCGTCACGCGCCACGATCGCCGATGCATCGATCCCCGGCGGCGGTGCCGCCGCCGGGTGAAACAGGGTGAGCAGCGCGATCAGAGCCTGCTGGGGGGCGCGGGAGCGCAGGAGCGGCCCCGGCAGGCCCGACACGCTCTCCGCCACGAGCAAGGCGCCGGCGCGGGACGTCTCGGCGGCCGGGCGATACCTCGTGTCGATCAGAAAAGAGATCTGCTCCGGCCCAGCGGCGTCGAGCGATGCCACACCGGTCACGCGCCGGCCGGGGTCGCCCTCGAGGGTCGCGCCGAGGGTGGCGGCGAGCTCACCGAGCGTGAACCCGGCGGGCGTGCTCATCAGGGCGTCTTCTTCGGCGGAGCCGCCTGGTTGTACGCGCTGATGACCTCGTCGGTCAGATCCGCGTCGGGCGAGGCGTACAGGACCGAGGCGCCACGCTTTTCCACGATCATGTAGTAGCCCCGGTCCTTGCCGACCTTTTCGATGACGCCCGACAGATCCTGGAGCACGCGTTGCAGCAGCGACTGCTCCTTCTTCTCGAGCTCCTTCTGGAAGTCGTCCATCATCCGCGCGGCGTCGCGCCGCTTTCGCTCAAACACCTCTTGCTTCTCACGCCGAGCGTCGGCCGTCATCAGGGGGCCCTTCTTCTCGAGCTCATCGCGCAGCTTCTCGAGCTCCTGACGCTTGCCGTCCATCTCCTTCTGCATCACCGACTTCTCCCGCTCGAGCTGCTCGCGCGCCGCCACACCGGCCGACGAGCGCGCCAGCACGCGCTGCACGTCGATATACGCGATCCGGATCGACGACGCCGGGACCGCGGCTGCCGGCGCGGGTTGTTGGGCCGCGACGGGGCTCGGTCCGGCAACCAGGAGCCCACCCACCAGTGTGAGTACACCACTCCAATACCTCATCCGACCCTCCTAAAAAGGCGAGCCTCCTAAAACGGCGAGCCTACAGAGAAGTGAAACGCCCCGGGCCCCTCGCCCGCCCGCCGGTCGATGTTCAGACCATAGTCCATCCGGATAGGCCCGAACGGCGACTGCCATCGTATACCCGCACCCGGTCCATACCGCAGATCCGTTGGATCGAATGGGGTACCGAACCCATAGACGTTCCCGACGTCGAAGAACATCGCGACCCGCAAGCCGAATGGCAGGGGGATGACGTACTCGACATTGGCGATGATCTCGCTGGTGCCACCCGTCTTGAACCCGGCGTCGTCGACCGGCGAGACACTCCGGAACTTGAAGGCGCGGATCGTGTTAGGACCCCCCAGGTAGAAGCGCTCCCAGATCGGCAGATCCTTCCCCCCCCACCCCTCGCCGTATCCGGCCTCGAACCGAGTCCCCAGGACGTGGCCGAACCAGATCGGCTTGAAATACGTCTGGAGGAAGGTTGCCTTGTAGAACTGCGAGTCGCCCCCGAGCCCGGCGAAGTCAAGGCTGATCGTGGTCTGCCCGCCCTTGGACGGCGCTGCGATCAGGTCGCGACTGTCGCGGGTGAGCGAGGCACCGATCGCGGAGGTGATCGTCGTGCCCTTCTGCTCCACCAGATCCGGGGGCGCGGTGTCGCTGAGGTTGTTGACGATGTCCTGCGAGATGCGATAGCCCGTGTGCCAGCGCCAGTATTCGGCGAACGGGTGACTCAGTCGGAGATTCAAGCCGGTGGTGTCGTAGGTGTAGTCCTGGTAGTTGCGGATGCTCTTGTAGATGTCGAAGCCGCCCGAGAGCGGCCGATCGAACAGCCAGGGATCGGTGAAGCTGATCGTGCCCTGCTGCGTCGTCGCGCCGGCCCGGATCCGGATCGCGACCTCCCAGCCGCGGCCCAGGAAGTTGCGCTGGGCGAGGTCGATCGTGCCGACCAGAGAATCCACCGAGGAGTAGCCGCCGCCGATGCTGAAGATACCGGTGGCCCGCTCGACCACCACGATGTTCACGATGATCCGGGTCTTGTCGGAACCGGGCTGCGTGTCGACGTTGACGGTCTCGAAGTAGCCCAGGTTGACGAGCCGCTGCCGGGCCTTTTCCTTGTTCTGCAGCGTGTAGAGATCGCCCTCGTGCAGCGGCAGCTCCCGCCGAAGGATCTTGTCCTCGCTCCGGACGTTGCCGCTGATGTTGATGCGCTCGACGTAGACCTCGGGTCCCTCGGTGATCTCGAACGTCAGGTTGATCTGGTTGATCGCCGGCAGCTGATCGCGCTTGGGGTTCACGTCGGCCGAGGCGCGGCCGATCGCGCTGTAGAGGTTCAGAACCCCGGTCACGCTGTCGCGGATCCGGGTCACCGAGAACACGTCGCCGGTCTTCAGCCGGATCTGCCGCTCGACCTCGGCCTCCGGCAGCAGGGTGACGCCGGTGATCTTGACGTCGCCGACCCGGAACTGCGGCCCCTCGACGACCACGATCGTGATGGTCACCCGCGCCTTCTCGCGGTCGACGGCGACGTCGTACGATTCCACGCGCGCCTGGATATAGCCGTTGTCGTTGTAGGTGGCGATGATGCGGTCGATGTCCTGCTCGAGGCGCTGGCGCTGCACCTTGCCGCGCAGGATGAAGTACTGGCGCTCCTTCGTCTCCATCGCGTCCTTGAGCTGGTCGTCCCGCAGCCCCTTGTTGCCCTTGAACACGATCGACTCGATCGTGATCTGGCGCCCCTCGACGATGTTGAAGATCAGCTTCACGTCCGAGTCGGCGAACTTCTCGACGGTGGGGGTGATCTGGACCTCGAAGTAGCCCTCGTCCTCGTAGAAGTCTCGCAGCTTCTCGACCGCGCGCTGCACGTCGACCGGGTTGTAGACGCTCCCGAGCTTGATGTCGATCTTGTCCTGCAGCGTGTCCCGGTCTTCCTTCTTGTTCCCGACGAAGTCGACGTCGCGCACGAAGGGCCGTTCCGAAACGGTGAAGACGATCCGCACGCCGCCCTCGAAGTCCTCGACCCGCAGCTGGACGTCATCGAAGAAGCCGAGGCCGAAGATGGAGCGGATGTCCTCGGAGAGAAGCGAGGGGTTGAAGGTCGAGCCGACGGTGCTCTTGACGCGGCCGAGGATCACGGCGTCCTGGACACGCCGATTGCCCTCGACGTGGATGTCCCGGATGATGATGGGCGCCGGTTGGGACTGCTGCGCCCGCGCCGTCGAAGCGATGAAGAGGCCCGCCGTGAGAACGATGACGACCGCGAGACACACCCGGCCTGCTGTCGACACCAAGCGCTCAGGCGTGCGGAGGCGGTGCGCTAGTGCTCAGCAAGCTCGAGGGGCGCGTCGGCAGCTTGCGCTTCGCGGAACGTGAAGTTCGCCCCCTCGATATCGACCTCGATGCGGGCGCTCTCCGCGACCTGGCCGCGAACGATCGCCTCGGCCAGGGGATCCTCGATGTGCTTT
The DNA here is from genome assembly GCA_003220495.1 of Candidatus Rokuibacteriota bacterium. Taxonomy (GTDB): domain Bacteria; phylum Methylomirabilota; class Methylomirabilia; order Rokubacteriales; family CSP1-6; genus AR31. Next base: position 60,949 of record QHSP01000020.1, on the reverse strand, counting down.
TGGATCGTCCGCCGTAGTTGCCGCGCGCCGTACGTCTGATCGTATCCCTTCTCCACCAGGGCCGCTTCGGCCGCCGGCGTCAGCATGAGCTCGATACCCTTCTCGCTGAGCTGCTTGTTGATCCGGTCGATCATCAACCGGATGATCTCCTTGATGTGGTCGATCGAGAGGGCGTGGAAGACGATGATGTCGTCGATCCGGTTCAGGAACTCCGGCCGGAACGCCCGCTTCATCTCCTCGAGCACGCGCTCCTTCATCTTCTCGTAGCTCGACTCGTCGGTCTCCTGGAGGAACCCTGGGGACACGCGCTTGCCGATGAGGCTCGTCCCGAGGTTCGAGGTCATGATCAGGATCGTGTTCTTGAAATCGACCACGTGGCCGAGCGAATCGGTGAGCCGACCGTCGTCCAGGACCTGGAGCATCATGTTGAACACGTCCGGATGCGCCTTCTCGATCTCGTCGAAGAGCACGACGGAGTACGGGCGCCGCCGCACCTTCTCGGTCAGGAACCCGCCCTCTTCGTAGCCGACGTATCCGGGAGGCGCGCCGAGGAGGCGCGAGACCGAGAACTTCTCCATGTACTCGGACATGTCCACACGGATCAGGGCGTTCTCATCGCCGAACAGATACTCGGCGAGCGCCCGGGCCAGCTCGGTCTTGCCGACGCCGGTGGGGCCGAGGAACACGAACGAGCCGACGGGACGCTTGGCGTCCTTCAGGCCGGCGCGGGAGCGACGGATCGCGCGCGCGACGGCCGCGACCGCGTCGTTCTGACCGATGATCCGCCCGTGCAGAGCTTCTTCCATGCGGGCGAGCTTCTGGGACTCCTTTTCCTCGAGCTTGGCGAGCGGGATGCCGGTCCAGCGGGAGACGATGAACTCGATGTCCTCTTCCTCGACCGACTGCGTCCCCTTGCCCTTGTTCTTCTCCCACTCGCGCTTGAGCTCCTCGTCGCGGTGGCGAAGGACCTTCTCCTTCTCGCGCAGCGAGGCGGCCTTCTCGAACTCCTGCGCCTCGAGGTACATATCCTTCTCGCGGATCACCCGCTCGAGCTCTTTCTCGATCTCCTTGAGCTCGGGCGGTGGCGTGAGCGCCATGAGCCGGGTCCGCGACGACGCCTCGTCGATCACGTCGATCGCCTTGTCGGGCAGCTGGCGGTCGGTGATGTAGCGGTCGGCCAGCTGCACCGCCGCGGAGATCGCGCGCTCGCTGATCTTCACCCGGTGGTGGGCCTCGTACTTGTGCCGCAGCCCGCGGATGATCTCGATCGCCTGAGGCACGGTCGGCGCCTTGACGATGACCGGCTGGAAGCGTCGCTCGAGGGCGCCGTCCTTCTCGATGTACTTGCGGTACTCGTCGAGGGTCGTCGCGCCGATCGTCTGGATCTCGCCGCGCGAGAGGGCCGGCTTGAGCATGTTCGAGGCGTCGATCGCGCCTTCGGCGGCGCCGGCGCCGATGAGGGTGTGGAGCTCGTCCAGGAAGAGAACGACGTTCTCCGACTGGCGGATCTCCTTCATCACGGCTTTCAAACGCTCCTCGAACTGGCCCCGGTACTTCGTCCCGGCGACCAGGGCGCCCAGGTCGAGCTGGAGCAGCCGCTTGTTCACGAGGACGTCGGGGACGTCGTGGCTGACGATCTTCTGCGCGAGCCCTTCGACGATCGCGGTCTTGCCGACGCCGGGCTCGCCGATCAGCACGGGGTTGTTCTTCGTGCGGCGGGCGAGGATCTGGATGACGCGCTCGATCTCCTGTTCGCGGCCGATGACCGGATCGAGCTTGGTCTCGCGGGCGAGCTGGGTCAGGTCACGGGCGAACTCGTCGAGGACCGGGGTCTGCGAGCGCTTCTTAGGTCTCGGATAGTACTGGTCCCCGAGCAGCGCCAGGGTCTCCTGGCGGACCTCGTCGAGCCGGGCGCCGAGGGACTCGAGGATCTTCGCGGCGATCGACTGGCCTTCCTTCATGAGCCCGAGCAGCAGGTGCTCGGTGCCGATGTAGTTGTGGCCGAGCTGCCGCGCTTCCTCGATGGAGAGCTCGAGAACACGCTTGGCCTGCGGGGTGAACGGCACTTCCCCGAACGTGAGCGTCTTGGGGAATCCTGCGAGCGCGCGCTCGACCTCCGCCTTCACGGTCTCGAGCCGGAGCCCGAGCCGCTGGAGAACGGCGGTCGCGATTCCTTCGCCGTCGCGGATCAGCCCGAGAAGGACGTGCTCCGTTCCGACGAAATCGTGGCGGAAACGACCGGCTTCCTCACGCGCTAAGATAATGACCCGTCGCGCCCGTTCGGTGAACCGTTCAAACACTGGTGTGCCCCACCCCTTCGCGTGCGAATTTACTTGCGCTGACGGCTAGTTACCAGACTGCGACTTCAGTATAGCCCACCGCCTCCAAGCCCGCTAGCCTTTTTTCCCCTCGGCGCACTAACTGCGCGAAACCCTTATCCGATCGACGTCGGCTCGCCGTGGATCTCGCGCGCGCGGCCCTCCACCAGGCGATAGCCCCGTTCCGCTTTCTGGGCCAGGTCGGGGTTGTGGGTGGCCACGAGAAAAGCAAGCCCGCGCTCGGCCTGAAGCCGGAGGAAGAGATCGTAGATGACCTCGCTCGTCTTGGGGTCCAGATTGCCCGTCGGCTCGTCGGCGAGGATCACCTTGGGGTTGTTGATGAGGGCCCGAGCGATTGCGACCCGCTGCTGCTCACCGCCCGAGAGCTCTCCGGGGAGGTGATTCAACCGATCGGCGAGGCCGACTTCGGCGAGTGCGGCCGCGGCGAGCTCTCTGACCTGGCGCGTGGGCTTGCGCTCGATCAGCGCGGGGATCATCGCGTTCTCGAGCGCGCTCATGTCGCCGAGAAGATTGTAGAACTGAAAGACGAAGCCGACGTCGCGACGCCGGTAACGCGCGAGCCCGGCCTCCGCCCACACCGCGAGATCTTCTCCCTGGAATAGGACGCGCCCGGCCGTCGGCCGGTCGAGCCCGCCGAGCAGGTGCAGCAAAGTCGACTTGCCGACGCCGGAGGCTCCCAGAAGGGCCACGAATTCCCCGGGCGCGATTCTCACGCTCGCGCCGCGAAGAACGCGGACGACTTCCGGGCCGGACCGGTACTCTTTCTCCAACTCCTCGCCGACGAGCAGGGCGGGACGCGCGTCGTCACTCATATCGGAGCACGTCGACCGGCGCCAGCGAGCCCGCTCGCTTGGCCGGGATGATCGTGGCCAGGAAGGACAGGAGGAGCGTGGCGCCGATGATCATGAGCCCGTCGCTCATCGTCAGCTTCATCGGCAGGTGGTCGATCTGATACACGTCGCCGGCCAGCCGAATCACCTTGTAGGTGTTCTGGGCCCAGATCAAGCTGAGGCCCGCGGCCGCGCCGGCCGCCGTGCCGGCGACGCCGATCGTCATGCCGACGGCGAAGAACACCAGGGTGATCGACCGCGACGAGGCGCCGACCGCCTTGAGGATCCCGATCTCCTTGCGCTTCTCGGCGACGAGGAGCACGAGATGACCGATGATCGCGAACGCCGCGACCAGCACGATGATCGTCACGACGACGAAGAGAGCCAGTTTCTCGAGCTGGAGCGCCGCGAAGAGGCTTCGGTTCATCTCCATCCAGTCGCGCACCCAGAACCGGAAGCCGAGCTGGGCGGCGACGAGCCGGCTGACGTTCTTGGCGTCGAACGGGTCGTTCAGCTTGACCTCGATGCCGGTGACGCCGATGAGCCCGGCGAACTCCTTCGCCTGGGGCAGGCTCAGGTACGCGATGGAGGAATCGTACTCGTGCATGCCGATCTCGATCGTGCCGGCCACGGGGTAGCGCCGCATCTTGGGGACCATGCCCACGGCGGTCATGGCCCCCTCGGGTGAGATCACCGTGACCGAGTCGCCGGGGAACACGCCGAGGCTTCGCGCCAGCTCGCGACCGAGCAAGATCGCGGGCGCGCCGTCGGCGAGCGGATCGATCGAGCCCTGCCGGAGCTGCGAGCGGACGTCCTCGCGCACCGCCGGCGCCGCCAGATCGACCCCGCGGATCAAGCCGCCGCGCGCGCCACCGTTCGAGGTCGTGAAGAGCGCCTGCTGATGGACGAAGGGCGTGGCCGAGTGGACGCCGCGGATGGCCTTCACGCGCGCGGCCACCTTGTCGGCGTCGTCGAGCCCTTGCGCGCCGGCCTGGAAGATCAGCAGGTGCGGGCTCCCGGCGATGATCCGATCCCGGATCCCGTCCTGGAAGCCGGTCATCACCGCGAGCACGACGATGAGCGCGGCGACGCCGAGGAAGACGCCGCCCAGGCCGATCCAGACGAAGAGCGAGAGGTTCGTGCGCTGCCCGCGCGACCGCAGATAGCGGAAGCCGAGGAGGAGCTCGAAGGGCAGCCCGCCCTTCATCGGCCGCCCTCGGGCCGCAGCAGCGGGAACAGGATCGTCTCGCGGATCGACGGCTGATTCGCGAACATCATGAGCAGCCGGTCGATGCCGATCCCCTCACCCGCCGCCGGCGGCATGCCGTACTCCAGCGCGCGGACGTAGTCCTCGTCGAGCCAGTGGGCCTCGTCGTCACCGCGCGCCTGCAGGGCCGCCTGCTCGCGGAAACGCGCCAGCTGGTCGATCGGGTCGTTCAGCTCGCTGTAGGCGTTGGCCATCTCGTGCCGCGCGACGAACAGCTCGAACCGATCGACGAGCTGCGGGTTGTCGCGCTTGCGCTTGGCGAGCGGGGAGAGCTCGGTCGGAAAGTCGATGACGAACGTCGGTTGAACGAGCGTCGGCTCGACCAAGGTCTCGAACACGTCTTTCCACAGCTTCCACGCCGGGCCCCCGTCGTGGGCGATCCCGCGCGGCGCCGCCGCCCGCGCGATGGTGGCGACATCCGTCGCGGGCGTCACGCCGAGCCCGAGGGCCTGCGAGATCCCGTCGAAGAACGCCAGCCGTCGCCAGGGCGGCTTGAGGTCGAGCGAATGCTCGCCCCAGGTCAAGGACAGCGAGCCGCGCAGCGCATGGGCGAGCTCGACGAAGAGCGACTCGGTCAGCTCCATCAGGTCCGAGTAGTCGGCGTAGGCCTGGTAGAACTCGAGCGTCGTGAACTCGGGGTTGTGCAGGGTCGAGATCCCCTCGTTCCGGAAGTTCCGATTGATCTCGTAGACCCGCTCGAAGCCGCCCACGAGCAGGCGCTTGAGGTAGAGCTCGGGCGCGATGCGCAGATAGAGGTCGAGGTCGAGGGCGTTGTGATGCGTCTTGAACGGCCGCGCGATCGCGCCGCCGGGGATCGGCTGCATCATCGGGGTCTCGACCTCGAGGAAGCCTCGGGCGTCGAGGAACGCGCGAATCCCGTGAACGAGGCGCGCGCGCATCGAGAAGATCTCGCGCGCCTCCGCGTTGACGATCAGATCCACGTAGCGCTGCCGATAGCGCGTCTCCACGTCCTTCAGGCCGTGCCATTTCTCGGGAAGAGGCCGAAGCGATTTGGCGAGGAACGCGAAGGTCTTCACGGCGACCGTCAGCTCGCCCGTCCGCGTGCGGAACATCTCGCCCGTCACGCCGACGAAGTCGCCGGTGTCCAGCTCGACGAACCGTGCGTACTCGTCGCCGAGGCCGTCGGCGCGCGCGTAGAGCTGGATCCGTCCGGTCTGGTCCATGAGATGCGCGAAGCAGGTCTTGCCGTGATGGCGAATCGCCACGACGCGGCCGGCAAGGCTCACCGGCCCGAAACCCTTCAGCTCTTCGTCGTTCGCGTTGCCGAGCCGCTCGGCGAGGTCGCGGGCCCACTGCGTCACGGGATACCGCCCGCCGAACGGATCGGTCCCGCGGCCGCGCAGTGCGTCGAGCTTCTCGCGACGCAGCCGGATCAGCTCGTTGTCGTCTGGATTCGTCACGGATTCGCCTCGGCCGCGGCCCGCTCGGTCGTCACTCATGTTTCACGGCCTCGCGCCCAGAGCAGGTACGCCTTGATGAAGGCGTCGAGGTCGCCGTCCATGACGCCGTCCACGTTGCCGACCTCGAGCCCGGTCCGATGATCCTTGATCAGCTGGTAGGGATGAAACGTATAGGACCGGATCTGGCTGCCGAAGGCGATCTCCTTCTTCTGTCCGGTCAGCTCCGCCAGCTCCTCACGCTGCTTCTTCTCGGCGATCTCGTAGAGCCTCGCCTTCAGAATTCGCATCGCGGTGTCGCGGTTGCGGAGCTGCGAGCGCTCGTTCTGGCACGAGACGACGATGCCCGTCGGCAGGTGCGTGATGCGCACGGCCGAGTCGGCGGTGTTGACGCCCTGCCCGCCCGGTCCCGACGCGCGAAAGACGTCGACGCGGAGCTCGTCCTCGCGCACGTTGACCTCGACGTCGTCCACCTCGGGCACGACCGCGACGGAGGCGAAGCTCGTCTGGCGCCGGCTCGAGGCATCGAAGGGCGAGATACGCACGAGGCGATGCACGCCAGTTTCACCGCGCAGGTACCCGAAGGCGTACTCGCCCGACACCTCGACCGTGGCCGACTTGATCCCCGCCTCGTCGCCCGGCAGCAGATCGACGACCTCCGCCTTGAGGCCCGCGCGCTCGCACCAGCGCAGGTACATGCGCAGGAGCATCTGCGCCCAGTCCTGCGACTCGGTCCCGCCCGCGCCGGGATGGATCGACACGATCGCGGCCTTCGTGTCGTGCGGCCCCGACAGCATGATCTTCAGCTCGAACTCGTCGAGGTCCTTCGTCAGGCTGGCGATGCTGTCGGCGATCTCGGCGTCGACGCTTCCGTCGTTGGCCTCCTCGGCGAGCTCGAGGAGCACCGTGAGGTCGTCGGCATTCGAGGTCAGTTCTTTGAGGCGCGCGACGGGGCGCGAGAGCTCGGTCCGCTCGCGGATGACCTCCTGAGCCCGCCGGTTGTCCTCCCAGAAGGACGGCTTGGCCATCTCGGCGTCGAGGGCGGCGAGGCGCTGTTCCTTGGCAGGGACGTCAAAGATGACCTCGGAGCTCGGTCAGCCGGCTCGCCAAGAGCGTGATGTCGCGCTTGAAATCGCCGAGCATTTAGCCGGCTCGCTTCCACGCGCGATACGCGAGCGAGGCGCCCGAGACGGCGAGCGCCAGGTACGCGAGCCAGTCGCCGAGGCGCGAGTACAGGGTCACCCGAGTCCGGAGGGGTACCCGCTCGGCCACCGTGGTCCGCTCGTACAGCGGGACGCGGCGAACGATCTTGCCGGTGGGCGCGATGAACGCCGAGACCCCGGTGTTCGCCGCGCGAACCACCGCGATGCGGTGCTCGACGGCCCGGAACGGATACATGGCGAGATGTTGCCATGGGCCGCTCGTACGACCAAACCATGCGTCGTTCGTCATGTTCACGATCAGGCGCGCGCCGCCTTTCACAAATTCGCGGACGAGCTCGGGGAAGATTCCCTCGTAACAGATTACGACTCCGAACGGGGCTGGCGGGCCCGAGAAGACGCTCGCGCTGGAGCCCGGCTCGAGCTCGGCGATGAACTCGGCCCAGCCCCGAACGAATCCGATCAGTCCCGCTAGCGGCACATATTCACCGAAGGGGACGAGCTGAATCTTATCATACCTCCCGACGATGCCTCGTTCGGTGAGGAGAAACGCGGCGTTACGTATCTTCGGCGGAGTCGATCCATCAACGTCGATCGAGCCCACCAGGAGCGGCACGCGCAGAGATCCTGAGAGCGCACCCAGCGTCCTCAAGAGCTCGGGATCGCGGCGGAGCGGAGTGGGGGCGGCAGTCTCGGGCCATACGATCAGGTCGGGGCGGTCCGCGCCGGCGCGCGACGTCAGCGTGAGATAGATCGCCACGGTGGTCGTCGCGAACGCGGGGTCGAACTTCAGTGGCTGCTCGATGGACGGCTGCATGACCGCCACGTTCACCTCGCCCGGGGGAGCCGGAGCCGTCAGGCGCCACCATCCGAAGGCGAGCGTGCCTCCGAGCACCACCCCCACCAGGCCGACTCCGCCGAGGGCCGGGCGCCACGGGAGCACGAAGCAGCCGGCGATCCCCGCGTTGACGGCCACGATCACCAGCGAGACGCCGTAGACGCCCGTGAGCTCGGCGATCTGGATGACGGGCAGACGCAGGTACTGCGAGTACCCGAGCAGCCCCCAGGGGAAGCCGCCGAAGAGATGGCCGCGAAGCCACTCCCCGGCAACCCAGAGGAACGGAGATGCGCAGAGGGCCCCGACGATCGAGCGGCGCGCGAGCCAGGAGACCGCGGCGGCGAAGGCGCCGACATAGAGAGCGCAATATCCCGCGAGCGCGAGCGTCACCGCCCAGGTGAGCGGCCAGGGAATCGTGCTGTAGGTCCTGAAGGTGAAATCGAGCCACCGGAGGAGGACCAGGTAGAACACGGTGCCGAAGACCCAGCCCCAGCCGAAGGCCTGGCGTATGGGCTGGCGCAGCGAATCGACGATCAGCGGCGTGAGGGCGACCCAGACGATCCCCTCCCAGTCCGTTCGAGGAAACGCCAGACCCATGGCGAAAGCGGTCGCCATGAGGACGAGGGCGCGTCGCAGCGACGGACGCAGGCTCAGGCACCCCACGCGAGCCGGTCGGCCAGGAACCGCGGCAATCCGCCGCGGAGGATCTTCTCCCGCGCCCCCGCGACGTCGTAAACGACGCGGCGGGTCGAGATCGTTCCGCGCTCGACGTCCCAGATCGCATACGACGCGCGCGGATCTCGATCGCGCGGCTGACCGACGCTGCCGACGTTCACGAGATACCGCCGACCGCGCTCGAGCTCGAGGTCGACAGCGCCCGCCCGGTGCTCCGGGCCCGAGGAGCCGAGCGACCACGTGCCGGCCAGGTGCGAGTGGCCGACGAAGCAGAGTCGCGTGGTGAAGGCGGAGAACGCGTCGAAGCCGTCCTGCGCGGTGAGCAGGTACTCCCACTCGTCAGGCCGGTCCGGCGAGGCGTGCACGAGCGTCGCGTCACCCACCTGCGCGACCAGGGGCAACGAGGCCAAATACGCCCGGTGGTCGTCGTCGAGCCGCTCCCGCGTCCACTCCGCGGCGGCGCGGGCGTGGACGTTGAACCACTCGAGGTCGATGAGCCCGGCGACCGCCTGCTCGTGATTGCCGCCGACGAGCGTCTGCGCCCGCGCGGCCACGGTCTCGATGCAGGCGACGGGATCGGCGCCGTAGCCGACCAGGTCGCCGAGACACAGGAGGGCGTCCGTCCGCGTCGCCGCGTCGGCCAGGACGGCCTCGAGCGCTTCGAGATTGGCGTGGATGTCCGAAAGCACCGCGTACCGCACGGGGCAGATTCAGAACGTCGGGCGAAGTTCTTTGTGGATGCGATCGAGCAAGCCGTTGATAAACCGGCTCGACTCCTTGGTGCCGAACTTCTTGGCGATCTCGATCGCCTCGTTGATCGCGACCTTCGGAGGCACGTCCGCCGTGTACAAGAGCTCGTAGACTGCGAGCCGGAGGATGTTGCGGTCGACGACAGCCATCCGCTCGAGATCCCAGTGCTCCGCGAACTGCGAGATCGCGTGATCGATCTTCGCCTGGTTCGTCTTGGCGCCGCGGACGAGCGCGTCGGCGAACGCGCGCGTATCGTCGTCGACGGGGTGGCGCGCCCAGAACTCCTCGTCGTGCGGGCTCGGATCGTCGTCGCCGTTGAGGTCGAGCTGGTACAGGAACTGGAGCGCGACTTCGCGGGCTTTCCTGCGCTTGCCCACGGATCGACGGCCTGCCGGCCTATCGGCGTCGGACATGTCCCGAACGCGCGGGGCTCCGCCCCGCCCGATGGTCACCCAGCTGACGAATCCACTCGGCCATCTGCAGTGCCGCCTCGGCCGCCTCTTCGCCTCGGTTGCCCACGTCCCCACCCGCGCGCGCCCACGCCTGCTCTTCCGTCAGCGCCGTGATGACGCCGAACGTGGTGGGCACACCCGTCGTCAGCGCGACGTGGCGGATTCCCGCCGCGGCCTCACGCGCGACGTGCTCGAAGTGCGGGGTTTGCCCCCGGATCACGACGCCGACGCACACGATCGCCGAGTAGCGCCCGGTCATCGCGAGGTGGTTCGCGGCTTGAGGGAGCTCGAAGGAGCCGGGAACCCAGTGGACCTCGATCGCGTCGGGGCCGAGCCGCGCGGCCCGCAGGGCTTGCAGTGCGCCGGCGACGAGCCGCTGGGTGATGCGCTCGTTGAAGCGGGCCGCGACGATCGCGAACCTGAACGCGCCGGAACTCCCGGCCGACCGGCGATACTTCGGGGCGCGACCGGCCATCTCAGTCCGGCAGCGACGAGAGAAGGTGCCCGAGCTTGTCGCGCTTCGTACTGAGGTACTTCCGGTTCGTCTCGGTCGCCGGAATCTCGATCGGGACGCGCTCGGAGATGTGCAGCCCGTACCCCTCGAGGCCGACGATCTTCTTCGGGTTGTTGGTGAGGAGCTTCAAGTTCTTGACGCCGAGGTCGACCAGGATCTGAGCGCCGATGCCGTAGTCGCGGAGGTCGGCGTGGAATCCGAGGGCGACATTGGCCTCGACCGTGTCCTTCCCCTGATCCTGGAGCTCGTACGCGCGCATCTTGTTGAGGAGCCCGATCCCACGCCCCTCCTGGCGCATGTAGACGAAGACCCCACGGCCCTCCGCCTGGATCCGCTGCAGGGCCTTGTCGAGCTGGAGCCCGCAGTCACATCGACGCGAGTGGAAGACGTCGCCCGTCAGGCACTCGGAGTGCACGCGGACGAGTACGGGCGAGTCACCGGACACCGAGCCCATCACCAATGCGAGCGGGACGCGGCTGTCGACCGTGGTGTCGTACGCGATCGCGGTGAACTCGCCGAAGTCGGTCGGAAGCTTGGTCGTCGCGATCCGCCGGACCAGCTTTTCCTTGTGAATCCGGTACTCGATGAGGTCACGGATCGTGATCATCTTGAGGCCGTGCGTGGTCGCGAGCGCGGTCAGCTGCGGTACGCGCGCCATGCCGCCGTCCTCGTCCAGGACCTCGCAGATGACCCCCGCGGGATAGCAGCCGGCCAGGCGGGCGAGATCGATCGCGGCCTCCGTGTGGCCGGCGCGTCGCAGGACGCCACCGCCCATGGCCCGCAGGGGCAGGATGTGACCCGGGCGCGTCAGGTCGTCGGCGCGCATGAGGGGGTCGACGAGCGTGCGAATCGTGACGGCGCGGTCGTAGGCCGAGGTGCCGGTGGTGACGCCGCGGCGCGCGTCCACGGTGACCGTGAACGCGGTCCCCATGGGGGCCGTGTTGTCGGAGACCATCATCGAGATCTTCAGGTCGTCGAGGCGCCCGCCGAGCAGCGGAACGCAGATCAGACCGCGACCGTGCTTGGCCATGAAGTTCACGGCCTCCGGCGTCACGCGGTCCGCCGCCATCACGAGGTCGCCTTCGTTCTCGCGGTCCTCGTCGTCCACGACGAGGAGGATGCGCCCCTGACGGATCTCCTCAATGCCCTCCTCGATGGTCGAAAAGCCGGTCATGTCGTCCCCCTCAGTGCGAGCGAGCGCATCAGATACTTACCGATCACATCCGCTTCGATGTTCGTCGCCTGTCCCGGCTTGAGCCGTCCAAGCGTCGTCACCGCCAGCGTGTGCGGGATCAACATGACCTCGAAGCTCCGATCGCCCAGCGCAGCCACCGTGAGACTGACGCCCTCCACGGCGACCGACCCCTGGGGTATCAGGAGTGGCTCGAGGTCGCGGCTCGGCAGCGTGACCCGCACCCGTGCCGTCGATTCTACACGCGTTACGGCGTCCACGGTTCCCACACCGTCGACGTGCCCCAGGACCAGGTGGCCGCCCATGGCCCCGCCGAAACGAAGGGGGCGTTCGAGGTTGACGGCATCACCGGGGGCCAGGTGCCGGAGCGCGGTGCGTGAGAGAGTTTCCGGCCCGATCTCGAAGACGAAGCCGGTGGGCCGGCGCTCGATCACCGTCAGGCACACGCCGTTCACCGCGACGCTTCCGCCGATGTCCACCCCTTCGAGAGTCACCCGGGCCTCGATCTCGAGCCGCGCGACCTTGGGGCTCTGCTCGATCGCGCGGATCGAGCCGATTTCCTCCACGATCCCCGTGAACATCAGGCGCCCCGCGGCTCGCGGACCACGTCGGCTTCGATGAGGAGATCGTCGCCCAGGGGCGTGACCGTAAACCCGCCGAGCCGGATTGCGCTCTTGAGCTCGCGTCCAGCGCCGCCGACCACCGGGGTCGCGCCCCGTCCACCGATCAGCAGCGGCGCCGCAAACATGGCCACGCGGTCGACCAGGCCGGCGTCGAGAAAAGCCCCGTGGACCTCGCCGCCGCCCTCGACGAGCACCGCTCGCACCTCCCGAGCGAAGAGCTCGGTCAGGAGCGCGCCCAGATCCACGCGGCCATCCCGCATCCGGCAGGCCACGATCGTGGCACCGGTCTCGGCGAGCTCCTTGAGGCGCGTCTCCGGAGCCTCGGCGCCGACGGCGATCACGGCGCAGCTCGGCCGGCCAGCGCGGATCAGACGAGCCCCGACGGGAGTACGGGCGCCGGTGTCGAGCACGACCCGAAGAGGCTCCCGCGGCCAGGGCCGCCCCAGGCGCACGGTGAGCTCGGGATCGTCGCGCAGCACCGTTCCGATACCCACGACGATCGCGTCCGATTCGCTACGAAGGTGGTGGGCACGCTCGCGGGCAGCCTCGCCGGTGATCCATCGCGAGGCGCCGTGCAGGTCGGCCATCTTGCCGTCGAGGGTCATCCCGGCCTTCAGGGTGACGTGCGGTCGCCGCTCGCGCATCGCGGTGAGGAACACCCGGTTCTGGCGCTCGGCCTCTGCGGCTCCGGCCCCGGTGACGACCTCGATGCCGGCGGCGCGAAGCGCGGCGAAGCCACGGCCCGAGACGAGCGGATTGGGATCGGCGACCGCCGCGACGACGCGCGCCACGCCGGCTTCGATCACCGCGGGCGCACAGGGGGGAGTCCGTCCGTGATGCGAGCACGGCTCGAGCGTCACATAGAGGGTTGCGCCCCGCGCGCGCGCGCCGGCCGCCCGCAAGGCTTCGACTTCGGCGTGGGGCCCGCCGGCTCGGGCGTGGAACCCTTCGCCAGCGATCTCGCCGCCTCGTGTCACGACGACGGCCCCGACCATCGGGTTGGGCGAGGTGAGCCCACGGCCACGCTCGGCCAGCTCGAACGCCCGCCGCATGAAGCGCTCGGCTGTGTCCCCTTCGGTCACGCTTCGGCCACCAGCGCGTCCACGAATGCTTGTGGATCGAACGCCTGGAGGTCTTCGAGGCGCTCGCCCAAGCCGATCAGCTTGACGGGCACCTTGAGCTCGCGAACGATGCGAACGACGATCCCGCCCTTGGCCGTGCCGTCGAGCTTGGTGAGGCAGACGCCGGTGAGGCCGATCGCCTCGTGAAACATTCGGGCCTGCGCGAATCCGTTCTGACCGGTCGGCGCCTCGAGCACCATGAGCGTCTCGTGCGGAGCACCGGGAAGCTGCCGCTCGATCACGCGACGGAGCTTCGCCAGCTCGTCCATGAGGTTCGTCTTGGTGTGCAGCCGCCCCGCGGTATCGACGATCAGCACGTCGACGTCACGGGCCGTGGCGGCCTTGACCGCGTCGAAGACGACGGCGCCGGGGTCGGAGCCCGCCGCTTGACGGATCACTTCGACCTCGATGCGCTCGCCCCAGCGCTCGAGCTGCTCGATCGCCGCCGCACGAAACGTATCGGCCGCCGCGAGGATCACGCGCTTGCCGGAGGCCTTGAGCGAAGCCGCGAGCTTGGCCGCCGTCGTCGTCTTGCCCGAGCCGTTGACCCCGAGGAGCAGGACGACAGCCGGATGGTGCTCGATGTTCAGCGGCTGAGTCGCCGGCGCCAGCGTATCGAGGAGGAACCGACGAAACAGGGGCCGCAGCTGGCTCGCGCGGGTCACCGTCCCGAACATGACTTCTTCACGCGCACGGTTGGCGAAATCGGCGGCGAGCGCGGCTCCGAGATCCGCCGCGATCAACAACTCCTCCACCTCCTCGAGCAGCGCGTCGTCGACGGGCCGGTCGGTGTCCAGGACGGTGCCGAGACTACCGGCGAGGTACTCCTGCGATCGGCGCAACCCGTCGCGGAGACGCTCACCCAGGGCGGAGAGAAACTTCACTGGTTGTCCGAGGGCAGGACCAATCGCGTGATGACCGCGCCGCTGGCGCCGAGCCGAGGGATCGATCGGCCGTTGAGCTCGAGGCTCACTCCGCCCGCGTTGCCGATCGTGATGACGAACGGGCCGTTCGAGATCCACTCGCGGATCTCGTTGGCGGGAATCGTTTCCTCGCTGGTTCGCCCGTCCTCGGTGCGGACGCGCATCCAGGTCGTCTCGGTCGTTCTCGCGATGAGCCGATACGGCGAGGCGACACCACGAACCGTCGTCGCGGCCGCGGTGGGCGCGGACGGCACAGCTGGAATCGGCGTCGCGGCCGGCGGCGCCGTGGCGGTGCTCGGCACGGCCGGGGTCTTCGGCGCTGCCGGTGCGCTCGGTGCCGCAGGAGGGCTGGACGCCGCAGGTGCGCTCGCCACGACGTGGGCGCCGGGCATGGGTGAGGCGCTTGGCGCCGGCGTCCCGGGCGTCGCCGGCGCACTCGGCGACGGCTTCGCAGGCTGACTCACCCCGGGCGGTTGCAGCGCCGGGTTCTCGACAGGCGCCACAGCCGGCGCAGTCGACGCGGCCGGGGCTTCGGGCGCTGCCGGGAATTGAGGGGAATCGACCCGAGCGGTCGGCTCGCCATCCCCTTGCCGGCCCGATTGGAGCGCCAGGGTGACGGCAAAGAGAGCCACGCCGAGGACCACGAGAAGGATGAAGCTGATCAAAAGGGTCCCCCGCGCGCGTCTCTCTCGCGGCTCCCCCTGCGGCAGGGGGCCTGGGGGAGTCAGGGGCAGGTAGTCGGGCTCTTGAATGATCTGACGACGCGGAATCTCGGGGACGGAGGCGATGCGAGCCGCGCCGACTGGAACTTTTGCCACGTCTGGGGCGGGTACGCCGATTCGATCGTAGAGCCTCAGCCCCTCCTCGGGGGGGACGCCGAGCGCCTGGCAGTACGCCCGGATGAACCCCTTCGTGAAGACGGGCGCCGGAAGCGAGCCCACGTTGTCGGCTTCGAGCGCCTCCAGGTAGTGATGGAGTACACGGGTCGCCCGGGAGAGCTCATCGAGCGACATCCCCTGTTTCTCGCGCAGCCCGCGCAAGTACGCGCCGACGCTCGACATACTTCGAGCGTAGCGTATCCGGCCGGCTTCTTCATCTTGTTCCTGATTGTTACTGAGCGTTCAGATTGACCGAGACCAGGGTCGAGAGACCGGGCTCCTCCATGGTGACGCCGTAGAGGACGTCCGCCGCCTCCATGGTCTTGCGGTTGTGAGTGATGACCAGGAATTGGGTCTGGCCGGTCAATTCCCTGAGAACACGGAGAAAACGATGAATGTTCGCGTCGTCGAGCGGGGCGTCGACCTCGTCGAGGACGCAGAAGGGGCTCGGCCGGAAATAGAAGATAGCGAACAGGAGGGCCAGCCCGGTGAGCGCCCGCTCGCCGCCGGACAGCAGGGTGACGGACTGGAGTCGCTTGCCGCGGGGCTGAGCCATGAGGTCGACACCCGTGTCGAGCGGATCGCCGCCCTCCTCGGCTTCGACCAACCGCAGCTCGGCGCGGCCTCCCTCGAAGAGTCGCTCGAAGAGCCGGCTGAAGTGGCCGTTGATCTCCTCGAACGCCTGGACGAATCGTTCCTGCGCCGTACGCGTCATGCCCCGAAGCGCCTTCTCGAGATCCTTGATCGAAGCGGTGAGATCGTCGTGCTGGGTCCGGAGGAAGGTCAGCCGCTCGTCGAGCTCGCGGTATTCGTCGTCGGCGACGAGGTTCACCGGCCCGATCGCGACGAGCCGCTCCTCGAGCTCGGCCACTCGCTCGCGAACCGTCGCCAGCTCGCGCTCGGGATCGTGGTGGGTGAGCAGCGTCTGGGCGTCCACTCCGTAGACGCGCCACGCCTCCTGCCCGAGCTCCTCGCGCCGCACGCGGCACTCGGTCGCGCGGATGTCGATCTCGTGCGCGGACGCCACCAGCCGCCCGAGCTCGTTCTCGGCGCCGTGCGACTCGTGCTCGACCGCGCGGAGCTCTGAGGCGAGCCCCTCGTGGTGCTCCGCCGCGCGCCGCGCCTCGGCGTCGGTGCGATCGCGCTCGACGGCGACCTCGCGAGCCGCGACGTCTGTCCGCTCGCGCTCCTCGGCGAGCCACGCTCGGCGCTCGACGAGCTGCGTCTGGCGCTGCTCCGCCTGGGCGCGGCGCGCGGTCAGATCGCGCTCGATCTCGTCGACGCGTGACAGCTCGCGGCCAAGCGCTTCGACCCGCTCGCTCACCGAGGCGAGATCGACCCGACACGCCGTCAGCTCCGCGCCGAGCGCCGTCTCGTCCAACTGAGCGTTTTCGATCGCGTCCCGCACGCGGGCGACCGCGGCTTCGAGCGCGCTCTCGGCGTCCCGCGCGACCGCGATGCGCTGGCTGAGCTGCGCCAGGGTCGTGCTCGTCTCGTCGGCCTCGCGCGCGACCTGGCGCGACTCTGCCTCGACCGTCTCGACGTGGCGCTGCACCCGGGCGAGCTCCTGCCCCGCCCTTTCGACGTCCTTGTCGCCGGCGAGGCGCTCGGCCAGGCGCGCCTGCACCGCACGCGCGAGCTCGCCGATCTGCTCGCGCAAGATCGCGAACTCGGCGCCGAGCGTCGTGATCTCGGTCTGGCCTGTCTCGACGACCGCCGCGAGCCGCTCGACCTCCGCCTCCAGCTCGCGCAGCTGCCGCTTGCGCGCCAGGAGGGAATGCTCCGTCTCGCTCGCGGCCCGCGCACCGCCGCCGTGGAGGCGGCCGGTCGGGCCGAGGACCTCGCCACCCGGCGTGACGTACGTCGCGATCACGCCGTTACGGCGCCAGAGCTGCTCGGCTTCGTCCAGATGCTCGACGACGGCGACCTGGCCGAGAAGATGATGAATGAGGTTCGGAGCCGCCGCGCTGACATGGCGGGAGACCCAGCGGGCGCCGTTGTCGGCCGGGCCCGGATCGGGCGGCGTCGGCAGATGCTCGAGCGGAAGGAACGTCGCCGCGCCAAGCGCGTGATCGCGCAGATAGGTCACGGCCGCGCGCGCGTGCTCGAAGCGCTCGACCACCACCCACTGGAGCCGCTCGCCCAGCACCGCCTCGATCGCGCGCTCCAGCCCGGACGGAACCTCGAGAAGATCGGCGACGGTCCCCACGATGCCGTGTAGCTCGTCACGGCGGCCGTCGGCGAAGACCGCGCGCACGCCGGCGCCGTAGCCCTCACGCGCGCGCTCGAGCTCGGACAGCGCCTCGAAGCTCGAGCGGCGCGCCGCCAGCTCGACACGCGCGTCGGCGAGGTGCGCCTCGGCTTCGGTCAGGTGGCGCTGGGCGGCGGCTTCTTCTGCTTCGAGCCGCTGGCGCCGTTCCTCCAGGGTCACGAGATCGGCCGCCGCCCGATCGCGCGCGGCCGCCAAGGTGCCCCGTTCTCCCGCGAGGCGCTCGGCCTCCGATTGCGCCTGGGTGAGCTCGGCCGCGAGCCGGTCGGCGCGGCGGCCCAACTGGATCTCGCGCTCGCGCAGCTCGCCCGCGCTCCGCATCAGGTCGACGCGCTCCGCGGCCAGTCGCGCCTGCTCCAGGCGGAGCGCCTCGGCGTGATCGCGCTCGAGGGCGAGGGCGGCGCGATGGCGCTCGAGCGCTGCCTCGAACTCCGTCGCCGCGCGCGAGCGCTCGGCGGCCACCTGCTCGGCGTCACGGAGCGCGAGCCGGACGTTCTCGCGCTCCACGACGATGGAGGCCTGGCGCTCGGTGGTGGTTCGGACCTCCTCGTCGAGTCGCAGGCTTTCCTCGCCGAGCTCGCGGATCTGCACGCCCATCTGCTCGCGGCGCTCCAGGAGCCGTTCGAGCTCGCCCTGCACCTTCGACACGGCCTGGCGGAGATCCGACAGGCGATGCTCGCTCGCCTGGAGCGATTCCCGCGCCTGGGCCTCGCGCGCCGCCAGCGCCGTCAGGCGCGTGCGCAGGCCCTCCTCGCCGTCGCGCAGCCGCACGAGCTCGCTCGTCAGGCGCTCGCCCTCGCCGGTGAGTCCGGCGAAGTCCGCCGCGACGAGCGCCAGCGCCAGATCGCGCTTCTCGGTTTGCAAGGCTTTGTACTGCTGCGCCTTCTTCGCCTGGCGCTCGAGCGAGTTCAGCTGTCGGCGTACCTCGTCCATGACGTCGCGCACGCGTACGAGGTTCTGGCGGGCGGCGTCGAGCTTGCCCTCCGTCTCGTTGCGCTGCTGCTTGTAGCGCGCGATCCCGGCGGCTTCCTCGATGAAGACGCGCCGCTCGTGGGGCTTCGCGGTCAGGACGTGGTTGAGCTTGTCCTGGTCCATCACCGAATAGGCGCGCGGGTTGGCGCCCGTCCCGGCGAAGAGATCGAGAATGTCGCGCAGGCGCGACGGATTCTTGTTCAAAAGGTATTCGCTCTCGCCCGTGCGGTAGAGGCGACGGCTGACCGCCACCTCGGTCCACGGCACCGAGAGCACGCCATCGTTGCTGAAGGTCAGCTCGACCTCCGCGAAGCCGATCGGCTTGCGCGACGCCGAGCCGTGGAAGATCAGGTCTTCCATGCGCTGGCCGCGCAGCGACTTCGCGCTCTGCTCACCGAGCGCCCAGCGGACCGATTCCGAGATGTTGCTCTTGCCGCAGCCGTTCGGTCCGACGATCGCCGTGATGCCCGGCGTGACCTTGAGGACGGACTTCTCCGCGAAGGACTTGAAGCCGTGCAGCGAGACGGATTCGAGGCGCATGGGGTTTTCTAGCACGGCGGACCCGATACGACCAAAGAAAAAAATACCAGCCGTTGGGGGTGCTGGGGCCGCGAAACCCTAGATATCGCCCTCTAAGTCTTCAGGTAGTGACATTTCTTGTATTTCTTGCCGGAACCGCAGAAGCACGGATCGTTGCGTCCGATCTTCTCGCCAGTCGGCGTGCGGGGCGCCGCTTGCACGCGCTGCGCGGGTACGGCGGCTCGCGCGGGCTCGCCGGCGATCTCGCCGCGAGACTCGCGGGCATCGGCCCAGGCCGTCATCGCCGGCAGTTCCATCGGCGCGTCACGGACGATCTGGACCTTGAAGAGCCGCTCGATCACGGCCGCCTTCATGCGCTCGAACATGTCCTCGAAGAGATCGAACGCTTCCTTCTTGTACTCCGTCAGCGGGTCGCGCTGGCCGTAGCCGCGCAACCCGATCCCTTCCTTGAGGTGGTCGATCGAGAGCAGATGGTCCTTCCACTGCGTGTCGAGGACGATCAGCATCTCGTGACGCTCGAGCGCCTGCAGGAGCTCGGGGCCGAGCTCGCGCTCCCGCTCGACGAACCGCGCCTTGACCGCCGCGCGCG
Organism: Candidatus Rokuibacteriota bacterium; assembly: GCA_003220495.1. Classification (GTDB taxonomy): domain Bacteria; phylum Methylomirabilota; class Methylomirabilia; order Rokubacteriales; family CSP1-6; genus AR31. The sequence goes on along the minus strand of QHSP01000020.1, from coordinate 41,599 downwards.
CCGCCTCGTCGAGCGCCTCACGCGACACGATCTCGCCGAGCTCCGCCGCCGAAACGCGCGTATCGAACTGGCGATGGAGCGCCTCGGTCAGCCCGCCGAGATCCCAGTCCTCGGGGTGTGCGCCCCGCGCGGCGTAGGCGTCGACGGTGCCATCCACGAGCTCGTCGATCCAGTCGGCGATGGTCTCGGCCTGGCTCTCGCCCTCCAGGATCTGGCGCCGCATCCCGTAGATGACCTCGCGCTGCTTGTTCATTACGTCGTCGTACTCGAGCAGGTGCTTGCGGATCTCGAAGTTGTGAGTCTCGACGCGCTTCTGCGCGGTGGCGATGGCGCGGGTCACGAGCTTGTGCTCGATCGGCTCGCCCTCCTGCATGCCCAGGCGCTCCATGATCCGTTCGACGCGCTGCGAGCCGAAGATGCGGAGCAGATCGTCCTGGAGCGAGAGGTAGAAGCGCGAGGAGCCCGGGTCACCCTGGCGGCCGGAGCGCCCGCGGAGCTGATTGTCCACGCGGCGCGCCTCGTGGCGCTCGGTGCCGACGATGTGCAGGCCGCCGCGCTCGATCACGCGCTGGTGCTCCGGCTCGGTGATCCGCCGGGCCTCGCCGAGCGCGGCCTCTCGCTCGGGCGCCGCGGCCGTCACGGGGTCGAGCCCGCGCTTGCGCATGATCTCCTTCGACAGGAAGTCGGGGTTGCCGCCGAGCAGGATGTCGGTGCCGCGACCGGCCATGTTGGTCGCAATCGTGACGGCCCCCTCGCGACCGGCCTGCGCGACGATCTCGGCCTCGCGCTCGTGATACTTCGCGTTCAGGACCTCGTGACGGATCCCGCGCTTCTTCAGCAGGCTCGACAGGGTTTCGGACTTCTCGATCGAGACGGTGCCGACGAGGCAGGGCTGGCCCTTCTGGTGGCGCTCGATGACGTCGTCGACGACCGCGTTGAACTTCTCGCGCTCCGTCTTGTAGACGACGTCCGGGAAGTTCACCCGGCGCAGCGTTTGGTTCGTCGGGACCACGGTGACGTCGAGCTTGTAGATCTTGGCGAACTCCTCGGCCTCGGTCTCGGCGGTGCCGGTCATGCCGGCGAGCTTGTCGTACATCCGGAAGTAGTTCTGGAACGTGATCGTGGCGAGCGTCTGGTTCTCGCGCTCGATCCGCACCGCCTCCTTGGCTTCGACCGCCTGGTGCAGACCGTCGGACCAGCGCCGGCCGGGCATCTGGCGCCCGGTGAACTCGTCGATGATGACGACCTGCCCGTCCTTGACGATGTAGTCGACGTCCCGCCGGAAGAGCGCGTGCGCGCGCAATCCCTGCTGGATGTGGTGCAGCATCGTCATGTTGCGCGGGTCGTATAGGTTCTCGACGTTCAGCAGCCGCTCGCAGGTGGCGATCCCCTCCTCGGTCAGCGCCACCGCGCGCGCCTTCTCGTCGACGATGAAGTCGCCCTTCTTCTCGGCCTCGATCTCCGAGAGCTTCCCCTCGGTGATCGTGGCCGCCCGCCGGAGCTTCGGGATGATCCGATCGATCGTGTAGTAGAGGTCGGTCGACTCGTCGGCGGGGCCCGAGATGATCAGCGGCGTCCGCGCCTCGTCGATCAGGATCGAGTCGACCTCGTCGACGATCGCGTAGTGGAGCTCGCGCTGGACCAGCTCGTCGAGACTGAACCGCATGTTGTCGCGGAGGTAGTCGAAGCCGAACTCGTTGTTGGTGCCGTAGGTGACGTCGGCCCGATAGGCCTCCGGACGCGTGCACGGCCGGAGCGAGGTCAGCCGGATGTCCGACGTCACGAACTTCGGATCGTAGAGGAACGACGCCTCGTGCTGGATGACGCCGACGGTCAGGCCGAGCGCCTGATAGATCGGCCCCATCCATTGCGCGTCGCGCTTGGCCAGGTAGTCGTTGACCGTGACGATGTGGACGCCGCGGTCCGTGAGCGCGTTCAGATATGCCGGGAGCGTCGCGACGAGCGTCTTGCCCTCGCCGGTCGCCATCTCGGCGATCTTTCCGTCGTGGAGCACCATGCCGCCGATCAGCTGGACGTCGAAGTGCCGCATGCCGACCGCGCGGCGGGCCGCCTCGCGACAGACGGCGAAGGCGTCCGGAAGGATCTCGTCGAGCGGCTCGCCGCCCTCGATCCGCTTCTTGAACTCCTCGGACTTCGCGCGCAGGCCGGCGTCGTCGAGCGGGGTCAGCGACGCCTCGAGCGCGTTGATGACGTGCACGACCGGCATCATGCGCTTGACGTCGCGCTCGTGCTTGGTGCCGAAGATCTTCTTCAGCAGCGCATCGATCATGTCGGCCTCATTATACAGGGCGCGTTCGCGAGCCCGGCCGCCCCAGAAGCTCGCGGGCGTGGCCCCGAGCCGTCTCGGTGACCCGGTCGCCCGCCACCATCCGGGCGATCTCCTCCACACGCGCCTCACCGGTCACGAGCTCGGCGCTGACACGCGTCCGACCGCCGCGCACGGTCTTCGAGACCCGCACGTGGTGGGCGGCGCGGGCGGCGATCGGCGCCAGGTGGGTGACGCAGAGGACCTGGCGGCCCTCCGCGGCTGCGGCGAGCTTCTGCGCCACCACCGCCGCCACGCGGCCGCCGATGCCCGAGTCGACCTCGTCGAAGATCATGGTCGGCACGCGCTCGGCGCGGGCGAGAATGGCCTTCAGCGCGAGCATCGTGCGCGAGAGCTCGCCGCCCGACGCGATCCGCGCGAGCGGGCGCAGGTCCTCGCCGGGGTTCGTCGACAGGCGGAACTCGACTCGATCGAGCCCGCGGGGCCCGATCTCGGCGAAGGGCGCCCGCGCCACGGCGATCTCGAAGCGAGCGCGCTCCATCCCGAGCTGGCGCAGCTCGCGCGCCGCTTCGCCGGCGAACCGCTCGGCGGCGTCGTGCCGGCGCTTCGCGAGCTCGTGCGCGCCGCCCGAAAGCTCGGCGTCGAGCTCGCCGAGCATGCGCTCCTGCTCGGCCAGGATTTCCTCGTGTCGGCCCAGACGCTCGAGCTCGCTCGCCGCCTCGTCGCGGAACACGAGCATCGCCGCTTCCGTGTCGCCGTACTTCCGCTTGAGCCGTGTGAGCGCGTCGAGACGCTCATCGATCGCCTCGAGCCGCCCGGGCGCCATCGCGATGCTGTTCCGCAGCGAGCGGACCGCGGCGAGCGCGTCCTCGATCAGCGCTCCGGCGCCTTCGACCGAATCGGCCGGGGCGGCGAACGCCGGATCGAGCCGCGCGAGATCTCGCAGCAGGCGGGCGGTGCGGTGGAGCCGACTCATCGCCGAGCTGTCGTCGTCGTTGAGGAGCCCGGCGGCCTCGGCGAGGCCGGCCGACAACCGTTCGGCGTGCTGGAGCCTCCGGCGATCGACCCGGAGCTCGTCCTCCTCCCCCGCCCGCAGCCGCGCGGCGTCGAGCTCCGACACCTGCAGCCGCAGCAGATCCTCGCGCCGGGCCCGATCGCGGTCGGCCGCCCGCGCCCGCTCGAGCTCGGCCGCCGCGGTGCGGTGCTTCGCGAACAGGTCGCCCACGCGGTCGCGGAGCTCTTCGGTATCCGCGAATCGGTCCAGGAGGTCGAGCTGCCGCGCCGGCTCGAGCAGGCGCTGGTGCTCGTGCTGGCCGTGGATCTCGACCAGGTGGTCGCCGAGGCGTTCGAGCATGCCGACCGTGACCGGCGAATCGTTCACGAAGGCGCGGTGGCGACCGGAACGAGCGAGCTCTCGGCGAATCACCAGCTGTCCCTGGTCGAGACTGAGCCCGGCCTCGTCGAGCGCGGCCGCGACCGGACCCCGCGGCGCTACCTCGAACACCGCTTCCACGGTCGCCGTCTCGGTGTCGGTGCGGATGACGTCGGTCTGGGCGCGGGCGCCGCGGATGAGGAGGATCGCGTCGAGAAGCATCGACTTTCCGGCGCCGGTCTCTCCGGTGAGCACGTTGAGGCCGGGTTGGAGAGATACGGTGACGGCGTCGATCACGGCAAAGTTGCGAACTCGAATCTCGAGGAGCATCTGGGCCGATGCTAGGTCAGCGAGGCGGCCACCTCAAGCGGTATCCGAGCGAATACAGCGTTAACGCTCACCCCACTTGAGTTTCGTGCGGAGAACGGAGAAGAAGTCCTTCTGCGGAAACCTGACGAGCCGAATGCGCGAGGCCGCCTTCCGTACCTCGACCGTGTCTCGCTCCCTGAGCCCGACGCCCACCTGCCCGTCGACCGTTGCCATGACCTCCTGATCGGCCAGCAAGGTGACCTCGATCCGGGCCCCGCCGGGCAGCACGATCGGGCGATCGGTCAGGGTGTGGGAGCAGATCGGGGTCAGGACGACCGCATCCATCGTCGGGAAAAGGATCGGGCCATCGGCGGAGAGCGAGTACGCCGTCGATCCAGTCGGCGTCGAGATGATCAGGCCGTCTGCGCGGTACGCCGTCGCGTAGCGCCCGTCGACCGACACCGAGAGGTTGATGATACGGCTCATCGCCGACTTCGTGATGACGACGTCGTTGAGGGCCGCGTACTCGCAGAGCGGCTGGCCGTTGCGAATCACTTTCGCCGCCAGCAGCATCCGCTCCTCGATGGTCATCCGGCCGGCCAGGTACGCTTCGAGCGCCGGGAGCATCTCGTCGAGCGTCGTCGCGGTGAGGAAACCGAGGCCTCCGAGGTTCACCCCGAGGAGGGGCACGCCCAGGTCGCCGACCGCTCTGGCCATCGAGAGGAGAGTTCCGTCCCCACCGAGGACGATCAGCAGGTCGACCTGCGACGGCAGCTCGGCCTTGTCGGCCGCGGCGGGGACGTCAGCCGACGCGAGGTCGGCCGTCTCCTTCTCGAGCACCGCCCCGAGCCCCTGGGCAGAGAGCCAGGACAGGAGCTGAGCGATGACGCCCTTGGCGCGGGGCGCGTCCGGCTTGGCGACGATCCCGACCCGGGTCACGCAAGTGCCTCGACGCTCCGGCTGATCATCGACTCCAGATCGCTGGCCGTACGGCCGTGCGTCGAGAAGTGCAGGAAGAACTCGTGATTGCCCTTCGGGCCTCGCAGCGGAGACGCGGTGACTCCAAGGACATGCCAGCCTCGAAGCACAGCATAGCGCGCCAGCCGTTGGACCGCCGCCCGGTGCTGAGCCGGCTCGCGGACGACGCCGCCCTTCCCGACGTGCTCGCGTCCGACCTCGAACTGCGGCTTCACGAGCGAGATCACTTCACCGCGGGAGGCGAGCACGCCGAACGTCGCGGGCAGGATCTTCTCGAGCGAGATGAACGACACGTCGATGACCGCCAGCGTCGGCTGGTCGCCGAAGACGCGCGGGTCGAGCGCGCGAGCGTTCGTGTGCTCCATGACGACGACCCGCTGGTCCTTCCGCAAGCGCGGGTCGAGCTGGCCGGTGCCGACGTCGACCGCGTACACTCGCGCGGCGCCCTTCTGGAGCAGGCAGTCGGTGAATCCGCCCGTGGAGGCGCCGACGTCCATGCATACCCGCCCGGCAACCTTGATCTGGAAATGGTCCAGCGCGTGGACGAGCTTCTCCCCGCCGCGGCTCACGAAGGGGCTCCGCGCCCGGACCTCGACCGCGGCCCCCGGAACGACCAGGACGCTTGCTTTATCCACTAGTTGCCCGTCGACGAAGACCTCGCCGGCGAGGATCTGCCGCGCCGCCTTTTCCCGGCTCTCGATCAGCCCTTTGTCGACCAATAATTTATCGATCCGAACGCGCGCTGGACGTTTCATGACGCGCTCATTATAGGCGACCGACTCGCTGAGTCCGCATCAGAAACAGCAGGCCCATGCCGGCCAGAAATCCCCCGATGTGAGCGAACCATGCCGTGCCGCCGGCTTCGCCGCCGCCCCAGGCCGCCGCGCTGAACGTGAGAATCCCGCTGAGCGCCTGGATGACGATCCAGAACCCGAGCACGACGAGGGCTGGCCAGCGGACGACTCGGACGAAGAATCCGAACACCAGCAGCATATGAACCCCGGCGAACGGGAAGAGCAGGATGTACGCCCCGAGCACGCCGGAGACGGCGCCGCTCGCGCCGATCATCGGAATGGACGATCGAGGGTTCACGGCCACCTGCGTCACCGCCGCCGCCACGCCGGCCAGCAGATAGAGCGCGAGATAGCGCCCGTGTCCGAGCGTGTCCTCGACGTTGTCGCCGAAGATCCACAGATAGAGCATGTTGCCGGCGACGTGCAGCAGCCCGCCGTGCAGGAACATCGAGGTGAAGATCGTCGTGACGGGGCTCGGGAACTCCCCGGGAACCGAGCATGCGCCGGTGAGTCGGCACGGTGTCGCGCCGAACTCGAACACGACCGCTTCCGCGGCCCGCGGATCGCCGCCCATCCCGATCGAGGCCTGGTAGAGGAAGACGAGCACGTTCAGTCCGATCAAGCCGATCGTGACGAACGGAAAGCTCTCGCTCGGAATGTCGTCCTTGAGCGGGATCATCAGCGCGTCGGCTCAAGGACGACGATGCTCGGCCGCGTCAAGTACCGCTCCGCGGCCCGCGCGACGTCTTCGGCCGTCACCGCGTCCAGCGCCCGGGCGTAGCGGTCCGGATAGTCCCAACCGGCTCCGACGGTCTCGAAGAAGGCCATGTACCACGCCAGGCGCGCGTTGGTGCGGCGATCCATCACCAGGTGACCGCGGACGTATGCCTTCGCGCGCGCCAGCTCGTCGCCGCTCACCGGCGCCTCGCGTATGCGCTCGAGCTCCCGCAAGATGCCCGCCTCGGCCGCCGTGGCGCTGGCCGGCGCGGTTCCGGCATACGCGACGAAGATGATGGGGCCGGTGCGAAACTGCGCAATGACTCCCGTCGAGTAGGCCAGCCCGCGTTGATCCCTGAGCTCGACGAACAATCTCCCCGCCATGCCGCCCCCGAGCGCGGCCGCGAGCACCCGAACGGCCGGGTACAGAGGATCCGAGGGATCTGGGCCGAGGTAGCCGACCAGAACCTGCGCCTGCTTGGCCGAGCGTGGGATGACACGACGCTCCCCTGACGGCTCGGGAACGGCGAGCGCGGGCCGCGTGTCCGGCCCGGAGCGCACCATGCGGCCGAAGAGGCGCTCGGTCGCCTTCATGACGCGTTTGCGCTCCACCTGGCCGCTGACGGCGAGCACCATGCGGTCCGGCTGATAGATCGCGCGATAGTGCGCGAGCAGATCGTCGCGCGTCAGCCGCTCGATGCTCTCCTTGGAGCCGAGGTGATTTCGCCCGTAGGGATTGGTCCCGTAGAGCTCCCGAAGCATGGCATCGAAGCTGAAAGAGAACGGCGCGTCGGCGCGCGACTTGATCTGACCGAGAAGCAGGCGACGCTCCTTCTCGACTTCGTCCGGCGGCAGCGCCGGTTGCAGGGCGACCTCCGCGACGAGCGCCAGCAAGGTCTCCCAGTGGACCGCGAGCGCCTGTCCTCGCACTTCGGCGGCCTCGACTTCGCCGTTCGCGTCGAGGCTGCCGCCGATGTCTTCGGAGCTCTCGGCCAGCTGCACCGCCGTCCGCCGGGCGGTGCCGCGGAGCATCGCGCGGTGCAGGAAGTTGGTGATGCCGGCGGTCGATTCGGTTTCGAAGCGCGAGCCGGCGCGAACCTGCAGCGACACGGCGACGACGCCGGCCGCGTCGTTCTCGCGCACCAGCACCGTCAATCCATTGGGAAGGACGCGGCGCGCGACCGGCGGCTCCTGCGCATGGGCGCTGGGGGCCGTGAGCACGAGGGCCAGCCATGCCGTCGCGAGCGGCAATCCGAGGCGGATCATCGAGCCGGAGGCACGAACGCAAGCCGTCCGTAGCGCTCGAGATCCAGGTAGCGCCGAGCCGCCAGTCGAACCTGATCGGCCGTGACGGATCGCAGCCGATCGAGGTACGCGAGCTCCCCGGAGAGGCGCCACACCGTCTCGGCGTGGCCGAACAGCCGGGCGCGTCCCTCGGCGGTCTCGCTCCGAAAGGCGCGCTCGGCTTCCGCGCGCGTGATCGCACGGCGAAGCTCCTCGTCGCTGACGCCCTGGTCGCGAATGCGTCGGATCTCGTTCAGGGTCTCGGTCTCAGCGCGGGCGAGATTCACGGATTCGAGCTGCGCCGTCACCATGATCACGCCGCCGGCCTCGTACTCCACGTAGTCGGAGCGTACGGAATTGACGAGCCCTTGCCGTTCCCGGAGCGACTGGGGCAGACGCGACGAGCGTGATTGACCGAGGATCGAGGCGAGAAGCTCCACGGCGGGGGTGTCGGCGTGATCGAGCTTCGGGCCGAGCCATGCCATCCCGAGGTAGGCCAGCGCTCCAGGCCGCTGAACCTCGTTTTTCTTCGGCGTGAGAGTGGCGGGCATCGATTGCGGCAACCGCTCGAAGCCGCTCCTCGGCAGGCGACCGAGCGTGCGCTCGGCCGCCTGGAGTATCGCCGCCTTGTCGATCGGCCCGACGACGACCAGGGTGAACGACTCCGGGACGTAGTGGCGCCGATAGAAGGCGAGCAGCGTGTTCCGCGTGAGCTTCTGGATGATCTCAGGCGTGCCGAGCAGTGAGCGGCCGTAGGGATGGCCGTCGAACACCATCCCGTAGAGCTGGCGGGTCAGGTGTCGCTGTGGAGTGTCCTCGCCCAGCCGCATCTCCTCGATGACGACTTTCTTCTCGAGCTCCAGCTCGGTCTCGTCGAGACTCGAGTTGACGCTGATGTCGGCGAGCATCTCGATGGCCGCAACCGCGCGCGTCGCGGGGAGGACCACGTAGTAGTACGTGAAATCGAGCGAGGTCCCAGCGTTCACGTATCCGCCGAGCGCTTCGACGTCTCGGTCGACGAAGCCCTTCGAGCGCGTCGTCGTTCCCTTGAAGAGCATGTGCTCGAGATAGTGCGCCAGCCCGAGCTCAGCCGCGGCCTCGTCCCTTCCCCCTGCACGCACCCAGAGCTGGACAGCGACGACTTCACCGAAGGGGTACTCTTGAAGGAGGATGCGGACCCCGTTGTGCAGCACGTGGCGGGTGGGCGCCTCGACCGTGACCTCAGATTTGACCTTGCCCGCGCTCGAACAGGCAGCGGCCAGGATCAGCGCGCTGAGCCCCAAAAGCAGCAAAATACGCGATATCCGATGCATGTTGGGTGTCAGGCTACCACAAGGGGAGCGACGGGCAGAATGCCGGACCCCCTGTTGGGGCGGGACAGGACACAACGCCAGCTAGCGCAGCTGAGAATTCTGAATAAGTAGCTTGTTTCATTCGTCCTTCACGACAGTGCGCGGCTGGCATTCCGGTTGCTCCTAATCTCAGGCCGAGAGTCGTAGCCACCGAGTGGACGTCAACGCCGAGAGGGGGACAACGGAGCACGCTGGCCGCGGTGAACTGATCGAACCGATCCAACCAAACCAGGGGAAATGGAAAGACTGATGAAGAGATTTTTGGCGGCAATCATGAGCGTGGCAGTCGTCGCGACCGTGGCGCCTGTCGTCGACGCGCAGACTCAGTGCCCGGCCGAAGTCAGCCAGGCTCAGGCGATGCTGAAGAAGGTTTCGAAGGCCCAGGATGTCCAGGCGCCGCGCTCGCTCGCCGGCTCGCGTCAGGACATTCAGGCGCCGCGCGCTGGCCAGGACATCCAGGCCCCGCGTAGCGGTCAAGACATCCAGGCGCCCCGGTCGCTCGCCGGCTCGCGTCAGGACATTCAGGCGCCGCGCGCCGGCCAGGACATCCAGGCCCCGCGGGCGGGTCAAGACATCCAGGCGCCGCGCGCCGGCCAGGACATCCAGGCGCCGCGGGCGGGTCAAGACATCCAGGCTCCGCGCGCTGGCCAGGACATTCAGGCGCCGCGTACCGGTCAGGACATCCAGGCCCCGCGCGGTCAGGACATCCAGGCGCCCCGATCGCTAGCCGGCTCGCGTCAGGACATTCAGGCGCCGCGCGCCGGCCAGGACATCCAGGCCCCGCGGGCGGGTCAAGACATTCAGGCTCCGCGCGCTGGTCAGGACATCCAGGCTCCGCGGGCGGGTCAAGACATTCAGGCTCCGCGCGCTGGCCAAGACATTCAGGCTCCGCGCGCTGGCCAAGACATCCAGGCTCCGCGGGCGGGTCAGGACATCCAGGCCCCGCGCTCGCTGGCCGGTGCCAAGTCTTCGTCGGGTAGCGATGCGGTGAAGCTGGTTCGGGAGGCCGAGGCTGCGTGCAAGGCCGGAAACATGGACGCCGCCAAGGCGAAGGCCGTCGAGGCGATGGGCCTGATGAAGTAAGACGGTATTTTTGCAGTCGCAGTACCCAGGCTCCAGGGGCCGGCCCCTGGAGCCTTCTTATTTGCATTTGGCGCGGTATAGAATTTTGAGGATGCGTCGATGGTTCGCGAGCGTGATGCTCCTCGCGGTTCCCTGTCTCGCCCAAGCGGCCCCCACGGTTCAGGAGGTCTTGCTTCGAGCGAAGCCGGCCGTTGCGCTCGTCGTCTCCGAGGTCACGGCCGAGGTCACCGTGACGTGCCCGACCGGCGACAAGAAGCAGGTCACGCCCCCACCCTTCCGCGAGAACGGGACCGGCTGGTTCATCAATCCAAGCGGCTGGGTGATCACGAACGGCCATGTCGTCTCGTCGGCGCATCGGCCGAAGCAGACGATCACGCAGGAGCTGCTGGAGCGCGGCGTCCGTCAGGCCTGCGGGGACGTGAACGACGAGGCGCTGGCCGCCGCGGTTGCGCGCGCGAAGATCAAGCTCGACCCGTCGATCTCCGTGATTCTCTCGAATGGCATGCGGCTGTCCGCAACCGTGGCGAAGTATAGCCCGCCGGTTGCCGGCAAGGGCATGTCGGGTCGCGACCTCGCGCTTCTCAAGCTCGAGGCTGCCGACATGCCGGCGCTGACTCTGGGCGACTCTTCGAACACGAGGATCGGCGACAAGATCCACATTTTGGGCTTCCCCGAGGTCGTGCTGACCCACGAGCTCTTGAATGCGTCGGCAAAGGTCGAAGCGTCGGTCACGAATGGCGCGATCTCCGGCTTCAAGCAAGACACCAACAATCGGCCGGTGCTCCAGGTGGATGCACCGGCGGCGTGGGGCAACAGCGGCGGGCCCGCCGTCGGATCCGGCGGAGAAGTCCTCGGCGTTCTGACGTTCGTCAGCCTCGAGGCGGGCAATCAGGAAACCGTCGTCCAGGGGTTCAACTTCGTGATCCCGTCGGCCGCGGTCCGCGAGTTCCTGAACGGCACCGACGTCCGGCTCGACGAGGTCAGCCGGTTCAACACCGCGTGGCACGCGGGGCTCGAAGACTTTTTCCGGGGCTACTATGGCCGTGCCGAGACGCACTTCGCGGAGGCGAACCGACTCCTCCCCGATCTCACCGACGTGCGCCGCATGATGGCCGAGGCGAAAAACCCGCCGCCTCGCCCCTTCCCGTGGATGCCGATCGCGGCCGTCGTGACCCTGGTGGTCGTCGCGGTCGCCGGGGTTGTCCTGGTGATGCGCTCGCGCCGCAACCGCTATCGCATCCGGCCGTCAGAGGTGATGCGGCTCATCGAGGCCTCCTCGGACGCGCCGCCGATCATCCTGGACGTTCGCGACGGGGCGACGTACGCCCAGAGTCCGGTCAAGATCCAGGACGCGCGCCACCTCTCGCCCGACGAGCTCGGGACGGGCATCCGAGCCCTCGACGTCGACGCGAATCGCACGGTCGTCGCCTATTGCTCCTGACCCGACGAAGCAACGAGCGCCCGGGTGGCGCTTCAGCTTCGCGAGGCGGGCTTTCGAGACGTCAGGATCTTGAAGGGCGGGCTCAGCAGCTGGGCGGACGCCGGTTTGCCGCTCGACGCGAAGACCGCGGCCACTTCTAGCTGATGAGCACCGCGTCTAGCCGCCGCTCCCCCGCCCGCCGGCCAGGAAGTGGACGTGCACGTGGTAGACGACCTGGCCACCCTCCGGGCCGCAATTCACGCGCAGCCGATATCCGCGCTCGGCCAATCCCCTCGCCTCCCCGATCTTGCGAGCCGCCAGAAGACAGCGGCCGAGCACCTCGGCGTCCGCAGGCTCCATCGCCATGATCGAGCTGATGTGGCGCTTGGGGACGATGAGCAGATGAATCGGCGCCTTCGGATAGATGTCCTTGAACGCGAGGACCGCGTCGTCCTCGTACTCGACGTCGGCGTGGCTCGTGCGCGCGACGATGCGGCAGAACACGCAGTCCGTCACGAGGCCCGCCCCGGCGCGCCTGCTATAATGACGCGGCCTCGATCAGCACTCGAAAAGGAGCGCAGATGGGAACCTGTCCCAAGTGCAAGCGGAAGATCCGGAAGAACGGCAATCACGTCAAGCTCGGCTCGACCTGGTATCACAAGGCGTGCCCGCGGCGCCAAGCCGCCCAGGCCAAGGCGTAGCGCGCCGACACACTCCGCGTCCTCGCGGACGCCTCGCACCGCTCAACTCGCAGTCCCGTAGAGCCCGATCGGACGCTTGACGTATCGCCCCTGCGGCTCGCCGACGACCGCCCCGTCCTGGAACACCGTGCGTCCCCGCAGGAGCGTGTGCGTCGGCCAGCCGCGGACCCGCATGCCCTCGAACGGCGTGAAGTCCTGCGCCGAGTGAAGCACCTCGGGCGAGACGACGCGCTCGCGAGCGGGATCGAGCACGACGAGATCCGCGTCGCCGCCGACGGCGATCGTGCCCTTGCGCGGATAGAGGCCGAAGGCGCGGGCCGGATTGGCGCTGGCCAGCTCCACGATCCGTGTCAGCGGCAGGCCGCGCCGGAGATGTCCCTCCGAAATGAGATACGGATAGAGCAGCGCCGTCCCGCCGAACCCCGGGAGCGCCTTCCAGAGATCCTCGCCTTTGTCCGCCTCGGCGCAGCACGCGTGATCGCTGACGACCGTGTCGATACGGCCGTCCTCCACGGCCTGCCAGAGCGCCGCGCGATCGGCCTCGGTCCTGATCGGCGGGTTGACCTTGCCGATGAGTCCACCGGCCGTGGCATGCGTGAGCGCCAGGTGATGCAAGGTCGTCTCGAGCCGAATATCGAGGTGCGGATGCCGATGTCGGCCCTCGGCGCCGCTCGCGACGGCCTCGGCGCTCGAGAGATGGAGCAGATTCACCGGGCAGCGGGTCGCCTCCGTGAGCACGAGGGCTTCGGCGATCGACAGCTGCTCGGTCAGCGGCGGCCGCGAGCGATGGTAGCCTTCGAGACCGCCGGGACCCGAGCGCCTCACCGCCTCGATGAACACACGGATGAGCTCGGCCTGCTCGCAGTGGAGGCTCAGGGAAATCCGCCCGTGGGCGCCGTACTTGAGCGACGCCGCCGCGACCTGTTGCATGAGGAGATAGAGATGGCCGAGGTCGTACGTGTCGGCCATCGTGTAGGCGCTGCCGCGCGTCGAGTCCGACGTGAGGTTCAGGCCCTTGTAGAACATGTAGTACTTGAACGAGCCGACTCCCTGCTCACCGACGAGCCAGTCCACCTCGTGGAGCTGCTCGGTCGTCATCACGCCGATGTGGTATCCGAAATCGGTGTGGGCATGGCCGACGGTGGCCGCCACCACCTCGGGGAAGATCGTTCGGTAGGGTCCGCTCTTGTTGAGGTAGTTCAGTCCGGTACGGAAGTAGCTGATCACGGTGGTCACCCCGCCGGCGAGCGCCGAGGCCGTCTCGCTCCGCGCGTCGATGGCGAGATCGCGGTAGATGCCGATGTGGAAGTGCGAGTCTACTCCGCCCGGGAGCACCAGCCTGCCGCGAGCATCCACGACCACGTCGGCGTCGGCCGGCGCGATCGAGTCCACGAGCGCGGCGATCCGCCCGGCGCGGATGCCGACGTCGCAACGGAGGGCGCCCACGTAGGGAACAACCACCGTGCCATTGAGAACGGCGGTATCGTAGCGGGGCATAGCGAGGGAGTGAGGACAGGCGGGCGGAGCGGTCCCGTCAGTGGGCGTTGAGGGCGGTCTTGATGACCCACACGAAATCGATGACGAGCGCCGCGACGAGAATCAGCGACCCGATGTTCAGCCAGAGCCCGATGCCTTTGTCCATTGGCTCCTCCCGGATGAGTTCTCGGCGCGACCCTAGCACATTCGTCGAGGGTCGACAAAGTTCGTGGGGAGTAAGGAGGAGACGATGCGGCTCACCGGAAAAGTGGCGCTGGTGACCGGCGCCCAGCAGGGTATCGGACGTGCGATCGCGCTCGCGTTCGCGCGTGAAGGCGCCGACGTCGGCGTGAACTATCTCGACGATCGCGGCGCGGCCGACAAGGTCGTCCAGGAGGTCCGCGGCGCCGGCCGGCGCGCCGTGCTCGTCCAGGCCGACGTCGCACAGCCCGCGAGTGTTCAGGCGATGGTCGCGCAGGTCGTGGGCGAGCTCGGTGGTGTCGACGTGCTCGTCAACAACGCCGGCGTCTATCCGCGCGTGCCGCTTCTCGAGATGCGCGAGAGCGACTGGGACCTGGTGCTCGACGTGAATCTGAAGGGCGGGTTCTTCTGTGCGCAGGCGGCGGCGCGCGCCATGATCGCCGGTCGGCGACGGGGTTGCGTCATCAACATGGCGTCGCAGGCGATCCGCGGCGCCGTGCGAGGCGTGCACTACTCGGCCAGCAAGGGCGGCGTCGTCGCGATGACCCGCGCGATGGCGCTCGAGCTCGCGCCCCACGGGATTCGCGTGAACGCGATCGCGCCCGGGCTCACGGACACCGCGCAGCCGCGCTACGGCAACACCGAGGAGGAACTCGGTGTGATGGCCAGCGCGGTGCCGCTCGGGCGCATGGCGCAGCCCGACGACATCGCCGGGATCGCCGTGTTCCTCGCGAGCGACGAGGCCGGGCACGTCACCGGCCAGACGGTGCACGTGAACGGCGGCTCGTTCATGCCGTGACGCCGGCGATTCGGCGAATCCGTGCGGAGGAAGGACCGAGCCTGCGAGCCCTCCGCCTGCGCGCCCTGGCCGATGCACCGATGGCGTTCGGGTCGACCTTGGCGCGGGAGGAAGCGTTCACCGAGGACGTATGGCGTGAACGCGCGGAGCGCGGCGCCTCCGGTGTCGACGGCGTCACGTTCGTCGCCGAGCGCGACGCCCATTGGCTTGGCATCACGACCGGTCTGACACAGGACCCCGACGTGCCCGACGATCCCCGACCGGAGCTGGTCGGAATGTTCGTGCGCCCCGAGGCGCGCGGCTGTGGTCTCGGGGGCGCCCTCGTGGACGCCGTCGTCGGCTGGGCGCGGGAACGGAGCGCTGGTGGTCTCACCCTCTGGGTCACGGCCACGAACACCGCGGCACTCGCCCTTTACTCCAGATGTGGTTTCAGGCCGACCGGCGAACGCAGGCCTCTCGATCACTCCCCCGCAGTCGCATCGATCCGGATGGTCCGCGATCTGCTCTGATCTCGTGGCGGCTCGTCATCGCTTCCGGCGCGACCGCCGCACGGACGCTTTCCGCTTCCTGCAGTAAGTCATCCAGCCGCCGCATATGAAACATCTCTACGGCCGGCCTCGTCCAATGGGGCGGGAGGATTCGACATGGCTCGCATCAGATTCGGCCGTCTGGCCGCTTCGCTGTTTCTGGCGGGAGCCGTCGCCGTGAGCTTCTCGGGCTGCGTGCTCGTGCCGGTCCCCGCGCCGGTGGTTGCTGCTCCACGCGTGATCGTAGCGCCTCGACCGGTCTTCGTGCCGAGGCCGGTGTATGGCTACTATCGCCCGTACTACGGGCGAGGCTATGGCTGGGTTCGGTGATGTCGCGGGCCGGGGTCAGGGCTGGACTTGAACAGACGACGTTCCTCATTCCAGAGCTGAAAGCAGTCGGCGTGGAGGACCATCGGTGCATTGTGCCGGGCTGATGCGGTCGTCGTGACCTTCAGCATCAGATCGCCCTCGGTGACGATCTGATCGCAGGCCCCGCAGGTCGACTCATCGCCCGGCCCTCCCGGAATAGTCGGCGGAATGCCCTCATGGGGCAATCTTCCGTCTGCGAGCTTCAGCCTGACGAGAAGCCGCAGCGCATCCGGATCCTTGGTCGCTGACTGCCGCCATTTTTTGCGAGACGTGGCCATCGTGACTTCGGCCTCGCGCATCAGGACGTCCGAGCGATCCGCGAGCTGATGGCTCTGCTTGACGAGCCTTCGTGCGGCCTCGCGGGCCTCCCGCGCACGCCGTCGTACCTCCTCGGGCAGCATGGCGCAGGAGTAGAGATGAGCGCGGATGCTCTCGGTCAGGTCCGCGCGGCAGCCCGGACAGAGGTGCGTCCGGCCCTGCAGGTAGTCTGTGACGAGATCGATCTCGCGATAGGTCTGCCCGCACCGAGCGCAGTCGGCCACCGCGTGATCGAAGCAGTAGCAGATGAGCGCGAAGCGCTCGTCGCCGGTCAGCGCGCGGGGAGCTCGGCAGTCTAGATGGGACAGTCGACCGTCGGAAGCGACGACGACGCTATCCTCTGGAAAGAGGGACTGCGAGCACTGGGGGCACGTCATCTCGTCTTCCATCGACGGCTCTCGGGTGACCCGCAAGGACGGTGGCTAGAGCCTACCACAGAGCACCATGCGACGGCCTTACCCTCCCGGTTCGCGCGGCCCGGCCGCCTTGAGCGCCTGCCAGAGGGCTCGCCGGTTCGCCTCGACGGCCGCCTCCGCTTCCCGGGCCAGCACGTCGGCTCTGCCGCGCAGCTGTCGGCTCTCCTTGACGAGGTGGCGCGCTGCTTCACGCAGGGTCTGCGCCTTCTGTCGCACCTCGGCCGGCAAGACCGCGCAACCGTAGAGGTGAGACCGCACGTTGTCGGTCAGGTCTCGCCGACACTGCGGACACAGGTGTGTCCGGCCGCTGAGCAAGTCAGCGGTCAGCTCGCTCAATTGAAAGCTCCGAGCGCAAGCCAGGCACCTCGCGACCGCATGGTTCAGACAGAAGTAGAAAAGAACGGCGCGCTCGTCAACGGTCAACATCTGGGGCTCCAAACGCGCTGGTCTCCTTCCGCCACACCCCGAAGGGGGTTGGGCCTCTATGGTAGCTGAAAGATCGACGCCCTAGGTACTGGGCGTGGTCGCCTTCAAGGCCTGCCAGAGGGCGCGCCGGTTCGCCTCGAACGCGGCTTCGGTTTCACGGATCAGCACATCCGCCTCGTCGCGCAATTGCCGGCTCTCCTTCACCAGCCGCTGCGCCACGTCACGTAACGTCTGCGCCCTCTGCCGCACCTCGGCCGGCAAGATTCCACAACCGTAGACGTGCGAGCGGACGTTGTCCGTCAGATCTCGCTGGCACTGGGGGCACAGGTGCGTGCGGCCACTGAGCAGATCGGCGACGAGCTCGCTCAGGTAGTAGCTGCGCGAGCAGCCGATGCAGCGAGCGACGGTGTGATTCAAGCAGTAATAGAAGAGGAGGGCGCGCTCGTCAGCGGTGAGGGGCCCGGACGGGGGGCAT
This sequence comes from Candidatus Rokuibacteriota bacterium, assembly GCA_003220495.1. Taxonomy (GTDB): domain Bacteria; phylum Methylomirabilota; class Methylomirabilia; order Rokubacteriales; family CSP1-6; genus AR31. The sequence continues at coordinate 24,295 of QHSP01000020.1, read as the reverse complement.
TTCGACCCGCGCTGCACCATAGAGCTTCCTCCGCCGCACTCTCGGCCGTTTCGCCACTCAGCCGTCGTGGGCGATCATAGTAGCCGAGAGAGCGATTCTGTGGAGCCCCAAATTCCCCTATGGGTCAAGCTCGGCTACACGCTGTTCGTCGCCGTGCTCGTGCCCATCTATCTCAGGCACTACGGCCCCGCGAACTTTCTCTGGTTCTCCGATGTGGCGCTGCTGGCGACCGTGCCGGGGCTGTGGGCGGAGAGCTCGCTCATCCTCAGCGCCATGACCGTCGCGGTCGGGTTGCCGGAGATCCTCTGGAACGTCGATTTCTTCGCGCGCCTGCTCACCGGGCGCGCGCCGCTGGGACTGGCCGCGTACATGTTCGATCAGCGCCTTCCGCGCTATCTGCGAGGATTGTCGCTGTTCCACGTCGCGTTGCCTGTCCTGCTCGTGTGGTCGGTCGCGCGGTTGGGTTACGACCCGCACGCGTTGCTCGCGCAGATCATCGCGGGAACGCTCCTGATGATCCTCTCCTACACGCTGACGAGTCCCTCGGAGAACATCAACTGGGTCTTCGGGCCCGGCTCCAAGCCCCAGCGCCGACTTCGACCGCTCGTCTACGTGACGATGGTCATCGTCAGCTTCCCGGTGCTCGTGTACTTGCCGACGCACCTCGTGCTGGCGCGGCTGTTCCCGATCGCGCGTTGAGCGAGGACGTGAAGATTTGACGCATCGACACGGCCGGGAGCTCTGGCATATCCGTTGCTGTACCATCGAGAGGCATGCCGCCCCGTGCTCTCTGGAAGGGTTCGATCAGCTTTGGGCTCTTGACGGTACCGATCAGTCTCGTTTCCGCCGCCGAGCCGCGGGAAACGCTCACCTTCAACCTGCTCCACCGGAAGGACGGGAGCCGGATCGTCGAGAAGCGGTTCTGCATGAAAGAAGACGTCGATCGCGACACGTACTCCGAGGCCCTTCGCCAGGTGATCGAGGCCAAGCTCGAGGGCAAGCAGTCGGCGGCGTCCGAGCAGCCGGCGCCGTCCCGCGTCACCGATCTCATGGAAGCTCTCAAGCGGAGCCTCAAGGAGCGGCCGCAGGAGCTTTCCAGGGCGGCTGGACGGCGCCCGAGGGCGTCCCGCCGGGGCGGCCGCAAGAACGCCGCCGCCTAGCCGATTCGCTCCGCGCGGGTGACCTCGAGGGGGTGGTCGATCAGCGTCTCCACGCGTCCCACGAAACGGACCGTGTGCGGCAGACCGGCGTGATTCTCGAACGCTGCTTCGTCCTTCCAGCGCGAGTGAATGTAGAAGAGCTGCGGGTCACGGGTGGACCGAAACGCGTGAATGCTCAAGCAGCCCGGTTCCTCGCGCGACGGCGCGACGACCTCGAGCAATGCTCGAGCGACGGCGCTCTCGTTCCCGCGGCGCGCGTGAAATCGTGCGAAGATGAAACACTCCATCCATTTCCCCTCGCACGAGAGAGACTAGGCGAACGTGCCCGGGCGGGCAAGCCGGCGCCCATGCGCCGGTCCCTGTGGGCCTCGATCGGTAGGACTTACCGTGTAAGGGCTTCTCGTCGTGCGATCAGACGCCGCGCGGCCCCCGCCCGACGAGCCGAAAGAGAACGAGCAGCAGGATCGATCCCACGACGGCCATCGCGAAGCTCACCGAATCGCCTTCGCGATACCAGCCGACTGCGCGACCGAGAAACCCGCCGAGCAAAGCGCCGGCGATGCCCAGTAGAACGGTGACGATGAAGCCGCCGGGGTCGCGCCCGGGAGTGAGGAGCTTTGCCACGATTCCGACGACCAGACCGAAGACGATCCATCCCAGGACGGTCATGCTTCCCTCCGGCGACCTGAGTCTCCGCGACCTGTAGGCTCGAGAGAGGAGCAAGAAACGTTCCGGCCGCGGCCCGCGCTTGCCGGATCGGGGGGAGGAAAATCATGGACGTCGCACCAGACGACCGGCGGCCGGCCGGCTACCAGCGCTGGCGCGATCTACTATTCTTGCACTGGCCGGTGCCGCGCGACGTGATCCGCCCACTCCTGCCGAACGGGCTCGAGATCGATTCGCTCGCCGGGCAGGCGTACGTCTCGTTGATTCCGTTCGTGATCGCCGAGTCGCGCCCGGCGAGAGTTCCCCGGGCGCTGGCCGCCCGCTTCCTCGAGACGAACCTGCGCACGTACGTCCGGGCTCCGGACGGGGAACCCGGAATCTATTTCTTCTCGCTCGAGGCGTCGTCGCTGCTCGCCGTGGCTGCGGCGAGACTGCTCTACGGCCTGCCGTATTTCCCGGCCGCGATGTCGATGCGACGCGACGGCGCGGACGTCGAATACGTCTCCCACCGACGCGGAGCGCGCGACGCGCTGGTCGAGGTCACGTGGTCCATCGGTGATGCGATGGATGCGGCAGTCGCCGGCACGCGGGACCACTTCCTGATCGAGCGGTACAACCTCTATGTGGCTCGCCGTGGAGGACTCTACCGCGGGCGGGTGCGTCACCCGCCCTATCCGCTCCGTCGCGCCGCGGCCAAGCGTCTGCGTCAGACGGTGCTGAGCGCGGCGGGACTACCCACGCCGACGGATCCACCGTTGTGCCACTACTCACCGGGCGTCGACGTCGAAATCTTCTGGCCGGAGCGAATCGACCACCGGAACCCCTGATCGGCCCGCCGGCAGTTTGACGACCGTCCGGTCTGTGCTATCGTCCGGTCCGCCTGGTGGAACAGATGACTCGGCCCACCTGTCCACGCTGCCGGCAGTCCATTTCAGTCGATGACACGATCGCGTTCGACGGCAACCAGATATTCCACGTCGACTGCCGAAGACCACGAGACCTGAGTCATGAAGAGCGCGCGATCCTCTTCAAGTACTGCTTTGGTCACGCGGTTGCCGAGTGCCCGCCCTGCACGCAGACCTTCCGGCAGCAGCAGCTTGGCTCGGACCTTCTCGGGAATCGTGCGCACCTCTGCCCGCGCTGTCGGGCGGATCTGACGGAGAACATGCGAGAGCACCTGTACGCCTGCGCGATGCTTCCAGCGGCGGTCCGAGGCCGAAGCGGCCATCGCCGCGCTGCGCGAGACGATGCGGACGGCCTAGGAAGCCGCCGCCTACTTGCCCATGTCGAACGCGAACGGGTAGCCGAACTGGACACCGACCTTGACCCGGTTCTGATCGGCGTCGAAGTCCTGCGTCGTGGAGAAACGTCCAACCCGCTGCAGCAGGAATGAGTATCCGCCAAAGATCGTGACGTAGGGGCTGAGCCGATAGGCCGCTCCGAGCCCCAGCGTGAGCACGCTGACATCAATGCGCTGGATCTGCCGGTTGCTCAGAGACTCCGCGTTGGTCCAGCTCGGATTGAAGACGACGATCAGATCCCGCACGGTCGACACCAGCAACGTCCCGGACACTATCTGGTTGTCGGTCGGGCCTCCGAACCCGCCCGCGACCCCTACGTTCCGAGAGTAGAAGAGGCTCGCGCTGCCGAATGGCAGCCGCTGCACGACGCCGGCGCTGCCGGCTGGGGTAACGAAATCCTCGCGACCGAGCTGGGTGAACGCCGGCCCACCGTCGATGCTGAAGGTAAGAGTCGGCGTGATGCGAAAGGTGAAACCAAGCGTTGGATTGTGGGACGTCGCGTTGTCGCCATGACCTGAACGCAAGTCGATGTAGGTAAAGTTGTATCCGATCATGCCCGTGAAGAGGGGGGTGAACCCATGGTTGAGGTTGCTCATGAATCCATAGGTATCCGACTCGATCCCCGCGCCTTGCCCCTCGAAGCGCAGCAGGCTGTAAACCGCCCCGAGGTCGAGTCGTGTCTGGGGCGCCAGCCGCAATCCCACTGCTGGAGTCAAGGTATTGCTCACCGCGCCCTGTCCTCCGAGGGCAAAGCCTCCTGCCGTCGCGTCTGGGCTCTCATCTCGCAGGAATGTATCGGCGAGGGTGAGGGTCAGCTGGGGCGTCGGCTGCCAGAACGTGCCAACGACGAGATTCTGGCGGGCGAAGGCGTCGTTGGGGCTGCTCCCCCGTGCGAAGATCTCGGACGTGTTCGAAAAGCCGGCGGCCAGCTGGAAGCGAGGGCGATTGGCCAGCAGCGTGATGGAGGGGGTGAAGCCTGTGATGAATTCGTAGCGTTTGTTGTCGTTGTTCAGGAAGATGTTGTCGGTGAATTCCTCGGAGATGGCGATCGCGGGCAGCAGGTTGACCTCGCGGCGCTCCAGAGGCGACATCAGGAGCCCGAGCAGCTCGAGCGGATAGCCGGACAGGGCGGGAAAGGTTGGAGCCAGCGTGGGCCCCAGGATCGGAATCCGCAGCAGAGGTGATCCTCGCCGCTCGGTCTCTTCCTCCTCAGGCTCGGGGGCTTGCTGCCTGAGGCCGCTCGGGGGGGGCTGCTGAGCCCACGCGTGTGGCGCCATCACGCACAGGATGAGACCAAGGATCACGAACGCGCGGATCACCTGCGTCGTCTCGAAATTCCTGCCTCTGATGTCGTCATGCTTGACGCCAACTCTAAGACGCTCGCTCGATTGCGCCATCAGGTGAAACCCTCACACGTGATGGGGCGAATACCCGAGCGCACGAGGCATTCCCCCGGGTGATACGCTTCGTGGAGAGGTAAGAGGCCATGAAAGCGATCCGGGCCGGGCTCCTGATTGGCCTGATCCTCACGATGTCAGTCGCGTGCGCCAGCACCGGCGCGGCGCCTTCGCCCGGCACGACGTATACGACCTTGATGGCTGGCTGGGAGCACCACTTCCGGATCGACTGGACGGCCGCCGACCAGAGCCCGGGCGCACGAACGGTGAGCGGCTACGTCTACAACCAGAACGGGGAGTTTGCCACGCACCTTCGTGTGCTCGCGCAGGCGTTCGACTCGACGGGCGCCGTGGTCGGCCAGCGCATCGGCTACGTGCCCGGCGGCGTCGGCGGATTCGGGCGCGCGTACTTCGTAGTCCCCAACTTGCCGGTGGCGGACAACTACCGGGTCAGCGTATGGGACTACACCTGGTTCCAGGCCCCCAGAGATCCGCGGTGATGTCTCCGGGAGCGCCGCGCGATATTCCCGCTAGGGTCCTTTCACCGAGAGCTTGAACACGCGCAGATAGTTACCGCCGGCGATATTGCGGATCTCGTCGGGCGATAGACCGCGCTTACGCATCAGGCGCACGATCAGCGGAAAGTCCCTGTAGTCATCCCACACGGCCGGCGTGGGGCCGAAGCCGGAATTATCGGTGCCCAAGCCCACATGCTCGGCTCCGGCCGCGTCCACGGCGCGGGCGATGGCGTCCACGTAGTCGCTCGCGGATTTCATCGTGGAGGGGTTGCCCCACACACCGACCACGCCGCCCGTGCTCGCCACCAGCTTGGCGTGCCCCGGCGAGATGCGCCGGGAAAATTCGGCGGGCCGTCCCTGAGCGACGGCGGTATGGGACAGGATCACCGGCGTCTTGCTGGCCTTGGCCGCGGCCTCGACCAGTTTCATCGTGGCATGAGCCACGTCGATCACCATGCCCACTCGGTTGCACTCGGCGATGGCGTCGCGGCCGAAGGGCGTCAGGCCGCCCTGATCCGCGGGTTCGGTCTGGTTGTCCCCCATGTCGCTTCGCAAGAAGTGCACCATCTGCAGGTGCCGCACGCCTCGCCGGTACACCTCGTCGATGCGCTCGAGCTTGCCCTCCAGGAACTGACAGCCCTCGATAGCCTGCACGATGGTTGGCGCCTTGTCCCGGTGCGCCGTGTCGAGGTCTCCCCGCCGCAGCGCTCGCCGGAACCCTTGGCCTGATACCAGGTCGTCGAACCACGCGAGCCGGCGCTGAGTGAAGCGCCAGAGTTCGCCGGGCTCCGGCTGTCGAACGGTGCGGATGCGATTGTCCGGCTCCCGCCGGATCACGGGAGCGTCGCCCGGATGGGACAGGCACACCGCCGTCATGCGTCCCGCGCGAATGCGCTCCGCCAAGTCGTAGGTGGGCTTGAGCCGCCCGCTGGCGCCCGCCGCGTGCGAATGCATGTCGATACCGATGATGCTGCCCACCAGCGACGCGAGCTCCGGATCGGCCGCCAGCACTTCCCCGCCGGACTGCGTCGTGGTGCAGGCGCTGAGCAGCGTCCCGGCCCCGCCGGCCAGCGCGAGCACCCCGAGCCCCGCCATGCTCCGCAGCACGTCGCGACGGGCGAGAGAGGCTGCAAGGCCGGAGGATGCCACGGATTTGCGGGCGCTCAGCGCCATCGCGACAGCGCTTCCTGGATTGACTGAAATCTCCCGCGACCTAATGTATCGAGCATCCTATTGATCGGAGTGTTCGGGGTGCCGATTTACTATGCAGCATTCAGAGCGCCCGATGCACGCCCGATTCCCCAGCTCCAGGCGAGGCCAGCCCGCTGGTGGCTGCCTGGGGCAATCCCTCGCCAAAGAATCACTCGGAACTGGCCCCTCAGCGCGAAACTAGCTTTATGGCCAAATCACCTCCCGAGAAAAAGGCGCCCCCCGAGGTTCGCGTCCTGCCGATGGATCTGAAGCTCGGTGACCGGCTCGCCGATGAGCGCAGTGAATGGCAGGTGATCGGACGTCCGTACGCGACGGCAGGCGGCAAAACGGCCCACGTACGCGTCGAATCGGTGAGCCAGCCGGGCGTGACCGAGATCCGCAGCTGGGGCGCTCATGAGCGTGTCAGCGTGCATCGCGCGACCACAGAGGCGGGCAAGCGATAGTTCAGGAGGCCTCCCATGAAGCGTTCTCTACTGTTGCTGGTGACGCTCGGCATCGTAATGGGCTGTTCTTCAACGCCGCCGGTCCACCTCGGTGGCATCGGTAACACATCGTGGCAGCTCGTGAAGTTCCAGGGCGGCGACGGCACGGTCCTGACGCCCGACGACAAGGCTAAGTACACCGTCGCCTTCGCAAACGACGGCAACCTGAGCGTGCGGTTCGACTGTAACCGCGGTCGCGGTTCGTGGATCTTGAACGGACCGAACGAGCTCCGGTTCGGCCCGCTCGCTCTTACCCGCGTGGTGTGCCCGCCCGGATCGATGCACGACCATCTCGCCAGGCAATGGTCCTTCGTTCGGTCATACACCGTGAGGAGCGGGCATCTATTCCTCTCGCTGATGGCCGATGGCGGCAACTACGAGTTCGAGCCGATGCGCTAGCCGGAGGCGGCGAGTCGCTCCACTCTTGCGTCGCGGCTACCTCTTGCCGGGCGCAACGACCAGCGCGTTCGGTACACCCCAGCCGCGGGGCTGCGACAGCGCCATTGTGGGGAGCTTCACCACGAGCTGTGTCGACGGCCCCCCGTCAAGGTTGAGGGCGTCCCAGCACCCGAGTCCTCCCTTATCGGGCGCGTCGGCCAAGAAGCGAGCGAAGGCCGTGGTTTCGGCCTTCGTCGAGACAACGAGCACGACAATGCTACCTTCGGCACACACCGCGGTTCGCTCCGCGAGCTGCGGCTTGAGCTGCTGGACCTTTCCCCCGACAACGAGACGTGGGATGCCCTGGACAACGAGGCGATGGGTGAGAGGGTCGTTGACTTCGGCGCCGAGCACGATCCGCGCCTTCCTGTCGTCAACCACGAGAGCGCCCCAGCTCTGGCGCTTACTACTGACCAGGAGTCGCCCCTCGTCGACGGCAAGGCCCATCGCGCGGCCCTCTTTGTCGAAGAAGCTTGCATTGATGGCGACTACCGCCGCGTAGGAGCTCACGATCTCCTCAACGGTGCGCCGTGACGAGGGGCCGCCGGCGGGAACGAGGCGGATTTCTGCCACGTCGAGATTGATCTTGAAGGCGTGGCCGGAGAAAGGCTCACCGTCCCCTGGCTGCACCTGGAAGGGTAGGTGTTCGATGCCCGGCGCCAGAAACCTCGGCGATTCCGCCGCCACCCCTCTCGCGGCAGCGCCTCCGGTCAGGAGTACCGGCAACAGGTAGAGGACGACCGCGACGCGGCGCATCACGGCTTCATCTTGGCCTGAATTGAGGCGCTTCTCAAAATACGGGGACCGGATGGAAACACGAGGAGATCGGCGAATGCATCTGGCGGTGAGCTATGGTGGGGTATGAAGGAGAGGTCTCATGGCCATTACGTTCCAGCTGGACAGCACGACCGCCGAAGGAACCTTCATCCGGGTCCTTCGCGACGGACGCCCATTCGGGAAGATCCTCGATGCGATGGGGCTCTACAGGTTCTATGAAGCTGATCACGAAAAACTTGGCACAGCGGACCTCAAGGACGCAAATCTCGATCGGCTCAAGACGGCGATCCAATCAAGGTATGAAAGGCGCGGATGACAGCCGGCGCCACGGCGCACGTCAGGTCGAGCGGGCTTAACGAAACCAGGAAACCGGGGAGGGCGTCATGCTGACACGACGAGCATTCACGGGTGCTGTGTCATGCGCGATCTGCGCAATGGCATCGGAGTTCCTTGCCACCGAAGCGGCGGCCCAAGCCACGCCGCCCGCCGCGACAGCCGGCGTCACGCGCAAGATTTTGTCGCAGACAGATGGTCCGACGCCGGGCTATGTGACGCTACTCGTGGAAGCGACAATAGAATCGGGAATGACGGTCGGGCGACATAAACATCCCGGAATCGAATCCGCCTATGTCCTGGAAGGCGGCTTCGAGCTTCCCATCGAAGGTCAACCGACCCGTACGCTCAAAGCAGGCGATGGCTTCCAAATCCCCCCCGAGACGGCACACGCGGGTGGTAAGCCGGGCACCGCCAAGACCAGAGTTCTCATCACCTATGTTGTGGAGAAGGGAAAGCCCCTGGCATCTCCAGCCTAGTGACGACATTCACCGTACGAGAGAAGGAGATTGGCGATGAGGAAGCATCTCGGTCTACTTCTTGCTGCCGTGTTCGCACTGTCCCCGTTTGATGGAGTCGCCGGAGAGAAGCAGATCGCCGACGTCAAGGAACTCGCAGGGAGTTGGCGGGGCTGGGTCACGGGAGAGCAGGGACAGGAACGCGCCACGATGATTGTCTCGGCGGACGGAAGCTACAAAGCTTCGACCACCCGCGGCTCGACATCCGTGGGTAAGTTCTATCTTCAAGACGGCAAGCTGCGCTATCGATCGTCGCGAACGACGGGCACGGCGAGTCTTTCCGAGGACAACGGCAAGACGGTGCTCACCGTGAAGCCTGAGGACCCCAACTACCAGACCGGCACCGGGGAATACGAGCGCGTCAAATAGCGAGACATCCGGCGTTAGTGAGGCGTCCGGAGTGCGGAAGAAGGTGGTCGGCGGTGTCATGACTGACCGCCATAGCCTGTGCCGTCCTTACGAGAAAGCGCGAGCCGTTCGGCCTCCCAGAGTTCGTAGCAGTGAGCGTGGAACTGGACCGACATCCAGTCCTTCGCCGCGATTCCCCAGACGATCTGCTGATTCTTTGCGATGGGCTCCCCGCAACCATCGCACGATTGCCCTTCGCCGGGAGCCGCCCAGATGTCCAGGGCGCGGCCTCGAGGCAGACGCCCCTCCAGCAGCCGTCGACGGATGAGCTGCCGAATGTCGTCATCCACTCCCCTGCATTTTCTCCATAGGAGAACCTTTGTCAATCCCGTCTTTGTCAGAGGGTTCTCCTATATGAACGCCGGCGCCGTCACGCTCGCACTCGTGCTGGCTGGATGTGCCCATGCCGCCGGCGTGCGATACACATTCACGCCGTGCAACCCGGGTTTCCAGGCCGCCGTCATTGCCTGCTTCTATGAGGCAGGCATGGGCGGGCCTGTTGTCGCGTATGACTTCTATGCGGATGCGGGGATCATTGAGAAGCATTGGAAGAGCCGATACGAGAGCTGCATGTTTCGCCGCGGCTACAACCAGATCGACGGCCCAACGACGTGGCATCCGAAGGAGCGATTCAACGGTGCAACGGGATGGCCGTGGCCCGATGACCCGCCCAAGAGCGCGTGGACCTGGGTGAGGACGGCAGGAACCGGGGATCGGCACTACTACGACGCGGTATGTGAGCCATGAGCCCCGCCGGAGGCTCGATAGTTATGGTATTCGCTCCTTGGACGATCCATAGGCTTTGGTTCAAGCGGTCATACGGGTTCGCCCTCTTCCTGGGGGCGTGCGCCATCGCGAACACACCTCAGCAAGACCTGGCCTATGCGCGGTGGGCAACGTGCAATTCGACGTCCGCGACGCTCGAACGGATCGATCTCGACGGCCGGATCACGTTCAGGTACACCACCGCCGGGGACCGGCAAGAGATCCTGCAATGCCTTGCCGAAGCCGGCCGCATGGGCCCGCCACTTCCCCAGCCCGTGGGCGTCCTCCCGGCGGGAGGCCCGTAATCGACCAACGCGGCCAGCTCCTCCGCGCAGCACTCGCCTGCTAGACTCGCCGGCAGCGGCGACGGTGCATCTTTGACGAAGCAGTCCAATCGAGAGTCGTACGATCCGATTGCCGTAGCGAAGGCCGAGCTCCGGCGCGAGGCGATTGCACACCGTGACGCGTTCCCGCCGGCTGAGCGTCAGCTTGCGGCAGAGACCATCGCGGCCCGCGAGCTCCCGGTCGCGGTCGCGTCTGGCACGATCGTGTCCGGCTATTTCCCGATGAAGAGCGAGATCAGTCCGATTCCCCTGCTACACAAGCTTGCAGCCAGGGGAGCCCAGCTCGCGCTGCCGGTGGTCGCCGGAAAGGGCAAGCCGCTGATCATGCGGGCCTGGGGCCTGGGCGAGCCGCTGGTCGCCGGCGTGTGGGGCATCCGTGAGCCCGGCCCCGAGGCACCGGAAGTAGAGCCCGACATCCTGATCGTGCCGCTGCTCGCGTTCGATCGCCACGGTCACCGTATCGGCTATGGCGCCGGCTACTACGACTTGACGATCGCGAAGCTGCGCGCGAAGAAGCCGGTGGTCGCGGCCGGCATCGCCCTGGCGGCCCAGGAAATCGCGGCGGTGCCTACGACTCCCAGCGACGTCCGCCTCGATCTCGTGCTAACCGAGCGTGAAGTGATCGCCTGCCGCGCAACCTGAGAGACCAGCGCGCTCCGTGAGGAGGCAGCCATGAGGCAGCTCGTCGGCCAGCTCGGTCCGGGTGGTCGCGTGACGCGCCGGCGCCTGCTCGCCGCCGTAGCCCTGCTGGGCGCGCTGGTCGGCTGCGCGATCCACACCCAGGCGCCCGGACGCGCGCACCACGTCGTCATCATCTCGATCGACGGCCTGCGTCCAGAGTTCTATCTCGACGATTCCTGGGCGGCGCCGGAGCTTCGCGCACTGCTCAAGGCGGGCAGCCACGCGCGGGCGGCGGAGGGAGTCTTTCCTACGGTCACCTATCCCAATCACGCGACGATCGTCACGGGCGTGAGGCCGGCGCGCCACGGCGTCCTCTCGAACACGATCCCAACGCCCGCGGGCACCCGCGGGCGCTGGCACGAGGAAGTGACCGACCTCCGAGCCTCGCCGATCTGGGAGTGGGCGCGCGCCGCGGGGCTGACGACGGCGGCAGTCTCCTGGCCCGTCACCGCCGGTGCGCGCGTTGACCTGCTCGTGCCCGAGCGAGACTATTACGCCCAGAAGGAGGCCCTCGAGCGACTGCGCGCCGACAGCACGCCCGGGATCTTCGAGCGCCTGGGCGTGACGCCGAAGGCCGAGATGTTCAAGGATGTCGTGCTGTGGGACGCGTTCCTGACCGAGATGGTCACGGCGATGATCCGGCAGGCGCGCCCGAATCTGCTACTCGTGCATCTGGTGCAGGCCGATTACTTCCAGCACCGCGTCGGGCGGGACGGCCCCGAGACGAAGGCGGCCGTGGCTCGCGTGGACGCCCACGTGGGCACGATGCGGCGCACGCTGGCCGAGGTCGGGCTCGCCGATCGCTCGGTGATCATCGTCACCGGCGATCACGGTTTCGAGGACGTACGCCGGGGCGTGCATCCGAACGTGCTCCTCGCTCGGGCCGGGCTGCGCGGCTGCCCCGAGCCGGGCGACGGCTGGAAGGCGATCGCGTACATCGCGGGCGGCTCGGCGGCGATTCTCGTCAATCCGCCCGGCGACGCCGCGACGGCCGCTGCGGCCGAAAAGGCGCTCCGCGCAGACGCGGGCGACGCCTACACGATCGTGTCGCGCGCGGAGCTCGACACGCTCGGCGCGCTGCCAAACGCCGCCTTTGCGATCGCGGCAGCGCCGGGGTTCGCGATGGGCTTCGGCTGTCGGGGCTCGCTACTCGTGACGGGCTCGGGCGGGCAGCACGGCTATCTGCCGTCGCATCCGCGCATGCCGACGGGCTTCATCGCCGCCGGCGCCGGCGTAAGGGCCGGCGTCGGGCTCGAGCGCGTCCGACTCGTGGACATCGCACCGACAGCCGCCCGGCTTCTGGGCCTCGCGACGCCGGACGTGGAAGGACGCGTGCTCGGCGAGATCCTCGAATAGATCGCTCGAGGATGACGTCCGCCGCTTGCGTGACACGCGGCGCTCTTCTCGGCCTGTTCGGGGGCTTGGTGGCCGCCGGCGCGATGAGTATCGCTCATCGAATGGCGAACGACATCGCGCCGAAGGCCGAGACTCCGACCGCAGAGACGGATCCGACTGTCAAGGTCGCCTCCGCGATCACGCGCAGCGCGGGCTACGACCTCAGTGAAGACCAGACGCTATGGCGTCACGACGGAGCTCGTTCGCCGGTTGTTGCTTCGCCTCACCTGAAAATTCGCTCGTCCGGATCGTCGCGACGCTCTTGATCCCCGGACGCGACGCCGGTGGCTTCACCCTGAGAGGTGCTTTTTGGGGTTGCTCGCCCTCACCTCGCCCCTCGCCGCTCAGCAGAGCGCGCCGAAGGAGACGAAGGTGCAGCGAACCGGAGCTGATGAACCTCGCCCAGAACAAGGGCGTTCAGCTCGACAGCAAGCCCGGCAAGCACGCCCAGCTGCGAGACAGACTAGCGAAATTGCACGGCCAGGAGTTCGATCGCGAATATGTGAAGGCGATGGTCAAAAACCACAAGCAGGATGTCGCGGAGTTCCGCAAGATGCATTCCGGCGCCGTCGATCCGAATCTGAAGGCCTGGGTGGGCAAGACGCTACCCACGGTCGAAGATCACTTGAAGACGATCGAGGGGATTCAGGCGCGCGTTCCTGCCGCTGAGGATGGTGTTTGACAGCGCCGGGGGAGTTCCTGTATACGGCGAGCAACCTGTCGCCTCAGGCGGTGGACTCGTGGTGGATCTCGAAGGAGCGAAGAGCGGACGGAGGTTCCAACCATGATCTCCGTAAGAACGAAGCGAATCGTGTTGGGTGTTCTTCTCGCCGGGGTGCTGGCCGCGACGGCGGCGTGCACTCTGGTGGCCAAGATCCGCGGCGCGCCCGCGGTCGAGTCAGCTCCGGCAGAGGGACAGGTGACGGTGCCAGTGAGTGCGCCCGCACCGGCGAACGCTGAGTTCGCGGTCCCACCGGCAACGCCTGCCACGACGGCCAAGCCCGCTGCGTCCGAGTCGACTGGGGCGGGGCGGGCGTCGAACAACGCGGAGGATCCACGGGCCGTTATCGACTGGCTCCTGAATCGCTCGCGATAGCCATCATCTCCACCGAGATGCCCGTGCGGCGGATCGGGCTCGTCATCGCGGCTCGTAAGAGCGCCGCGAGGCCTCCCGGCTAGCCCATAGAAGCGCCGCCCCATGAAGCGTAGCCACATCCTGCGTGTCGTGAGACCGACGGACAACCTGCCGCGATAGTCGAGATGTACGTGGCAGGGCTTGGCTTTTACGGACGTTCGAGGACGCCGAGGATACCTCGACGCCCGTGGGCTTCGCGTCTCCCAGGTTCGGAATCAGGATTTCTTCGATGTCTGAGACATGAAGGCGCTGAGAAGTGGCCGAAGGGATTCGCCGCCGCACTTCGGACACTTGATCTCTCCCTTTTCATGCTCGCGGATGGACAAGGTGAGCGTCACGTCGCGGTCGCATTTGTCGCAGCGGTACTCGTAGACGGGCATGGCCGACCCTCCCTCGTGATTTGGGATCGATCCGCCGACCAGTTCTAACGAGCGAAATGATACCGCGTAGGCGCCTCAGCGCAATAGCCGCCCCGCGCGAGGCGGGGGCTGACTCGTCGTCCGCAACTCTCGATCGAGGCGGAGAACGCACCGTCCGTACCGACGATGCGTTCTCGCATGCCTTCACTCTTCGGTCGTGCTGGCCGTCACCGCTTGGGCGATACGCCGGGTGTTGAAGGGGCTCGCTCGCTCTGCCCCAGGGAAAGTTTGGTCAAGATCTTGTCGCCGTTTTCCTCACGGTACATCGCGACCACGATCATGCCCTCTTCGAGCGCTCCGGGCCGGAGCACCGCTCCTGGCGGTGTCAGTAGCTTGGTGCCGTCCATGAGGGTAAGCTGGGTTCCAGTTTCGTCAACGCTCTGCACCTGACCGACGAGCATCTTCTCTTCCGTTTGCGCCTGAGCCAGCGCGAACGCCGGGGCGACGCCAAGCGTTACGACCAGGCCTAAGAGAATCAGTTTCTTCAATGAATCCCCCTGCACCGCAGGATCGCTGCGGCGATAAGTTGATGAGCTAACAATGCCGCGGCCAGGGTATGAATCCAGGGGGGCATTCCTCCAATGCTGAGTGGGGCTTTCCCCTCGGCAGGCGAGCAGGATCCGAGAGTCCTCCAGAAGGGTCACGGTACGAGGTACGACAGCCAGGCGAGCTGGCGTCAGGTAGACTCACCGACGGGACTGGCTGGCCTCATTTGGGCAGGCCCCCGGCTGGCTGGGCTCAACGGGGCGATTATCCTCAAGCGCCTGGCCCGCGCCCTCGGCGTGCCAGTGACGGAGCTGCTGGAATGACGGTACCTGAGCCGAACTATCCGCCCCTCTCAACGAGAGAGATCGGAACCTTGCCCGAAGGCGCACGCGTCATCGTGACGTGGAGCGAAGGGAACGACGGCCCCCACGAGTACCGCGTGCACTGGAGCCGCGGCGAACCGTACGCGCAGACTGATGAGGAGCATGACGCGGGGCGCGTTGACCTTGAGAAGTGGCTGACGTACTACGTCGGGCCGCGGCGCCCGTTCACGCGAGTCTGGGCCCTCGCCGCTAGGGGCGCCGAATGACAGTGGAATGCTTACCCGGCCTTCGCGTGAACGTCCAAGCCTAGCCGGGCTCTACGCCGGGCTGCGTAGCGCTCCGAAACCTCTGGCGGGCTCGCGGAGCTGGTCCTGGTCTCAGACGCCATCCGCGCCAGTGGCCTTTGCAGTGTGAGATTTGCGCACGTCCGCGCGTGGGCGACGACGGACTCTCTCAGATCGAATCCGCAGTCATGACAGAGAGAGCAGTGGTCGCCGATCTTGGTACCGAGTTGCTCGGGCGTGTAAGTTCGCTGGCACCTCCCGCACAGTGCCACCGGATGATCCGGACACAAGGCGAAGAGCAACGATCTGAGTCGAATGAACACCAACACGACGCACGCATCCTCGTCCTCGAAGCACGAGCCTGTCAAGTCGGGTAGCGAAATAGTTCGGTGGGAGGTGTGGATTCTGGTGGGTAACTCAGACCGCCCCCACACTCTTCTCCATCTTCTTCGGTAGATAGCTCTATCCCGTTTGCGGGGACTTATACACCGATGGGATCCGGCGGCGAGATCTGCATCCGCCTTGCGAGTCAGGCAAGAACTGGACTGGACGGTGGCCACGCTCCTGCGGGCATCGCCCTGATGGCAGGAGAGGCCTGGGCCTACTTGATGCGTGGGCGTCCAGCCCAGGCGAATTTTACACCTGTTGCGGGGCCTCCTCCATGGCAGGGCGGCGACTAGAGGCGATAGCGAAGTCAGGCTGCAAGAGCGCGGACGACAGTCTTCTCCTGCAGACATTCGGAACACTTTCCAGAAGAGATTTGAAAGCCGTTGCCGATCAAGAGCACTGCTTCACGGACGTCTCGGAGAAAGGCCCCCATCTTCAGCGCCAGACAGGCGTCACAGAAGCGGACCGTACGGTACGCCCTGAGCAGGAGAGTGAGTTGATCTTGGAGCGGGAGTTGATTTTGAATGGTCTGCATAGTGCGCTGCTCCGCTGGTTAGTACCCCGCTAGTGCAAACTCGACGATGCGCGGGAGTTGTGCAATGACCGGCTTGCCCGGACACCTTCCGCTTTTACTCCAGCTTGTGTCGATCGAATGGTAAGCGAGTCCGATATCGCGGGCGTTCTTAGCGAGGCGTAGAGGGATGCTTGGGTAAATTCCGTGAAGCCACGACAGAATATTCCCGACACTTTCAATCTGTTCGTCGGTGAGGGCTTCGCCGATGACCCCGCAATGTTCAACACTGATCCACGCTGGAGCGCCCGGGCCCTGGGCGAATGCCTGGTGGTCCGTGTCAACGAACTGCCAGATGGTGCCTTCCTTCCCAATGCCGAAGTGCGACGACGATCGCGTCGAGCTGCCATCGCGTAACTTCTGCTCCCGCAGACTGAAGAAGTTGAAAAGCGCCGGCAAGGTACGGGCCCCGTCCGTGACGTGCACCACCAGCCCCTTCGGAGGTCGGATCACTCCGGTTTTGCTGAAGTTACGGCTGATGAGCTTCGGTTCGGCCATCTCGTACATTGCCATTGTCGATAGCGCTCTTTCCTCTGAGCTGAACTGCCGGGCCGCTCTGTTGCGTGCTGATGATACGCCGTGAGAGGTCAACTCCTGAAGCGCGATGATCATCGCGCCGATGCCGCTTTCTCGGCCGTCCCGTTCGCGGCCGGACAGAACAAGGGTCCCGGGCTGGATGGTGTTGGGAATCGAGAAGATCTCCACGAATCTAAATTGGGCGGGTCGTCGAGTCAATGGGGACGTTCGGATACGTCAACGCTCAGCCGTAGACCTGCTCTCTGCGCTCCGGTACCGTCGGGCCGCGCGAGGCCCGACTATGCTGCACAGTGGGTTACGCCCGAGGACCGGAATCTCGTCGAGATGGCGGTGAGGAAGTAGGCCGCGGCGAGTCTCCGCTTCCCGAAGACCGGGCCCTGAGCTGTTTGTCGAGTGCTCGCCGCAGGGTGGCGGTATGTCGTTGATTGCGGGCCGCCGCGATAATCTCTCGCGCCGCAGCGAGCAGCGCTTTTGACCGCGCCACCCGAAGTTGGATGAGCTGCCGCGTCCACGCCGAGTCCATGCCGCTAATAGTGTCCGCCGGGCGTGCTTCGCCGTCGATTTGGGTGAACTACCTATGCGCGTAGCGGGTCTCCCCCGCCAGCCAATGCTCTACCGTCACCTGCTCGTGGGGCATCGCCTTTGAGAGGTGGCTGACCGTCGTTTCTTGGGGCAAGCGGCCCGACCACGCTAGGCTGCTAGACGGAGTCCACGCTGCTGCCCCACACGGGAGGCGACTCGTATGCGTTGCTATGGCCCGCTGTGTGATTGACGAAGAATGGGGGGGCCCATGAAGCGAGCCCTATTCGTTCTGGCGCTCGGCCTTCTTCTGACCGGCTGCGGCAAACACTACTGGGAAGCAAGGGGATCGGATCGCGGACTCGGGGACTTCATGGACGATAGCGCCAACTGCGCCGCGGAAGCCAGAATGGCGAAATATGGGATCGGCGCCGAAGAGATCTACCGGGCTTGTATGAAGGCTCACGGCTGGAGACGGGTCCAAACCCCCGACCCGACCAGCGTGCAATTCCGAGGTCCGGAGGATACAGACGAGTTCGCCTCGCCCCCGCATCCTCTCAGCGAGCGCGGCGCTGGACCAAGCGGGCCGGGCGACCCGACCTGCGTAGGGCCGACGGTAGCGCGGCCGTCGCACTGCCGACGGTGATAAGGTCCAGTGAACGTGGTGCGCGCCAGTCTGCGGCCTGCAACACCGCCACTAGTTCAGGTCTGTTAGAGTGGAATGGAGCATAGCCCCACCGGCTCGATAGGGACGGCATGGGAGCGCACGCCGTGGGCATGCAGTGCAGAGGGGCTGCGTCGGAGGCGCTGAGGAAGACGGACTGTTAAAGCTTCTTCCCAGGCTAAAATTGAAGTGCAGGAGGGCTCATGAAGCATCTGGCACTTTGGATCGTCCCGATTGTGCGACTGAATTGACCCGCGACATCCCACCTGGCACGGCAAGACCACGCTCGTCGAAGAAGCGCAAACCGCAATCAGCGGCCAACGACAAGATCCTCCCAATGGAGCTTCGGGTCGGTGATCGCCTCTCCGACGAGACAGTGGAGTGGGAAGTCATCGCCCCACCGTACAGCACGGCGGGCGGAAGGATCGTCCACGCTCGCGTCCAGAGAATCAACGAGCCCGACAGCTGGGAGATACGAAGTTGGGACGCTTCCAAGCGCATCGGCGTGGGGCGGGCGGCCACCGAAGGAGGCAAGCCATGATGCGTCTCGGCCGAAGGACTCGCGTCTAGGCTAGTTCCCGCAGTGGCTGCACGGAACCCTATGAGTCGGAAGTTCTTCCGGTGTCGCGCACGGCGAGAGTGGCGCTTCAGGCGTTGACATGACGCGCGACTCGCGATCGGCTCTGATCGAACAGTACCGCCGGGGGCACGCCGAGCTGTTGAAGGCCTTGGAGTCCGTCACGGCGAAAGAGTTGGATTGGCGGCGAGCGCTAGCCGAATGGACGATTAGAGAGATCGTTCACCACTTGGCCGATAGCGAAATGATCGCTGCCCTGCGGCTGCGCCGACTCCTCGCGGAAGAGTCCCCGATGATCCAAGGCTTTGATCAGGAAGCGTATGCACGACAGCTGCGGTATGACAGTCGCCCGATCGAGGCAGCGCTTCGCGTGATCGAGGCCGCACGGGCCACAACTCTAGAGATCTTGGCGGAGATCGCCGAGGCGGAGTGGCAGCGAGCCGGAATCCACGGCGAACGGGGACGCTATACCATCGAGCAATGGTTGGAGCTAAACGCCAACCACGCGCACGAACATGCCGGACAGATCCGGAGCATTCGGTCAGCGAGCACGTCGCGGTGAAACGGTGGAACGCACGCCGTGGCACGCGGTCCAAGTGGCGGCGCGGGAGGCGTTGAAGAAAGCCAGCCAGGTAAACACCTCATAGCGCACCCTGGACTCAGGTGCTACCCTCCCCTCGCCGGCCACTGGAGCATCCGGGGTGACGCGAACTGGCGTCGTGCCCCCTGGCGGCAGGTCCAGCCCGTCCCCCTTTGCACTGGGGATGCTTCAATGACGGAACAGCAGACCGCGACGTGCCCGGAGTGCTCTCGAACGATCTCGCCGGAGGACACCATCATCTTCGGCTTCGGGATTGTCGGTCATCTCGATTGTCGGCGGCCTCGTGTTCTGAGCGCCGAGGAACGCACACTCCTCTTCGTCTACTGTCGGGACCACCCGGTCGCTGAGTGCGTTCGTTGCGCTGTAAAGTTCCACCTGCGCGAGATTGCCTCTATCGGTCAATTCGACATCCGTTCACACGGGTGCCTGTTGTGCCACACAGACCTGACCGACGGCATCCGAGCGCACCTCTACGGCTGCGCGATGCTTCCAGTGGTAGTACGGCGCAGGGCGCAAGCGGCGCGCGAGGCGGCGCGAAGCCTGGTGAAGCAAAGCCATCAACTGAGCGATACTGCCGACGTGCGGCTGCGAGAGGCTGAAGCTGCGCTCCACGCGCTCCGGGAGACCATGCGCCAATCGCCGCGCCGCCGCGCTGGCTGATCAGAAGAGGGTCCGAACTTCCACCGGGTCAACCGACACGCCCACGCTCGCCACGTGGAGGGGCTGGATCGCACGTGCAGGGCGATGAGGCGAGCGAATGAGCGAGCGTTCCAAGATCCAACTACGCCACTCCGCGGCACAACCTCGCTGGGGTCATGTAGAAGCGTATGGTCTCCCCTGCAATCCCCTCTCGTGTCGAACTGAACGCAAAGCTGAAGACCCTTGCACATTTCACCGTCCAGTCCGACTCAGGCGACGACGGCACAAGTTTGGTGGGCAAGGCGGCGAAGGACGGTAGTCGAAACGCCGGAGGGAGTCGTCATGAGCTGGATCACGCCGCCGTAGTCGAAGATGACCGCCTGGACCGCTCGCAATCGGCGAGCTACCATCGTGTCCCTCGCCAAAGGGCCGTCCGACTCGCTCGGTGAACCTCAGGCTCGTTCGACCTCCGACGGACCTGGATGGAGAGCCCTGATGGCAGGAGTCCCCGTGTCCATAGCATCCAGCCGTCCGTGAAGAATCGCTCGCGCTCAGCCCTGCATGAACGCGGCGAGGTCGGGGCTCGGGATCGAGCGGTCGATGTAGCCGAACGTCCCCTTGTCCTTCACCTCGCGCGCGGCCTCGACGAGGTTCGTCATCGCGTAGCGGTAGAGTGACGTGGCCAGGCTGATGCGGCGCACGCCGGCCGCCTCGAGCTCGGCGACGGTGAAGGACTTGCCCTTGATGCCCGCCATGAAATTGACGGGCTTCGAGACGGCCGCGCACACGGCGCGCACGGCGCCGAGGTCGGGCAGGCCCGGCGCCATCAGCACGTCGGCGCCCGCCTTCTCGAACGCCTGCAGCCGCGTGATCACGTCGTCGAGGTTCGGGTTGCCGCGCAGGAAGCTCTCGGTGCGGGCGGTCAGCATGAACGGGAACGGCAGCGCGCGCGCCGCCTGGGCGGCGGCCGCCACGCGCTCCGTGGCCTGGCCGATGTCGTAGAGCGGCCGGTCCTTCTCGCCGGTGGCGTCCTCGACCGAGCCGCCCACGAGTCCCACGCCGGCGGCGAGCCGGATCGTCTCCGCCACGACGGCGGGCGTGTCGCCGAAGCACTTCTCGAGGTCGGCGGACACCGGCAGGTCGGTGGCCTCGACGATCATGCGCGCGTTGGCCAGCGACTCGTCGCGCGTCACCTTGCCGTCGCGCTTGCCGAGCACGCCCGCCTTGGCGCCGCTGGAGGTCGCCAGCGCCTGGAAACCGAGCGCGGCGAGCACGCGCGCGGAGCCCGCGTCCCACGGGTTGGCGATCACGAACGCCCGCGGCCCTTCGTGGAGCGCGCGGAAGCGCGCGGCCTTGTCGCTCTGGCTCGTCGTCATCTCTGGCCTCCTCGCCGTGCGATGATTCGCGCCAGGCAGTGTACAGGAGGAATCGCGATGCCGGGAGTACGTGACCGAGTCGCCGTCGTCACCGGAGCCGCCAACGGTCTGGGCCGCGAGATCGCGCTGCTGCTCGCGCGCGAGGGCGCGCGCGTCGCGCTGGGCGACCTCGACGCCGCGGGGCTGGACAAGACCGCGGCCGCGATCACCGCGGCCGGCGGCGCCGCCCTCGCCGTCGCGGGAGATCTCACCGAGGAGGCGCCGGCCAACCGGCTCATCGCCGCGTGCGTCGAGCGCTTGGGGCGCATCGACATCCTCGTGAACGACGTGGGCGGCAGCCGCAACGCCAGGATCTGGGAGATGAAGGTGGAGGACTGGGACTTCGTGCTACGCCTGAATCTCCGCCCGACGTTTCTGTGCACGCGCGCGGCGGTGCCGCACATGATGCGCCGGCGCAGCGGCCGCATCATCTGCATGTCCTCCGGCGCGCGCGAGGGCACGCCGTGGACCGCATACTACGCCGGCGGCTCGGCGTACTCCGCGGCCAAGGCCGGCGTGCACGGCTTCGTGCGCGACGTCGCGCTCGAGCTCGCCGAGTACGAGATCACCGTGAACGCGGTGGCACCCGGCCCCATCGACACCGAGCGCTTCGGCCCCGGGCTCAAGAAGCTGAACGAGACGGTCGAGTACAGCCCCAACCACATGACGCCGCTGAAGCGGCTCGGCCAACCGTTCGAGGTCGCTCACGCCGTCCTCTTCCTGGCTTCCGACGAGGCCAGCTACGTTACCGGTCACACCCTGGCGGTGACGGGCGGGCGGTGAACGCCGCCCGTCACGAAGGCGGCGCGCCCGTGCGAGACGGATCCGGCGGGCGCGCCACGCGGTGCGCGTGGATCTGCGCGAAGCCATAGGCGTCGCCTTGCGACCTTCCCATCGATCCCATATGCTCCGTTGTCACGGACACGACATGGCCATTCCAGAGGAGGGCTGCCCTTCGACAGACCACGAAATAGGCAGCTCGATCCGATCCCGGCTCATTCTCCTGGTGCCCGTGCTCCTGGCCTTCGCGGGATGCATGATCGGGCCGAACTACCAGCGGCCCAAGGTCTCCGTCTCGCCGAACTGGGGGGAGACGGGGGACCAGCGTGTCAGCACCGAATCGACCACCTACCGGGACTGGTGGAGGGCCTTCAACGATCCGGTCCTGGATCGCCTCGTCGCGCGAGCCTACCGGGACAACCTCACCCTCCAGCAGGCCGGCGTGCGGGTCCTGCAAGCCCGCGCCCAGCTGGGCATCGCCGTCGGCGAGGTCTTTCCGCAAACGCAGCAGGCCATCGGGTCCGTCGAGTACTACCGGACTAGCGATCGAGCCGCCACCGCCGCGGCGTTCAAGGGCAGCGCCGCGTACTGGCAGTCCCAGATCGGGGCCCAGGCCACCTGGGAGCTCGACTTCTGGGGACGGATCCGGCGCGGCATCGAATCGGCGGACGCCAGCCTGCTCGCGACGCTCGCGGACTATGACAGCACGCTCGTCACGCTGACCGCCGACGTGGCAAACACGTACATCGCGCTCCGGACCGCCGAGGAGCGCATCCGCATAGCGCGCGAGAACGTGGACATCCAGGAGCAGACTCTCAAGATCGTCGAGGCCCGGTTCACGTACGGAACGGTGACGCAGCTGGACGTCGAGCAGGCGCGGACGGCGCTGTTCAACACCCTCGCGACACTCCCCACTCTGGAGACGCAGCGGCGCCAGGCGCGCGACGCCCTCAGCGTCCTGCTCGGCATGCCGCCGAACGATCTGAGCGATCTGCTGTCCGGTCCGTCGACGATCCCGGTCTCGCCGCCCCAGGTCATCGTGGGCATCCCGGCCGATCTGCTGCGCCGCCGGCCGGACATCCGGAGCGCCGAGCTACAGGCGGTCGCCCAGTCCGCCCAGATCGGAGTGGCCAAATCCGATCTGCTCCCCGCCTTCTCCCTGATCGGCAATCTGGTCCTCGTCTCGACCGATCTGGGGACCTTCAGGCTCAGCGACATGTTCCGCTGGGGGAGCCGCCAGGTCCAGATCGGCCCCTCGGTGCAGTGGAACATTCTCAACTACGGCCAGATCACGAACAACGTCCGCGTGCAGGACGCGCACCTCCAGCATCTCCTGCTCGCCTATCAGCGATCGGTCCTCTCGGCCCAGCAGGATGTGGAGGACAACCTCGCCGCCTTCCTCGGCTCGCAGGACCGGGCAGATTTCCTGGCCAAGAGCGTCGCGTCCAGCCGGGAGGCGGTCGACCTGGCCGTCTTGCAGTACCGGGAAGGCGTGACCGACTTCACCACCGTGCTGAACACTCAGCAAACACTCTTGAGCCAGCAGGACAACCTCGCCAGCACCCTCGGCAGCATCTCGACGAGCCTCGTCGGGGTGTACCGGGCGCTGGGAGGCGGCTGGGAGATCCGGGAGGGCGACGACATCGTGCCACCGGAAATCAAGGCCGAGATGCAACAGCGCACGAACTGGGGGAGCCTGCTGGCCCCCACAACCTACAACCTGCCGGCCTCCCGTGAGCCACAGTCTCGGCCCCGGCTTCCCGATTGGTGATGACCGTGCGAATGGAACGCCATCTCACCTGGCTCGTGCTGTGGGTGCTCCTGGCACTGCAGGCCGGCTGCAAGGAGCCGGCGAAGCCACCACCGCCACCGCCCCCAAAGGTGACGGTTGCCCAGCCCGTGCAGCAGGCGGTGACCGACAGTCTGGATCTCACCGGTAACACCCAGGCCATCTACACCGTCCAGCTGGTCGCCCGGGTGGTGGGATATCTCGAGAAGGTCCTCTTCCAGGACGGGCAGCAGGTCAAGAAGGGCCAGCCGCTCTTCGTCATCCAGCAGAACACGTACGAGGACAACTTGCGGCAGGCCGAGGCGTCCGTCCTGCAGTACCGGGCCCAGCTGCAGTGGACCGAATCCCAGGTAACCCGCTACTCCAACCTGATCCAGCGCAACGCGGCCGCCAGGTCCGACGTCGAAAACTGGCACTACCAGCGGGACACCGCGGCGGCCAACCTCCGCGCCGCCGAGGCCCAGCGAGACCTGGCCAAGCTCAATCTGGACTACACCGTGGTCACCGCCCCATTCGACGGCCGAATGGATCGACGGTTGGTGGACCCCGGCAATCTCGTCGGATCGGGAGGCAACAGCACGGTCCTGGCCCAGATCAACCAGATCGACCCGATTTACGTCTACTTCAGCATCAGCGATCTCGACCTGGCGCGATTGCTCAAGGTCACGCGCGGGATCCCCGGCTCCACGGACGGGCGGAAGTGGCCGGTCCACGCCGGGCTGCCCAATGAGGACGGCTATCCCCACCAGGGCTACCTCGACTTCGCCGCCATCA
>QHSP01000046.1 GCA_003220495.1 Candidatus Rokuibacteriota bacterium | reverse complement strand
GTGGGCGCTGTAGATCGAGATGGCCGACGCGAGCGCACGGGCGTCAGCCTGGGCCTTGGCGATCCGCGCGCGCGCCTGCACGTTGGCGTAGAGCGGGATGGCGATGGCCGCCAGGATGCCGATGATCGCGACGACGATCATCAGCTCGATGAGGGTGAAGCCTCGCTGGTTCCCTATCTTCTTCGTCCAGAACCGCATCATGGTGAATCCTCCTTGTTTTTTTGTTCGCGTTCTCGAACGTTGTCGTTCCTTGCGCATTGGGATATTGCAGGCTCGGTGCCATCGCAAAAATTCTCGGAATCCCTTTGCTAGCAGCCACATGAGGGTCGAGTTTCCGGATACGGCCACGAGGAATGACGAAGCCAGGCAGCGTCGATGACGAACAGCGTCAGGTCGAAGCGGTTACGCGAGACGTCAGCTAGGAGAGGGCGAGCGCTGACTGTGCTTCTGGAGTTTGTATCGGAATTGTCGGAAGCTGACCCGAAGCAGCTCGGCGGCGCGAGTCTGAACGCCGCCGGTGCGCGCCAGGGCCATCTGCAGATATCGATTCTCGATCTGGTCCAAGGTCGCCTCCAGATCGAGCCCGTCGGCGGGAATCTCCACCGGGACGTCCTGCGAGGCACGCGATTGCTGGAGGTCGGGAGGCAGCGCATCGGCCTCGAGCACGTCGCCGCTGCCCAGGACCAGCGCTCGCTCGATCACGTTCTCGAGCTCGCGGATATTGCCGGGCCAACGGTAGTTCTCGAGAATCGCGAGCGCCTCCGGGCTGACCCCCTTCACGGATTTCCCGAGCTCGTCGGAGATTTTCCGAACGAAGTGCGCCGCCAGGAGCGAGATATCCTCTCGGCGCTCCCGGAGCGGTGGCAGCTGGATCGGAATGACGTTGAGCCGATAGAAGAGGTCTTCGCGGAGGATCCCGTCGGCGACCGCCTTGGCCACGTCCCGGTTCGAGGCGGCGATCAGCCGCACGTCGACTTTTACGTCGCGCGTGTCGCCGACCCGGCGGATCTCGCGCTCTTGGATTGCGCGCAGAAGCTTGACCTGGACGGACTGGGGGACTTCGGTGACCTCGTCGAGGAAGAGACTGCCGCCATTGGCCGCCGAGAACAGCCCGACGGTGTTGGCGACGGCGCCGGTGAAGGCGCCTTTCACGTGCCCGAAGAGCTCGGATTCCATCAGGGTCTCGGGAATGGCCCCGCAATTGACCGAGACGAAGGGGCCGGCCCGGCGCGGGCTCTCCTGGTGGATCGCCTGTGCGACCAGCTCCTTGCCGGTTCCGCTCTCGCCCGTGACCATCACCGTCGAGAGCCCGTCGGCGGTCTTTCGGATCACCTCGAGCAGCTCGACCATCTGACGGCTCTTGCCGACGAAGCTCTCGAAGCCGCGCTCGCGCCGGAGCTGCGTCCGGAGCTCGCGGTTCTCATCCTGGAGCCGCTTGCGCTCGAGCGCGTTGGCGATCGTCAGCTTGATCTCGTCGAGCTTGAACGGCTTGGTGACGTAGTCGTAGGCGCCAAGCTTCATAGCCTCGACCGCCGTTTCGGTCGATGCGAAGGCGGTCACCACGAGGACGACCGTGCTGGGCGAGTGCTCCTTCGCGGCGCGCAGGACGGCGATGCCGTCCACCTTCCGCATCCGCAAGTCGGTGATGACGAGGTCGAACGACTCGCTCTTGATCACCTCCACGGCTTGCTCGCCGCCCTCGGCGATCGTGACTTCGTGACCGGCTTGCTTGAGCATGATCGCGAGGAGCTCGCGCATGCTCCGTTCGTCGTCGACGACGAGGACGCGAGTGTCAGGCATGGCGGGAAGGGAGGGTGAGGGTAAAGGTGGTGCCCAGGCCCGGCGAGCTCCGGACGTCGATGTCGCCGCCGTGCTCCTGGACGACGCGGTGGACGAGCGCGAGCCCGAGGCCGGTCCCCTCCGACTTGGTGGAGAAGAAGGGCTCGAACACGTGTGAGAGGTCGCCCGCGGCGATGCCCTCGCCGGTATCGCCGACCGTGACCTCGAGCGTCTCGCCGCGAACGGTGACTGCGACCCGAAGCTCGCCGCCCTCCGGCATCGCCTCGACCGCGTTCAGGCAGAGATTCCACAGAATCTGGCGGAACTGCTGGGCGTCGACGGGCCACAGGACGGACGGCGCGAACTCGCGCATCACCTTGAGGCTCCCGGGACTGGCGCGGTGCTCCAGCAGCAGCAGCACCTCCTCGGCGGCGACCGTCACGTCGAAGGTCGCGATCGACAGCGGCGCCGGTCGCGCGTACTCGAGGAAGTTCTTGATGATGTGATTGAGTCGCTCGGACTCACGCGCGACGATCTGTGAGAGGCGCTCGCGGGAGTCCTCGGCGGTGTGGGGGCTGGTGAGGACTTCGATCGCGCCGGTGAGCGAGGCGAGCGGGTTGCGGATCTCGTGCGCGATGTTCGCGGCCATCCGCCCGACCGTCGCGAGTCGATCGGCCTGCCGCATCCGCGACTCCATCGCGCGAATCGCCGAGAGGTCCTCACAGGCGGTGATCAGCCCCAGCCGGTCGCCTTCGCCGGAGCGGAGCGCTGAGAAGGTCATGCGGACCGGCACCGTCGAGCCGTCGGGCCGGCGAAGCGCCGTCTCGTGCCGCATGGACGCGCGCGGGTTGCCGTCGATCGTCGCCTCGATCGAGGCCAGCGGCACCACCGGCCCGATGAGCGTCGGCCAGCTCTGGCCGATGGCCCGCGCCGCCGGCACCCCGGTGATCTCTTCGGCGGCGCGGTTGAACGCTGTGATCCGATGGTCTCGATCCAGAGCGATCAACCCGGTGCCGGCGGATTGGAAGATCAGGTCCTTGAAGGCCTGCAGGTCGCGGAGATCCTTCTGCCGCGTCTCGAGCTCCTGCCGGGTAGCGCGGTACCGTTCGCCGAGGCCGCCCGCGATGATCGCGACGACGAGGAGGGTCGCCGCGTTGAGGAACATCGTGACGAGCTCGAGCGCCGTTGTCTCCTGCGGCGCGTCGAAGAATACTGTCAACGGGAGCACCGTGCGCACCGTCACGATCCCGGTGTAGAGCAGGCTGCAGATCGCGGCGATGGCGAGCCCCCGCGTGCGCGAGAGCATCACGCACGCGGCGGTGACCGAGAGCACGTACAGGAAAATGAAGATCGAGCGGGCACCGCCGGTGGCGACGACCACGGCCGTGATGAGCGCGGAGTCGAGCAGGCAGATGAACCACGCGAGCCGGCGCGGCTGTGCCGGCGGCCCGAGCAGGAGGATCGCGCTCGACGACGCGAGGGCGATGAGGAGCCCGACGGCGAAGATCTGGCTCTCGCCCGGCATGAGGCCGGGCGGCACGATCGGCGCGAGCGCCAGCAGGACCAGCGAGACCCCGAGCCGCGCCCAGGCGAATCCCTGGAGCGGCCCGCCGACGGTGAGCGCTTTCACTACTTCACTTCATTATCGTGACCAGACGGAAGATCGGAAGGTACATCGCGACCACGAGGCCGCCGACCACCACGCCCAGGAAGACGATCATGATCGGTTCGAGCAGCGACGTGAGCGCGGTGACCGCGGTGTCGACCTCGTCGTCGTAGAAGTCGGCGATCTTCGAGAGCATCTGATCGAGCGCACCGGTATTCTCGCCGACGCTGATCATGTGGACGACCATGGGCGGGAAGACGGTGCTGCCCTTGAGCGGCTCGGAGAGCGCCCGGCCGGAGGTGACCGCGGTCCGGGCCTGCATCACGGTTCGCTCGACGACCCGATTGCCAGCCGAGCGGGCGGTGATGAGCAGCCCCTCGAGGATCGGGACGCCGGACGAGATGAGCGTGCCGAGCGTCCGCGTGAAGCGCGCGACGGCGACCTTGCGGATGAGCATGCCGATGACCGGCACCTTCAGCAGGAAGGCGTCGATCACGTTACTGCCCTGCTCGGTGTTGTAGTAGCGCTTGAGCGCGTAGATGGCGCCGGCACCCGCGCCCACCATGATGAGGATGTACTTCTGCGTGAACTCGGAGATGAACATGACGATCTTGGTCGGCAGCGGCAGGTCGGCGCCGAGGCCCTGGAACATCTTTGCGAACGTCGGGATGACGAAGATCATCATGAAGACGATGACCAGCACCGCCACGCTGATGATCGTGACGGGGTACACCATGGCGCCCTTGACCTTGCTCTTGAGCTTGGCCGCCTTCTCGATGTAGCCCGACAGGCGCTGCAGGACGACGTCGAGCACACCGCCCGACTCACCGACCTGGAGCATGTTGGTGAACAGGTCGTTGAAGACCTTGGGGTACTTCCGGAACGACTCGGCCAAGGTGGCGCCACCCTCGACCTCCCGCGCGATCTTTCCGGTGACGTCGCGCAAAGACTTCGAGTCGCTCTGCTCCGAGAGGATCGCCAGGCACTGCGCGATCGGAAGGCCGGCGTCGACCATCGTGGAGAACTGGCGGGTGTAGATCGCCAGGTCTTTGTCCTTGACCTTGCCGCCGATCTTCTTGATCCCGACCGGCTTGGCCAACCGTTCCTGCACCGACGTCGCGACGACGCCTCTCGCCCGCAACGCCGTCACCGCCGCGGGTCGGTCGTTCGCTTCGATCTCGCCGGAGACGACGGCTCCGCCGGATCGGCCGCGAAAGGCGTACATGGCCATGGTCTGCGCTCCTCCTACCGTTTGGCGAACGGTGAGACGCCGGCGCCTGCGCTGGCAGTGGCCGCCGGACCATCGTGTCCGAGAAGCTGCAGCAGCTCCTCGATCAGCGTCGATCTGTTCAGCGCGTCCTCACGGGTGATCAGGTGCCGCTTCGTCAGGTCGGAGAGGGCCTGATTCATCGTCTGCATCCCGAATTTCTGGCCGGTCGCGATCGCCGAATACACCTGGTGGATCTTCTCCTCTCGGATGAGGTTGCGGATGGCGGGGGTGGCGACCATGATCTCCAGCGCCATCACGCGTCCGCCGCCGACCTTGGGAATGAGCGTCTGCGAGAGCACGCCCTCGAGCACGAGCGACAGCTGCGCCCGCACCTGCGCCTGCTGGGCCGTCGGGAACACGTCGATGATGCGGTTCATCGTCTGGGCGCACGAGTTCGTGTGCAAGGTGCCGAACGTCAGGTGGCCGGTCTCCGCAATCGTCAGCGCTGCGGCGATCGTCTCGAGGTCGCGCATCTCGCCGACGAGGACCACGTCCGGATCCTGGCGGAGGATCGACTTGAGCGCCTTCGTGAACGAATGCGTGTCGGCGAAGACCTCGCGCTGGTTGACGAGGCACTGCTTGTGCGGATGGACGAACTCGATCGGGTCCTCGATCGTCATGATGTGATCGTGACGCTCGTTGTTGATCTTGTCGATCATGGCGGCGAGCGTCGTCGATTTGCCCGACCCGGTCGGCCCGGTCACGAGGATCAGCCCCTTGGGCCGGTCCGCGAGCTGCTGGACGATCTGCGGCAGCCCCAGCTCGTCGAACGAGCGGATCTTGTACGGGATGACGCGGATCGCGCACCCGACGGCGCCGCGCTGCCGGTAAACGTTACAGCGGAAGCGCGCGAGGCCCTGGATGCCGAAGGAGAGGTCGAGCTCGTTCTCTTCTTCGAATTTCTGTTTTTGGCCCTCGTTCAGGACGCTGTACGAAAGCCGCTGGGTGTCCTGCGGCGCCAGCACCTCGAATTGGGTGAGCTGGTTGAGGCGGCCGTTGACGCGGATCTGCGGATACGTCCCGCTCGTGATGTGCAGGTCCGACGCGCCACGGTCCACCATAAGTTGCAGAAGATCGGCCATGTTGGCGGCCATCGTGCCTCCCTACGCCGCAATAACCCTGTTTAAGACAGGGTAACTCTGAGGACTTCCTCGATCGTCGTAGTTCCTTCAATGACCTTCGCGAGCCCGGCTTGCCGCAGAGACTTCATGCCCGCCGCCTGCGCGATCGTCCGGATCTCGGCGGTCGGAGCATTCTTGAGGATGGCGTCGCGGAGCTCCTCGCTGATCGGCATGACCTCGTAGATCGCGATACGGCCCTTCATTCCCGTGAAGTTACACGCCGCGCAGCCCTTGCCCTTGTAGAACTGGATCTTCCCTTTCCCGGTCGGGACGTGGCCATATGTGACGAGGCTCTCCTCGTCGGCGTCGTACGGCTCCCGGCACTGCTTGCACACCTTTCGACCCAGGCGCTGGGCCAGGACGAGGAGCAGCGACGACGCGACCAGGAACGGCGGGATCCCCATATCGAGAAGCCGCGCGATCGTCGAGGGGCAGTCGTTGGTGTGCAGGGTCGAGAAGACCAGGTGGCCGGTGAGCGCGGCGCGGATGCTGATCTGCGCGGTCTCGAGGTCGCGCGTCTCACCAACGAGGATCACGTCGGGGTCCTGACGGAGGAAGGAGCGGAGCGCGGCCGCGAATGTCCGGCCGACGTGTTCGTTGATCTGAACCTGGTTGACGCCCTTCAGGTTGTACTCGACCGGATCCTCGGCCGTCATGATGTTCACGTCCGGCGAGTTGATGGTGTGGATGCCCGAGTAGAGCGTGGTGGTCTTGCCGGATCCGGTCGGTCCAGTGATCAGCACCATGCCGTACGGCTGGTGGATCGCGGCGTTGAACTTGTCGAGGCTCCAGTCGTCGAAGCCGAGCTGCGTCAGATCGAGCTTCAACGACTCCTTGTCGAGAATTCGGAGAACCGCCTTTTCGCCGAAGATCGTGGGGAGTGTCGAGACGCGGAAATCGATCTCGCGATTGCTGTAGCGGAGCTTGATGCGGCCGTCCTGCGGCAGCCGGCGCTCGGCGATGTCGAGGTTCGACATGATCTTCAAACGGGAGAGGATCGCTGCCTCCAACCGTTTCGGTGGCGCCAGCATTTCGTGCAGCACGCCGTCCATCCGGAACCGGATCCGGAAAATCTTCTCGTACGACTCGAAGTGAATGTCGGAGGCGCCCTTCTGGATCGCGTCGACCAGCACCATGTTCACCAGCTTCACGACTGGCGCTTCGTCGGCCGACTCCTTCAGCTCGAAGACGTCGACCTTGGCGCCTTCTTCACCTTCATCGACGACCTCGACGTTGGCGAGGTCGGTCTGCATGTCGGACAGGACGCTGGAGATGGCCTCCGTCTTCGACTCGTAGTTGCGGTCGATCGCCTTCTTGATCGAGGTCTGCGACGCGACCAGGGGCAACACTTGCAGATTGGTCATGAACGAGATGTCGTCCAGGGCGAACACGTTCGTCGGATCGGCCATCGCGAGCGCGAGCGAGTTCCCCATCCTCCGCACCGGGATGACCTCGTACTTCCGCGCGATGGGCGCCGGCACGAGCTTCAATACGTCTGAATCGATGTCGAGCTGACCGAGCGTGATCGATGGGACGCCGTACTGCCGCGACAGGAACCCGATGAGCTGATCTTCGTTGACGAGATTCAGCCGGACCAGGATGGAGCCGAGCTTTTCGGGTGAGCCCTTCTGCTCCGCGAGCGCCTTCTTGAGCTGTTCAGCGGTGAGAAGTCCGTCCGCGACGAGGAGGTCCCCGAGGCGGCGGTTGACAGGCTGCCCGAGCTTCACCTGCTGCTGGGCCATTGTAATCTTCTACTGTACCCCACCGAGTCGTTTCAACGTATCGGTAAAGGCCTTGTACGCATCGTCCTGATAAAGCACGAAAACGACTCGCTTCAGGCCCGTGGGGCCGCCTCTCAAATGAGACACCACGGCGTTGAGCATCGCGTTCGCCGAGACGGCCGGCGGGACGTGTCCGACTCCCGTTCCGAGCGCCGGGAGCGCGAGCGATGTGATGCGATGCTTGGCCGCCAGCGCGAGGACCGCGCGCGTCGTGGTCGCGACCTGCTCACCGTCCGCCTTGAGGTCGGGGCCCATGACGGCCGCGTGGATCACGTGGGTCGCGGCGAGGTTGCCGCCAGTGGTCAGCACGGCCTCGCCAACCTCCACGGGGCCCTGCCGCATCGCCTCTTCTTCGATGATGACGCCGCCCTTGCGCTTGATGGCGCTGGCCACGCCGGTGCTCATGGACAGCGTCGAGTTCGCCGCGTTGATGATCGCGTCGACTTCCCAGTCGGTGATGTCGCCGCGCTCGATCGAGATGGATGATTGGCCGATCCTGAGCCTCATGACCGTTTCTCGCTGCGCTCCCCGGCTTTCGCTGCCTCCCACGACCGCTCCAGCTCATCGGGCGGGACCGCGCTGACCGATTTGCCGCGTGCGGCCAGCTCCGCTTCCATGTTCGTGAAGCGCCGGCGGAACTTCTCGATCGCACCGTGGAGGGCGTCGTCGGCGTCGAGGTCCGAAAGCCGCGCCACGTTCACGAGCGAGAAGAGCGCGTCGCCGAGTTCTTCGCGGATGCGCCGTGTGTCGCCCGACGCCAGCGCCTCGGCGGCCTCTCGTATTTCCTCCTCCACCTTGAGCCACGCCGCCCGCGCGTCGGGCCAGTCGAAATTCACGCGCGCGGCCTTGCTCTGAACTCGCTGCGCTCGCAGCAATGAGGGCAACGCACGCGGGACGCCGTCGAGCAGCGACCGCGCCTGGCCTCGGTCCTTGGCCTCGCGCTGCTTGATCACTTCCCACTGGACGAGCGCCTCGGTCGCGGTGCCAACCGACGCGTCGCTGAAGACGTGAGGATGCCGCCGCACCATCTTGTCGATGAGCTGGCCGAGCAGATCGATCATCGTGAAGTCGCCTCGCTCCTCGGCGATGCGAGCGTGGAAGACGACCTGGAACAGCAGATCGCCCAGCTCCTCGCGCACGGCCGCGCTCCCGCCAGACTCGATCGCTTCCAGGACTTCGTAGGCTTCCTCGATGAGATACGGCTTGAGTGATGTGGGCGTTTGCTCGCGATCCCACGGGCAGCCACCCGGTTCGCGGAGTCGCTTCATGACGTCCAGGAGCCGTTGAAAGAGAACACCCGGAGAGTCGGTCATTTCCGTTCCTGCGGCTAACCGATTATACAGCAAGGGTTTTCGCGTGTGCTAGGCTCACCCTGATGGCCCAGGGGGAGCCCGAGGACGTTTTCAAGGTCACGGATAGGCGCAGGCGACTGGACGAGGACGAAGCGCCGCGGCCCGTGCCCGCCGCCGAGCCCCCTGTCGCACCGCCGGACCTGAGCCCCGGCGAGCGAAGCCTGGCCGGTCTCTTCATGATGCTCGCAAGCTCGGCCGTCGTCGCGCTGGGGGACGCGCCCGATCCCCTCACGGGTGAGCGCCAGGTCGATCTGGCCCAAGCTGCGGACGCGATCGATCTACTGATCTTGCTTCGCGAGAAGACCGAGGGCCACCGGTCGCCCGAGGAGAACCGAATCCTCGAGGAGGTGCTCTACGACCTCCAGCTTCGCTACGTCCACGCTACGAAGAAGTCCTGATCGCGACAGTCCCGGAGTCGATCGTGATGGCCTCCACCGATTCGGGCATTCGCCATCGGAGAAGACCCTGGAGTCCGGCGCTCGGCAGAAGCCGCAGGAGGATCCCTGGCAGCGGCTGCTGGCCGATCGCGAAGCGCTGGACGTCGAACCGAAGATAGCGGCGCTGGCTCCGGCTCGCTCCGACTTCCAGGCTCGCCCTGGCGCTGAGATGCAGCCAAACCTGGCGCTCGAGCCAGCTGGCAGGAGCGAGGCCGGCGAGGGGCGACGCCGCTAAAAGATCGCGGAGCGAGAGCAGGCCCTTGAATTCGACGACCCCCTCCCCGGCGAGGCGGACGGCTCTGACCGCGACGGGCATCTGGGCCACCTCGACGAGATTCGTCGACAGGAATCGGTTCACCTCGGCTTCGGTGAAAACGACCTGATGCGGGCGCCCCCTCGATCCACGGGGCTCGCCGCGAGCTAGATCGAAGATCTTCTGCTGCGCCCGGATACCATCCTCTGGGGCGCCGAGGGCCGCCGCAACTTCGGGCTCACGGATCAGCCTGGAGCCGACCCATAGCGACGCCCCCGCCAGGCCCAGGAGGGTGGCGATCCCTCCGATGACCAGGACGCATCCGGACCGCATCGGCCAACCCTATCATCCCAGACCGAAAGGACTTCCATCAAGCCTCGGGCCTTGATTTGACAGCGTTCCACTCACATGATATATAACTTTCGTACTCAAATATGGCCGGGGTCAAGGAGACCGGCATGAGCCAGGGAGGGCTTTGAGATGGCGATTGAGCGTTGGCGTCCGTTCGTGTCCGTCGAGCGATGGGATCCGTTTCGCAACATGACCGACATCCAGGGAGAGGTCAACCGTCTGTTCGACAGTGTCCTGGGAAGGCCCACAGCCTCCACGACCGGGTCGGCGGTGCGGACCTGGGCACCGGTCCTCGACATGCGCGAGACCGAGGATGATCTCGTGCTGAGTTTTGAGCTTCCGGGTGTCACGGAGAAGGACGTGTCCTTGTCGATCATGGGAGATCTGCTCACCGTGAAGGGCGAGCGGACATTCAACCGCGAGTCCAAGGACGAGAGCGTCCATCACGTCGAGCGCGCCTACGGGAAGTTCGAGCGCAGCGTCCAGCTGCCGATGCCCGTGCAGGCTGACAAGGTGAAGGCAACCTACCGCGACGGAGTCCTCGAAGTGAAGCTCCCGAAGGCGGAAGAGGTCAAGCCCAAGGCGATCAAGATCGACATCATCTAGTCGATCGAGCGGTACGGAGTTGACGCGACGGGGCGGGTCGACCCGCTCCGTCGCCATTGAGACCAAGGAGAAGGGGGATTCGACATGGCGAAGGTGATCGGCATTGACCTCGGGACGACCAACTCGGTGGTCGCGGTCGTCGAGGGTGGCAATCCCACGGTGATCGCGAACCAGGAGGGCAGCCGGCTCACGCCCTCGGTCGCGGGATTCACGAAGGAAGGCGAGATTCTCGTCGGACAGGTCGCGAAACGACAGGCGATCACGAATCCCGAGAACACCGTGTTCTCGATCAAGCGGTTCATGGGGCGTCGCTACGACGAGGTGCTCCAGGAGACCAAGCTCGTCCCGTACAAAGTGGTCAAGGCCGCCAACGGCGACGTCCGGATCGAGGTGAGGGGCAAGCAGTATTCCCCGCCGGAGATCTCGGCCATGATCCTGCGAAAGCTGAAGGAAGCCGCGGAGGCGTACCTGGGAGAGAAGGTCACCCAGGCCGTCATCACCGTGCCCGCCTACTTCAACGACAGCCAGCGGCAAGCGACCAAGGACGCGGGCCGTGTGGCCGGTCTCGAGGTGCTTCGCATCATCAACGAGCCGACGGCCGCGGCATTGGCCTACGGCCTCGACAAGAAGAAGGACGAGACGATCGCGGTCTACGACCTCGGTGGCGGCACCTTCGACATCTCGATCCTCGAGATCGGCGAGGGCGTCTTCGAGGTCAAGGCGACCAACGGCGACACGCACCTGGGCGGTGACGACTTCGACCAGCGCGTGATGGACTGGATCGCGGGGGAATTCAAGAAGGAGCACGGGATCGATCTCCTGAAGGATCGGATGGCCCTTCAGCGGTTGAAGGAGACGGCCGAGAAAGCGAAGTGCGAGCTCTCGACCACCCTGCAGACCGAGATCAACCTGCCCTTCATCACGGCCGATGCGAGCGGGCCCAAGCACCTCGTGCTCACCTTGACGAGAGCCAAGCTCGAGGCGCTCGTGGCCGATCTGGTCGAGCGGACCCTCGGCCCGTGCCGGCAAGCGATGCAGGACGCCGGCGTCAGCCCGAAGGACATCAACGAGGTCATTCTGGTTGGTGGCCAGACGCGGATGCCGAAGGTTCAAGAGGCGGTCAAGCAGCTCTTCGGCCGCGAGCCCCACAAGGGCGTCAACCCGGACGAAGTCGTCGCGGTCGGCGCGGCGGTGCAGGGCGCGGTGCTCACGGGCGAGGTGAAAGACCTCCTGCTGCTCGACGTCACTCCGCTCTCGCTCGGGATCGAGACGCTCGGCGGCGTGATGACGCCGCTCATCACGCGCAACACGACCATTCCTACGAAGAAAAGCGAGGTCTTCACCACGGCGGCCGATAATCAGACCTCCGTCGAGGTCCACGTGCTGCAGGGCGAGCGGCCCATGGCGCGCGACAACCGGACTCTCGGGAAGTTCCACCTGGTAGGCATCCCGCCGGCGCCGCGCCAGGTTCCGCAGATCGAGGTGACGTTCGACATCGACGCGAACGGCATCTTGAACGTCGCCGCCCAGGACAAGGCGACCGGCAAGCAGCAGAACATCACCATCACCGCGTCGTCCGGCCTGACCAAGGACGAGATCGAGCGAATGATGAAGGAGGCCGAGGCGAACTCCGCCGAGGACACGAAGCGGAAGCAGGAGATCGAGGTGCGCAACCAGACCGACTCGCTCGTCTACTCGACCGAGCGGACCCTCGGTGAGCACGGCGCCAAGCTGGCGGAGAACGACCGCAAGGCGATCGACGACGCGCTCGCGGAGGCGCGCGAAGCGCTGAAGGGCGAGGACATCGAGCGGATGAAACGCGCCCAGGAGGCGTTGAGCCACGCGGCGCACAAGCTCGCGGAGATCATGTACCGCGAAGCGCAGGCGCAGGGCCAGCCGGCCGGCTCTGGCGCGCCCGGTGGGCAGAGCCAGGGCGCGCCGGGTCCAAAGGAAGGCGAGGTGGTCGACGCCGACTTCGAGGATCTGGGCGACAAGAAAAAGTAGCGGTTCATGCGTCGCGACTACTACGCGGTTCTGGGCATCGCGGCGACCGCGGCGCCGCGCGAGGTCCGCCGAGCTTATCAGCGCCTCGCGCGGCAGTATTCGCCCGACGTCAATTTCTGGGACGAGCGAGCGCGCGAGCTCTTCGAGGAGATTGCGGAGGCGTTCAGGGTGCTCGGCGATCCCACCGCGCGCCAGATGTACGACCAGTACGGGCACGCGGCCGGGGCCGACGAGGCGCTCGCCGAGGGGCGGCGCGGCGACGACGTCCACGCGGTCGTGGATCTGACCTTCGCCGAGGTCGTTCGGGGAGCGAGCGTCCGGCTCGACGTCCAGCGGTTCTCACCTTGTACGCAGTGCGGGGCGAGCGGCGCCGGCCGAGAGGGGCGGTGCTCGGCGTGTCTTGGCCGGGGCGTCCGACGCGTCGCCGAGGCGGTCGACATCGCGGTTCCCGCTGGCGTCGACTCCGGCGCGCAGATCCGCGTGGCCGGCGAGGGGAATGCCGGCCCGTTCGGCGGGCCGCGCGGCGATCTGATCGTCAGCACGCGCGTCGGGGAACATCCGTTCTTCCGGCGGAAGGGCGACAGCGTGCACTGCGACGTCCCGCTCAGCGTGTGGGAGGCGCTGCTCGGCGCCCGAATCCGGGTGCCCACGCCGTCTGGGGAGGCGGTCCTGGTCGTGCCGCCGGGGACGACGGGCGGTCAGGTGTTCCGCTTGCGCGGTCAGGGGTTGCCGAAGTTGACCGGTGAGTCGACGGGCGACCTCTACCTGACGGCCCGTGTGGAGATGCCGACCGGGCTCGACGCGCGGACGCACGAGCTCGTGCGCGAGCTAGCGCGGCTGATGCCTGTCGAGACACGGACCAAGCTGGAGCGTTATCGGGGAGGTGCGGAGTGACCGATCGCGGCAAGCCGCTCTATATGATCGGGGTGGTCGCCGACATGCTCAACGTCCACCCGCAGACGCTTCGCTTCTACGAGAAGAAGGGGCTCGTGCGTCCGAGCCGAACCGTCGGGCGCACGCGCATGTACTCGACCGAAGATGTCGACGAGCTGGCGCGGCTGCTGAGGCTGACACGTGACCTCGGTGTGAATCTCGCCGGGATCGAGGTCATCCTAAAGATGAGACGTCGGATGATCGAGATGCAGAAACAGATCGAGGATCTCGTCACCTACCTCCGCGAGGAGGGCGGCGAGACGGCGGGTCAGAGCCGACCGCAGGAGCCCAGGGAGGCACTCGTCCGGGCGGCGTCCGGTCAGCTCAAGCCTGTCGATCTGTTCTAGGTTCGAAAGGAGAAACATGGCTGGCGAGCGTGACGAGAAAGAGCTCAACATCCCCGACGTCCTGGGGATTCTGCCTCTACGCGGCACGGTGGTTCTTCCGCAGGCGGTGACGCCACTGGCGGTCGGTCGACCTGGATCGGTCCGGCTCGTCCAGGACGCGCTCCAGGGCAGTCGGATCGTCGGCGCGGTCATGCAGCGCGATCCGACCGCGGAGGATCCGCGCGCGCCGGAGCTTCACTCGATCGGTACGGTGATCCTCATTCACAAGGCGCTGAAGCAGCCCGACGGCACCCTGCGTCTGATCGTGCAGGGGCTCGGCCGCTTCCGCATCGGCGAGGTCGTGCAGGAGGCGCCGTTCCTCCGCGCGAGAATCCAGCGCCTGAGTGACGAGGCGCCGTCGACGGCGACCCTCGAGGTCGAAGCGCTCGCCCGCACGGCGGCCGGGCTCTTCCAGAAGGTCGTCTCGCTGTCGCCGACCCTCCCCGACGAGCTCGCGAACGTGCTCGGCGCCGCGGAGGGCCCGGGCGCCGTCGCGGACCTCATCGCCGGATCGCTCCCGACGCTTCCGACGGCGTTGCGCCAGGAGATCCTGGAGACGATCAGCGTCGCTGAGCGCCTGCAGCGGCTCGTCGTGGCCCTGACGAAAGAGGTCGAGGTCCTCGAGCTCGGCTCGAAGATCCAGTCGGAAGCCCAGTCTGAGATGTCGAAGACGCAGCGCGAGTACTACCTGCGCGAGCAGATGAAGGCGATCCAGAAAGAGCTGGGGGACGCCGATGATCGGACGCAGGAGATCGATGCCCTGCGGGAGAAGATCGAAGCGGCGGGCATGACCGAGGAAGCGAAGAAGGAAGCGCTCCGTGAGCTCGATCGGCTGGCGAAGATGCCACCGGCCGCGGCGGAGTACACGGTGGCTCGGACCTACATCGACTGGCTGGTGTCGATGCCGTGGCAGCAGGAGACCGCGGACAACGTCGACATCGCGCCGGCCCGGACGATCCTCGACGAGGATCACGAGGGGCTCGAGAAGATCAAGGAGCGGATCCTCGAATACCTCGCCGTGAAAAAGATCCGGCCGTCTGGCAAGGACCCGATCCTGTGCTTCGTGGGCCCGCCGGGCGTCGGCAAGACCTCGCTCGGACGGTCGATCGCGCGCGCGCTCGGCCGGAAGTTCCACCGCATCTCGCTCGGCGGCATGCGGGACGAGGCCGAGATCCGCGGCCATCGGAGGACGTACATCGGCGCCCTGCCGGGCCAGATCATCCAGGGGCTCCGGCGCGCCGGCTCGAAGAATCCCGTGTTCATGCTCGACGAGATCGACAAGCTCGGGATGGACTTCCGCGGCGACCCGGCCTCGGCCCTCCTGGAGGTGCTCGATCCGGAGCAGAACGTCTCGTTCCGAGATCACTATCTGGATGTGGCGTTCGACCTGTCGCGCGTGCTGTTCGTCACGACGGCGAACGTGATCGACACCGTGCCGCCGGCGCTGCGCGACCGGATGGAGATCATCACGCTCGCCGGATATACGGAGGAGGAGAAGATCGCCATCGCCCAGCGCCACCTCGTGCCGAAGCAGGCGCGGGAGCACGGGCTCGACGGGGACAAGGACATCGAGTTCACGCCCGAGGCGCTTCGCCTGCTGGCCCGCGGCTACACCCGCGAGGCCGGGGTGCGGAATCTCGAGCGGGAGATCGCCAGCGTCTGCCGGAAGGTGGCGCGCCGGCGCGCCGAAGGGCACACGGAGGCGGCGCACATCACGCCCGATGTGGTCACGACCTTCCTCGGCGTGCCACGCTTCGAACTCGAAGAGGTCGAGGAGCGCACGCGCGTCCCGGGCGTCGCGATCGGCCTGGCGTGGACACCAGTCGGCGGCGACGTCCTGGTCATCGAGGCGACGCGCATGCAGGGCAAGCGCACCCTGACCTTGACCGGACAGCTCGGCGACGTCATGAAGGAATCGGTGCAGGCGGCCCTCTCGTGGGTCCGCTCCCATGCCGACGAGCTCGGCATCGCGCCGGAATTCTGGGAGACCTCCGACATCCACGTGCACGTTCCGGCCGGGGCGATCCCGAAGGACGGCCCCTCCGCCGGCGTCACGATGACGACTGCGCTGGTGTCGTTGCTGACGGGCCGCCGCGTCCGGTCAGGTCTGGCGATGACCGGCGAGGTCAGCCTCGCCGGGCGAGTGTTGCCGGTCGGCGGGATCAAGGAGAAGGTGCTGGCCGCCCATCGGGCCGGGATCCGCACGTTGCTGATTCCCGGTCGGAACGCCAAGAACCTGATGGAGGACGTCCCCACCCGCGTCCGTGACGAGATGACCATCCACCTAGTCGACTCGGTGCGCGATGTCCTGAAGCACGCTCTCGAGACGACATCCACATGGCCCGAGGTGGAGCGGATGGCCTGGTCGTCCTGATTTCGGGGGCTTTACAGCATTTCCGGACGCGGCGTTCAGCCTTGAAGGGGCGGCGCCGCGTCGGCTAACATAGCCGTATGTTCCGCCTCGGGTATTTCCTGGGCGTGATTTCTATGGTCCTCGTCTCGTCGACGTCGGCCGGAGCCCAAGTGTACCGGCTCTCGGAGGGCGACGGGACGGTCCACTTCACGAACGCGCCGACCGATCCCCGCTACAAGAACCTCGCCGGGTACTCGTCCGGCACGTCCGCGGGCTTTCTGCGTCTGCCGCCCGCGGACACGGCGCGCTACGCCACCGAGATCAAGGCGGCCGCCGAGCGCTACGGGGTTCCGGAGCGCCTGGTCCAGGCCGTCATCCGCGTCGAGTCGGCCTTCAATCCGAAGGCGGTGTCCGGGAAGGGCGCTCAAGGGCTGATGCAGCTCATGCCGGAAACGGCGTCGATGCTCGGTGTCCGCAACAGCTTCGACCCGCAGCAGAACATCGACGGCGGCGTCCGGCACCTTCGCGGGTTGATCGACCGGTTCGGGAATGACCTGCCCCTGGCGCTGGCGGCCTACAACGCGGGCGAGAAAGCTGTGGTCTCAAATCGAGGGATCCCGCCGTACCCGGAGACCCGCGACTACGTGACGCGCGTGCTCTTTCACTACGACGGCACCACGAACGGCGCGGCGAGCGCGCCGACGACCGTGTACCGGACCGTCGGCGACGACGGGTCGATCGTCTACACGAACATCCCGCCGCGCGGCCGTCGCTAGTCCCGCTCGCTCCGTAGCCGTCCCACCGTCGCCGGGCTCACCGGCTCCCGCGCGGCACGTTCTTCTCGAGCCAGCGGCTGACCGCGGATCCCATCCCCGAGAGCACCCGCCGATTCAGGACCAATCCCCAGTGCGAGGCCCCGCTGATTTCGACGTGATCGGCTGCGAAAGGCAGGTTGTCATACCGCTGGCGAGGCCATAGCGTGTCGGCCGTCCCGGCCGACGAGGATCGGCGGCTGCCGCAGCGCGCGCGCGAGCGCGACGACGTCGTCGGCGTAGTCGGCCATGCGTGTCGTGCCGAGCTCGGCGGCCGCGCTCGCCCCGTGGCCGCGGAGGTCGATGGCGTGCGAGGACCACCCGCAGCGGGCGAGCTCGTCTTGCCAGTAGGCCCACACCCGCGCTGAATTCGCGGCCCCGTGTACGAGGATCACCGGCGGGCGCTCGTCGCCGCCTACCAGAAGACTGTGCGCTCGTAGCCGGACCATCCCGGACATTTTAAGACCGGTGATGGATTGTCGGGCATGCTGGGATCAAGGCCCGATCGGGGAGCAAAGAGCGGGGCAAGCGGTGACCCTCGGCAACAGCGCGGGAGTGTTGGTCGTGAGCGTCCTGGTCGTGCTCAGCCAGGCGAGCGACGGGAGGCCGCCGGCGCCGCGGGTCGAGCCTCCCAAGCCCTCGGTGCCGGCTCCTCCGACGAAGCCGCCGGCCTCCCGCGAGGGAGGCGCGCGACCCGGAGGGCTCGCGCCGGGCGGGCTCGCAACGAAGGAGGAGAAGGTGGAGACCGCGCCTCCCACGGAGGCCGCGCCGCGGCCAGGGACCGCCGCACCGAACGAGCCCGCGCCACCACAGCCTGCGACACCCTCGGCGGTGGCCACACTCGATCTGGACTCGCTCGAGAAGCGCTTGCGCGAGACCAAGGCGATCGGTGTCTTCACCAAGCTCTCGCTCAAGAACCAGGTCGACGACTTGTTGAATGAATTTCGCGACTTCCACAAGTCGCGCGATCGATCCATGTTGCCCAAGCTGCGGCAGGCCTACGATCTGCTGCTCCTGAAGGTGCTGTCGCTGCTGCAAGACAGCGATCCGGTGCTCGCCCGCGACGTCTCGTCGTCGCGCGAAGCGCTGTGGAGCATCCTGACCGATCCCGACCAGTTCCGGGATCTCTAAGTCGTGTGTCCGAACAATTGGGAGGAGCGATGAGCAGGCGAACCAACGCTGGTGCCTGGATCGTGTCGACGGCGAGTCTCTTCGCAGCGCCCTCGCTCGCTGCCGATGACCCGGCTGTGCTGAAGGATTTGACGGCCGTGATCGCGCTGCAGGGACAGCCGTGCGGG
Organism: Candidatus Rokuibacteriota bacterium; assembly: GCA_003220495.1. Classification (GTDB taxonomy): domain Bacteria; phylum Methylomirabilota; class Methylomirabilia; order Rokubacteriales; family CSP1-6; genus AR31. The sequence goes on along the minus strand of QHSP01000046.1, from coordinate 35,008 downwards.
CAGGTCCTCACCGCCACCAAGCAGGGCGACAACGATTACATCGCGTCGTGCAAGGACGGAAGCCGCTACCGAGTGTTCGTGAACGCCGAAGGTCGGGTCGTCGTGCAGAAGCAGTGAGCGCCGGGGGATCACGCCCGCCATTGCCGGTCGAGCCCGCGATACTGGATCGCCTCCGCGCAGTGCTCCGCCGTCAGCGCGTCGGCTCCGGCCAGATCGGCAATCGAGCGGGCGACCTTGAGCACGCGGTCGTGACCGCGGGCCGAGAGCCCCAGGCGTGTCATGGCCGCGGCGAGCAGGCGCTCGGCCTCGGGGGAGACCGGACAGAAGCGTCGAACCTGGCGCGGGCTCATCGTGGCGTTGACGCGGGTCGTGCTGGCGCGGAAGCGGTCACGCTGCTGCTGGCGAGCGCTCTCGACCCGCGTCCGGATCGCCTCGCTGGCGTCGCCCGAGGCCAGGGCGTGAACCTCGCCGGGCAGGAGCGCGGGGAGCTCGACGTGCAGGTCGATGCGGTCGAGGAGCGGACGGGACAGGCGGCCGAGGTATCGGGCGCGCTCGGCGGGCGTGCAGACGCAGCCGTCGAGAGACGGGCAGCCGCGTCGGCAGGGGTTGGCAGCGGCCACGAGCTGGAAGCGGGAGGGGAAGCTGCTGACGCCGCTGGCGCGGGCGATCGTGACGCGGCCGTCCTCGAGCGGCTGGCGCAGCGACTCGAGCACGTGCTGCTGGAACTCGGGTAGCTCGTCCAGGAAGAGGACGCCGAGATGGGCGAGGGTCACCTCGCCCGGATGCGGGGGACTCCCGCCGCCGATGAGCCCCGAGACCGAGATCGTATGGTGCGGCGCACGAAAGGGACGCCGGCTCAGCAGCTCGCCGTAACGCGGCAACAAGCCGGCGACGGACCAGATCGTGGATGCCTCGATCACCTCATCGCGGCTGAGCGGGGGCAAGATCGCCGCCAGTCGCCGGGCCAGCATCGTCTTGCCTCCTCCGGGAGGACCGACGAGCAGCACGTTGTGCGCGCCGACCGCGGCGATCTCGAGCGCGCGCTTGGCGTGGGCCTGGCCGCGGACATCAGCGAAGTCGAGATCGTCCGCGATGGCCGCGGCGAGAGCCACGGGCGTGCCAGGCGTCACCGGTGGCGGGTCTCCACCATTGAGGAGACCCACCGCCTCGCGCAGGGTGGACACGGCGAACACCCGGAGGCTGTCGACGGCCAGCGCCTCCCCGTGGTTCGCGAGCGGCACGACGAGCGTGTCGATCCCTTGCCGCCGGCACGCGAGCCCGACGGCGAGCGCCCCGCGCACTCCCTGGATCTGGCCGTCCAGCGCCAGCTCGCCGACCACAGCGAACGAGCCGATGCACCGGGTCTTGACCACGCCCGTGGCCTCGAGTATGCCGAGCGCGATCGGGAGATCGAACGAGGTACCCTCCTTGCGGACGTCCGCGGGAGCGAGGTTCACCGTGATCCGATCGGACGGAAAGGCGAAGCCGGCGTTACGGATCGCGGTGCGGACACGCTCGCGGCTTTCGCGGACAGCCGAGTCGGGAAGACCGACCGTGTTGAACGCCGGCAATCCCGGCGCGACGTCGACTTCCACCCGCACGAGCGCGGCCTCGACACCGACGAGGGCTGCGGAGAGGATCCGGGCGATCACGAGGTGATTGTTCGATCGGTCCCGGCGGGCCGTCAATGTCACGGTTCGAAGACATCTGGGTGAGCGAGATTGGTGCTAGAGTCCGGGCATGGCGCGCCCCGTCGTCCTCGTCGTCGATGACGACCCAGGCGTTCGGGAGTCGTTTCGGCTGATCCTCGAGGACCACTACGAAGTCGTCGACGTGCCCGACGGCCCCGGCGCGCTCGACGTCGTCCGGGCCTCCGCGGTCGACCTCGTCCTGCTCGACATCCGATTGCCCGGGATGGACGGTATCGAGGTGCTCGAGCGCATCAAGGCGCTCGACGAGGGCATCGAGGTGATCCTCGTCACCGCCGTGAAGACCGTGCGCACCGCAGTGGCCGCCATGAAGCTCGGCGCCTTCGACTATCTGACCAAGCCCTTCGAGGAGGACGAGCTCCTGACGCTTTCGCGACGCGCCCTCGAGCGCCGGGCGCTCGAGCGCGAGGTCGCGTTCCTGCGCTCCGAGCTCGCGCGCGCGCACGACCTCGACGAGATCGTCGGTCGGCACCCCGCGATCGACAAGCTCCACGGCCTCATCGCCCAGGTCGCGCGCACGTCGACGACCGTGCTGATCACCGGCGAGAGCGGGACCGGCAAGGAGCTGGTCGCGCGGGCCATCCATCATCAGGGCCCGCGGCGCGATGGACCGTTCGTCGCCGTCAACCCGGCCGCCATCGCCGAGACGCTCATCGAGTCCGAGCTGTTCGGCCACGAGAAGGGTGCCTTTACCGGCGCCCACCAGCGAAAGCTGGGGAAGTTCGAGCTCGCGCAGGGCGGCACCCTGTTCCTGGACGAGATCGGCACGCTGCGGTCCGAGCTCCAGGTGAAGCTCTTGCGCGTGCTCCAGGAGCGCGAGGTCGAGCGGGTCGGCGGTACCCGCCCGGTCAAGATCGACGTCCGGTTCATCGCCGCGACGAACACCAACCTCAAGGAGGCCGTCGGCCGCGGCGCCTTCCGCGAGGATCTCTACTATCGGCTCAACGTCGTGCCGGTCGTGGTGCCGCCGCTACGGGAACGGATCCAGGACGTTCCGTTGCTCGTCGACCATTTCATCCGGCGCGACAATCGCCGGTTTCACAAGCGGATCGACGGGCCATCGCCCGAAGCGCTCGCCGCGCTGCAGGCGTACCGCTGGCCGGGCAACGTGCGCGAGCTCGAGAACGTCGTCGAGCGGTGCGTGGTCCTGGCGGATGGTCCCGTCATCCAGCTCAACGATCTTCCGCTCGACGTCTCGCTGCCTCAGCAGGCCACGAAGGTGCGAGCGGCCGAGGCGCTTCCCTTGAACGAGGCGACGGACCAGTTCGAGCGCCAGATCGTGCTCCGGGTCCTCGAGCGCGTGGGCTGGAACCTCACCGAGGCTGGCCGAATTCTCGAGGTGCATCGCAATTCGCTGCGGGTGAAGCTCGCCCGCTGGGGAGTACGGGCGCCGGGCAGCGAGCACTGAGCGCCCAGTTGTTGGGCGCCCAGCGACTGGGCGGCCCGCACACTCATTGTGCGACGGCGCGGCGGTATCCCGCGCGGGCTCGGGAGTGGGTCGTTACGAAACAGGTACTTGTCATGCGACTGCGACTTTGGTCCCACACATGGTCGTCGAATTGCTTAACTTCCTCGCGGTTGTCTTACGAAGCCCTCATGGGGAGGGCTTCTCACCCGTTGAGGAGGACGAGCAATGGCGAAGATATGGGCTGGCATCGTGGTGGTGGCCGCGGTAGTCGGGTCGTTCTTGCTGGTGGCGCCGGTAATCGAGTCGGCGACGTCCAGCTCAACGCAATACTTCCAGGCGATCGGGACCGCGGAAGGCGGCGCGGACTAGTCTTCGGGCGCTTGTCCGCCGTCTCGACGTCGTCTTTGAGTCGTCTCAGGGCGGGGAGGGGAGGCATGCCCCCTCCCTTCCTCTTTCTTCTCCTCGTTGCAGCCGCGCTCGTGTGCGCGCAACCCTCGCCCCTGCGCGCCCAGGACAAGGACCATGGCCCCGCGAACAGCGTCTACCGCCGGCCCCTAGGTCACGACCCGAAGACCCTCGATCCGGCGCGGGTCAGCGACGTCTACAGCCTGTCCATCTCGCAGCAGATCTTCGATGGCCTCGTGCAGTACGACAACGCGCTCACGATCGTGCCGGCGCTCGCGGAGTTCTGGCGGGCGTCGCGCGATGGGCTCGTGTGGACGTTCACTCTTCGCCGCGGCGCGAAGTTCCACCATGGGCGCGAGGTCACCGCCGAGGACGTCGTCTACTCGTTCGCACGCATTCTCGACCCGAAGACGCGCTCGGGCGCGGCCGAGTTGTTCCTCAACGTGAAGGGCGCGCGCGAGTTCAGAGACGGGCGCGCGAAGAGCGTGTCGGGGCTGGTGGCACTCGACCGGCGGACCGTCCAGGTGACACTCGATGAGAGCGTTGCGCCGTTCGTCGCGATCGCGGCGGTGGGCCACGCCAAAATCGTTCCCCGCGACCTCGTCGAGACGGGCGAGACGTTCGGTGCCCAGCCGGTCGGCACGGGGCCATTCAAGTTCGTCCGCTGGGAGCGGGGCAAAGAAATCGTGCTCGAGGCCAATGAGGAGTATTTCGACGGCGCACCACGGCTCTCGCGGCTCGTCTTCCGGATCTTCCCGGGCGAGCAGCGCGACGCCATGCAGGACGAGTTCCAGAAGGGAAACCTCGAGGATGCGCCGGTGCCGGCCCGAGTCGACCGGAGGGAGTTGGTCGCGCGCGGCGGCTATATCTACGTGAAGCGGCCGATGATCAGCGCGCGGTTCTACGGGTTCAACACACGTGCGAAGCCGCTCAACGATCGGCGGATCCGGCAGGCGATCGTCCAGGCGATCGACCGAGAGGCGATCGTCGAGAGCGTGTACCTCGGTCAGGTCGCCTTCGCGCGCGGCATCCTGCCCCCGGGAATGCTCGGCTTCAATCCCGGGCTAGCCGGGTATTCGTACAACCCGCAGCGGGCGCGCGAGCTGCTCGCCGAGGCCGGGTATCCGGGGGGCCGCGGGTTGCCGCCCCTCGCCATCTGGTCGGGTGCTCGGCAAGCCGACATCGTCCGCGAGCACGCGCTGATGAAGAAGTGGCTGGCCGCGGTCGGGATCACCGCCGACTTCCAGTACAACACCGACTGGCAGGCATTCTCGAAGCTGCTCGACGAGGGCAAGCTGCCGATTTTTCTCTACGCCTGGTACGCAGACGTCCCCGACCCGGACAACTTCCTGTCGAAGCTGTTCCATTCGAAGAGCCCGCGAAACTTCTTCGGCTACGCGAATCCGGTCGTCGACGATCTCCTCGCGAGCGCCCGGAGCGCGGGCGACGTCCAGCGGCGCGTCGAGGCGTACCGGAAAGCGGAGCAGTTGATTCTCGATGACGCTCCGATCATCCCCGTCTTCCACCGCGCGTACGAGCGCCTGTTCCAGCCCTACGTGAGGAGCGTCGAGGTGAATGGCCTCGGCGATCCCTACATTCCTTTGCGCAAGATCTGGCTCGAGCGCGCGCGATGAGAGTGCGTTCGCTCCGCGCGCAGCTCCTGGTGGGCACGATCCTCGTGATCGTCCTCGTCATGACGGCCGTTATGGCGGTGGTCGACCACCAGGGGCGCGCCGGGATCATCTCGGAGATGGAGCGGCGCGGCGAGGCGCTCGCCCGGAACCTCGCGGCGATCTCCTACGGCCCGCTCCTCCTCTATAACTTCACGGCGCTCGAGCAGAACGTTGTGCGGATGGCCGCCGAGCCCGACGTCGTGTACGCGGTCGTGCTCGACGCCGACGGCAAGGTGGCGGCGCACAGCCGGTACCCCGAGCGCGTGGGCCTCCTACTTCACGGCGCCGCGCACGAGCGAGCCGCCGGCGCGATCGAGCCGCTGACCCAGCAGACCGTCACGAACGCTGGCGAGGCCGTCTACGACTTCGCCGTGCCCGTCCTCGTGGACGGCCGGAAGTGGGGCACCGTGCGGCTCGGTCTTTCCAAGCAGCGGATGGAAGCCGAGCTCCGGCGCACCCGGCTTGAGCTCGGCGCCCTCACCCTGGCGACCCTCTTGCTCGGGAGCGTGGCGGCCGCACTGGTGGCGGGCCGGATCGCGCGACCGGTCCGGCAGCTGGCGGAAGGGGCCGCCGCCATCTCGCGCGGTGAGCTCAATCAGCGAATCGAGCACTCGACCCACGACGAGATCGGCCGGCTCGCCGCGGCGTTCAATCACATGGCCGCGCAGCTCCTCCAGCAGCGGACGGCGCTGGAAGAGGCTCACGGCGGTCTGCGGCGGCAGTTCGAGGAGCTCGCCGATCTCAAGAGCTACACCGACAATATTCTCGGGTCGCTCACCAGCGGCATCGTGACGATCGACCTCGACGGACGCGTGGTCACGCTCAACCCGGCGGCCGAGCTCCTCACCGGGTTCTTCCGCGGCGAGGCCGCCGGCCGGTATTGCACCGAGCTGTTCGCCCACACGCCCGAGATCAGCGATCTCCTGACGGAGACCCTGGCGAGCCACGCGCCGATCGCCAGCGTGCCGCTCACGCTCCGGCGCCGGAACGGCTCCACCTTGCCGATCGAGTTCAGCACGGCGCCGCTCAAGGGCGGCGAGGGGAAGGACCTCGGCGTCATCGGCGTGTTCCGCGACTTGACCCTCGTGCGCCAGCTCGAGAACGACCTGCGGCGATCGGATCGGCTGGCCGCGCTCGGCACGCTCGCCGCCGGCCTCGCCCACGAGATCAAGAACCCGCTCACCTCGCTCCTCACGTTCAGCCGGCATCTGGACCGGAAAGTCGACGACCCGAATTTCCGCGCGCGCTTTGGCAACGTCGTGCCGCGCGAGCTCGAGCGGATCAACGGAATCGTCGAGCGCTTGCTCGAGCTCGCGCGCCCGTCCCGGATGAGCTTCACGCTCGTGCGGCTTCCGGAGCTCCTCGAGCGCGCCCTCGAGCTGTACGTGGAGCAGCTCGACGAGCGCCACGTCGAGGTCGTACGCGAGTACGCCCGGGACGTGCCGCTGATTCAGGCGGACAAGGACGCGCTCTACCGCGTGTTCGTCAATCTGATCGCCAACGCGCTCGACGCGATGCCGCGCGGCGGCCGGCTGACGGTGCGCGCCGGGTGGGCCGGCACGGGCGACGCGGTGCGCTCGGTCCGGCGGCGGCCGGCGAACCGGGTGAAGGTGGAGATCGCGGACACCGGCGTGGGGATCCAACCCTCGGACACCGATCGAGTCTTCAATCCCTTCTACACGACGCGTGACAGCGGGACCGGTCTCGGCCTCGCCCTCGCGCACAAGATCGTCGAGGACCACGGCGGGGCGATCAGCTTTCAGAGCGTGCCGGGCCGCGGCACGACGTTCACGATCGTGCTGTCGCTGATCCCGGAGCCGCCCAGCGCCCACGGGGAGGAGGCGCCACGATGACCGAGGGGGGCGCGGTGTCGGCGCGCGACCAGTCGGCGCGGCTCGAGGAGGCGCTGGCCGACAACGCGTCCCTCCGCCGGCACGCGAGCAGCGTCGCCCACGACTTCAACAACCTGCTCGCCGTCATCACGGGCTACACGGAGATGATGCTGAAGCGGCTGCGCGCCGACGATCCCCTCCGCCGGAACGCGGAGGCGATCAAGCGGGCGACCGAATGGGGCGCGGCGCTGGCGCAGCAGATCCTCTCGGGAAGCCGCCGAACGATCCCGGCGCCGGTGCCCGTCGATCTCAACCAGCTCGTGGGGAACGTGACGCGCGTGCTCCAGCCGCTGCTCGGCGACTCCATCGAGCTGGTGACGCGGCTCAGCCCCAGCCTGGCGCGAGTCAGCGCGAACCCGCACCGGATCGGCCAGGTGATCATGAATCTCGTGGTCAACGCGCGCGACGCGATGCCGAGCGGCGGCCGGCTCACCATCGAGACCAGCAACGTCGGTCAGGCCGTGATGCTGGCGGTTGGCGACACCGGATACGGCATGGACGACGAGACCCGCGCGCGCCTGTTCGAGCCGTACTTCACGACCAAGGAGCCCGGGCGCGGCAGCGGGCTCGGCCTCGCGTCGGTGTACGACGTCGTCACGCAGTGCGGCGGCCAGATCAGCGTCACGAGCGACGCCGGTGCCGGCTCGACGTTCAAGATTTACTTTCCGCGGGTTCCCGAGACCGCGACCCTGGTGGAAGCGCCGGCGCCGCCGCCGGCGCCGGCGGCGGCGGCCGAGGGCAGGACCGTACTCGTGGTGGAGAACGAGCGCGAGGTGCGCGATCTGATACGCGAGATCCTTCAGCTCCAGAACTACGTGGTCCTCGAGGCGGGGGACCGCGACGAAGCGCTGGCCCTCAGCCAGCAGCACGGGAGCCGGATCGACCTGATGGTCGTGGACGTCGGGATCCCACCGTCGTTCGCCGACGAGTGGGTCGTTCGCGTACGGGCCTCACGACCGGAGATCAAGGTTCTCTATGTCTCGGGCTATCTGAGCGACAGTGCGTCCGCCGAAGCGCCCAAGCTCGGCCCGCTGCTCCAGAAGCCGTTCACCGTGGGGGCTTTCACGAAAGCGATCGGGTTGGTGCTGGGCCGGGCGAAGTAGCGCTAGGAGCTGGGCGGCGTCGGACCACCGGCGGCGCGCCGCGCGCGTCAGCGGAACCGGGGCATGACCTCGCGGGCGAAGAGCTCCATCGAGCGGCGCACGCGATCCTGAGAGAGGCCGCCGAAGTTCATCCAGCAGAGCATCTCGCCGACCCCGAGCCGCCGGAATTCCTCGACCCGCGCGGCGACCGTGTCGGGTGATCCAAAGGCAACGCTCTCCGCCACGAGCTCTTCGTACGACACGTGCGCGAAGCGCTCCTCGAGCGCCCGGAACCCCGGCTGGAGCATCGGGTGCACGCGGTCGATCCGCTCGGGGATGAGGAAGCGCCGCAGCGACTCCTGGTACCACATCTCCGCGTCCTTCGCCTCGGCGAGCGCCTGCGCATCGGTCGGCGCCACGTAGACGTGTCGCGACACGCCCCAGCGGCCCAGCAGGCTCGCGACCTCGTCGGCGCTTCGGCCGGCTTTCTCGCACGCTTTGAGGTAGGTGTCGCGACTCTTGGCGAGCTGCTCGGGTCCTCCACGCAAGAGGGAGTTCAGCATCGGGACTCCGCGAAGGGCGGTGGCCTCGATCGTGTCGGGGCTCGTGCACACGACGTACACCGGTGGATGCGGCCGCTGGAGCGGTTTGGGGATCACCCGGACCTCGGGAATCGTGAAGTGGCGACCCTCGAACGCGAAGCGCTCCAGGGTCCACGCTTTGAGCATGATCGCGAGGCATTCCTCGAAACGCTCGCGATTCTCGATCTGGGGCACGCGATAGCCCTCGAACTCGACGGGCCGGTTGCCGCGACCGACACCGACGTCGAGCCGTCCTTCGCTCAGGATATCGACGATCGCGAGCTCTTCGGCGAGTCGAACCGGATCGTGGAATGGAAGGATCGCGGCGGCCAGGCCGATGCGCACCCGCCGCGTCCGCGTCGCGGCCGCCGCCGCCAGGACGGCCGGCGAGACCGACAAGCCGTAGTCGATGAAATGGTGCTCCGTCAGCCAGATGCTGTCGAAGCCGAGCTCCTCGGTCCACACCATCTGCTCGATCTCACGCCGGACGACGTCCGGGTGGGGGATCGAGGGCGGGGCCTGCAGGAAGTAGTACGTTCCGAAGCGCATCGAGCTCCCGACTCTACCTCATCGAGCTCTGGAGATCGACGAGCAGCGCGGCATGGTCGCTGAGGCGACGGGCCGGACGACCCACGCGCCGGCCCCAATCGTAGCGAACGTCCCGCAGGCGAGGCCGCAGCTGGTGATTCACGAAGGCCTGATCGAGCCGAAAGCCGTTGCCGCCGTTCGGCGAGTACCACGTGTACGCGCGCGCCGTTCCCCGGACGAGGCGAAACGCATCGTGCCATCCCGACTGCTCGAGCCCCGTGAGCCACGCGTCCTCACGCGGGCCGAACACCGGTGTCTCTTCGTCGATGCCCGGGCGCCCGGAGTTCGTGTCGCCGAGCAGCACGGTAGGTCCGCGCCGCCATCGGTTGAGCACCGCGAGCACCGCCGCATAGAAGAGATCCTTGCGTCCGGTGACCCGATTCGGGACGTGCATCGCGCCCAGGGTCAGCGGCTCCGGGGCTTCGACCGAGGCCAGGAGCAGAAGACGCCCGGGATCCCCGGGCCCGAGCCTCAGACGCAGCCGGCGCATCGGGAACCGTGTCGCGAGCAGCAAGCGATTGGCGCTCGGCTGTGCGGTCTCGGCCGTCGTGGACTGGTAGGCGAGTCCGAGTTCGGCGAGCGAGTGGGCAAGCTCGAGGCTAGGCGGGGTCGCGCGGAACTCGCAGAGCGCCACCGCATCCGGAGCCCACCGTTCGAGCTGGGCGGCGATCCGGCCGACACGCACACCGCCGCCGGCCCGGATGTTCCAGAAGACGATTCGCATCGAGCCTGCTCTTACCTCTTGCCGAGCGACGTCTCCAGGAGCTCGAGCGCTCGCTTCGCGAACGCCCACATGTTCTTCTCTCGGTCGCCGTGGCCGGTTTCGAGCGTGATCGCGCGTTCGACGGGGCCCGCCACCGCGATGCACGCGTGCCCGGCCGCGTCGCCGTAACGGTTGCCGGTCGGCCCGGTCGCCCCGGTCTCGGCGAGCCCCCACGTGGCGCCGAGAAGCTCCCGGATCGTCCGCGCCTTGAGCAGCGCGTACGGCTCGCTGCTCGATCGAATGCCCTTCACGGCCTCGTCCGGCACCCGCAGCAGCCCGCGCCGCGCTGCCTGCGTGTAGATCACCCCGCCGCCCAGGAAGTAGGCCGAGGCGCCGGCCACCGAGAGAAGCGCCGCCGAGATCAGCCCACCGGCGGAGGACTCGGCCACGGCGATGGTTTCTTTTCGTTCCTTCAGGAGCGTGGCGATTGATCTGGCCAGTGCGTCGAGCTCGTTCATGGGCTGCGACCTTAGGGGCGCGCTCCCGGCTTGTCAAGTCGCAGGGGGTCGGGCCGCCGAAGGCGGCCCGGACCTCAGGAGAGCCGGCGCGCGGGCGCCGTCAGCTCACACTCGGCGATCTTGTTGAGCAGCGTCTTGTAGCTGACCTTCAGGATCCGGGATGCCTCGGCGCGATTCCAGCGCACGCGCTCCAGCACCTCCGCGAGCGCGTGCCGCTCGGCCTCGCGCGCGCCCCGACGCGCGATCTCCCGCAGGCTCTCGCTGACCGACTGCCGGGGCTGCGCGACCGCGGCCCGTCCGGGCCTGAAGCGCGCCGCCTGAGCCTCGAAGTCCCGCTCTCCGTCCGCCAGAACGACCATGCGGCGAATCATGTTCTCCAGCTCACGGATGTTCCCCGACCAGGGATGCTCCGCGAGAAGGGTCAGCGTCTCGGGCGACAGCGTCTTTCGCCGCCCGTACTGCGCGTTGAACTTGTTCAGGAACCATGCTGTCAACGCCGGGATTTCCTCCCGCCGCTCCCGCAAGGGCGGCACCTGGATCTCCACGACGTTGAGGCGATAGTAGAGATCCTCGCGGAACTCGCCGCGTGCCATCGCCTCCTCGAGGCGCCGGTTGGTGGCGGCGATCACCCGCGCGTCGACGTCGATCGGCGCATGGCCACCGACCCGCGAGAACTGAAAGTCCTGCAGTACGTGCAGGAGCTTGGCCTGCAGTGCGAGCGGCAGCTCGCCGATTTCGTCGAGATAGATCGTGCCCTGGTTCGCGAACTCGAACTGTCCTGGCTTGCGGCGGTGCGCGCCGGTGAACGAGCCCTTCTCGTGACCGAAGAGCTCCGACTCGAGCAACTCCTGGGGGATCGCGGCACAGTTGACCTTGACGAACGGCCCCTTTCCGCGAGCCGACGCGAAGTGGACCGCGCGGGCGACGAGGTCCTTGCCGACCCCGCTCTCGCCACGAATCAGCACCGTCGTGTCAGTGTCCGCGATGCTCTCGATGATCGAGCGGATGGCTCGCATCCGGGGGTGACCGTCGAAGAGCGAAGGCTCCAGCGTGGGTTTCGGCTCGGTCACGTCAATTCCCAATGTTTCCCTCCCGGATGGAGTTGAAACCGCCGGAAACGGTATGCAAGGAAAGTGCTAGATGTATAGAACGAAATTCCGCGCACTTACGGTCGCTCGGAGAGCTCAATTGTTTGCCGCTGGTAAGAAACTGATTAATCAACTGGCTCGATCCTTACCGCTCCGATTGTAGACCGGGGTTGTGACGCCCCGAGCACGAAGCGGTGAAGACTCCACGACGACGGGTGGAACGCGGGCCTACGTGCGCGGGAGGAGGACCGTGAAGCGGCTGCCCTTGCCCTCGCGAGACTCGACGGTCACACGGCCCCCGTGGGCTTCCGCGATGCCGCGCACGATGGCCAGGCCGAGGCCCGTGCCGCCGCGCTCTCGATGCGCCTGACGATAGGCGTCGAAGATGTGCGGTAGTGCGTCTGCCGGGATGCCGACCCCCGTGTCCTCGATCTGCAGCTCGAACTCCGGCCCCGCGTCGATCACGCGCGCGACGACGCGGCCGCCGGGCTGGGTGAAGCGGATGGCGTTGGCGCCGAGGTTGACGATGACCTGATGGAGGCGCTCGATGTCGCCTGAGTACGGGAAGCTCGCACCGATGCGCTCGCACTCGAGCGTCACGGCCCCCTCGGAGGCCAGCGGGTGAAGCTCCTCGACGGCCCGATCGACCAGCTCGGCGAGATCGAGCGAGCTCCGTTCGAGATCCAGGAGCCCGGCCTGCAGGCGCGACATCTCGAGGATCTGGTTCACGAGCCGGAGCAGGCGCCCCGAGCTGACCGACACGATGTCGGCGAGCCGCTTCTGCTTGTCGGTGAGCGGACCGGGAACGCCCTCGCGAAGCAGCTCGGCCGCCCCGCGGATCGACGTGAGCGGCGACCGGAGCTCGTGCGAGACGGTCGCGAAGAAATCCCGCCGCGTCTCCTCGACCCGGCGCAGCTGCCCGACCATCGAATTGAACGACTGTGCGAGTGATCCGATCTCGTCGCGGCTCTTCAGCGTGATCGGCTCGCGGAACTTGCCAGACGCGACCGCGGCCGCGGCCGTGGACAGGACATTGAGGGATCGAGTCATCCGGTGGGCGAGGAATGCGGCGCCCAGCAACGCCAGGCCGACCGCGCCGCCGAGCGCGATGAACACCGAGGTCCACATGCGTCCTTCGAGCTTCGCGGCGTCGGTCTCGACCGACAGGACGCGCGTGTGGGTTGCCGACATCAGCGCGCCGAGCCGCTCCTCGACCCGCTCGGCCAGCACCCGCGCGTCGACGTTGGTCAGCCGTACGGCGCCCTGGTGGTCGCCCATCTGGACGAGCGCGCGCTCCTGCGCGACGACGCTGCGGTATCCGTCGAACGCGGCGCTCGCTTCACGCAGGTACCGCTTCTCCCAGCTGCTCTGCGCATACTCGCCGAGGCGCTCGAGATCGTCGGCAACCTGCGCCGCGCGCTCGGTCCACGCCGTCGTGTAGTGCGGGTCGCCGAGGACGACCGCGTGCACCTCGAGGCGCATCAGCGGCTCGATCGCTTCGCGGGCGGCCGCGGTGAGGCGAAGCGCGGGAACCGTGCGAGTGACGATGTCGCGGTTGGCCGAAACGAGCCGATCGATCGAGCGCAGGCTCAAGGCCGCGACACCCGCGAGCACGACGATCACGAGTGCCGATGTCAAAAATATCTTCGACGCCAGCCGCATGCGTTCTCTCCCGGAGCGCCGACCACGCGATCGCTGAGCGCGATCGACAGCGGAGCGGTAGCTCAGTCGGTGATTGCGCGAGGTCCCACGCGGGATCCCTCGTATTTCGGGGCGCCTACCGGAGCGAGCTAGAAGGAGGGGGTGGCGTCGGTCAGAAGACGCCGCGACCAAGGAGGCGAAATGCCGGGGGAACGCTCATCGGCCTTTCCACGAGAGCGAAGTCTATAGGGCTTGGCTCGGGCCTGTCAACTGTGGAGTTACAGGTACATCCGCTCGGCCCGCCGAAGGGCGCGATAACGCTCGAACGACTTGCGCTCGTCCTCGAGGCCCAGGATAGACCTGATGGTGGTTCCCCTGAAGGTGTACCGCAGCATCTTGAGCCCGTTGCGCAGCGCGAAGAGGGGTGTGTGGACCAGTGCCACCGGGAGATGCTTGAGCTTGATCCATCGGTCGGCCCGCCATCTCAAGAATTCGATCTCGTCCGAGTCGAGATGCGCCGTTCGCACCACCGCGGTGGTGCCGTCATAGTCCTCGAGCTGCTCGTTGATGATGAGCCCCTGGTCCCGGAACGTCTTCGTCATCGGCGTTCTGGGGTAGGGCGTCGGGTGCTGGATGTACGGCACGTCGACGTACCGGCGGACGAAGTCCAGATTGGTCTCGATCGCCGCGCGGGTGTCGGTCGGGTTGCCGACGATCAGCCCGCCGACGACGTACATCTTGTTCTGGTGCAGGTACTCGATCGCCGTCACCGCGGCGTTGCCGCCGTTCGCGCCGTCGCCTCGCCGCCGGTTCTTCGCCTCGGCCCGGAGGAACTCGAGGTCTTCGTCGAGAATGTTCTCGATCCCCAGGAAGACGTACCGGAAGCCCGCCTGCCGCATGAGGGGCGCCAGGGTCCGGCCGTGGTTGGCGATGGCCGAGGTCATCGCCTGCACCGTGTAGTCGAGGTCGTTGAGCCCCGCCGCGATGATCGCGCGACAGAGCCCCTCGAATCGCCGCACGTTCAGCGTGATGTTGTCGTCGACCAGAAAGATCGCCCGGGCGCCGTGCGCGCGCGCGTCGCGGATGTCCGCCAGGACGCGGTCGAAGTGGTAGGTGTGGAAGTTGCGCCCACGCATCTCGATGATCGAGCAGAAGCTGCAATCGAAGGTGCACCCGCGGGATGTCTCGACGACGTCGACCTGCCGGCCGACCATCGTGTAGCCCTTGAGGACTCGCGCGCCGCGGTTGGGCAGGCGCACGTCGCCCTCGTCGAGGCCGTTGACCGGACGGTCCGGATTGTGCGTGAAGCGTTCGCCGCACTTGAACGAGAGGCCCGCCACGCCGGTGAAATCGGCCCCGCGCTCGAGGGCCCTCACGAGCTCGCGAAACGTCAGCTCGCCCTCGCCGCGCACGATGAAGTCGACGCCCGCGCTCGGATCCGTGTAGGCGTCGGGCGCCAGGCTCGCATCGTAGCCGCCGACCACCACGCGCGCGGCGGGCCGGAGACGCCGGATCAGCTGGATGATCCGGAGCGCGGTGTGCCTCTGGAAGGTCATGACCGAGAGGCCGACGAGGTCCGGCTCGATCTCGCGTACCAGACGCTCGAGCGTCTCGCGGACCCGGCGCTGGACGAGGATCAGATCGGCGACGGCCACCCGATGGTGCGGATCGACGTTCCCGGCCAGTGAGGTCAGCGCGCCGTTGGGCATGCGAATCGCGACGGACGGCATGTGCTCGAACGAGTCGGGCATCGACAGCAACAAGATGTTCATCGGTGTTGGTCCTACGGCCGGCCCTCGAGCCCGATCGCGCGCGCCACGGTCTCGAGGTGAAGCTGCGCGTCGCCGAAGTCGAGGCTCGCCGCCTGGATGCGTTTGTGGAGAAGGTGGAGCGGGTGCTCCTCGCAGTAGCTGATGGCCCCGAAGATCTGATGGCCTCGTCGCGCGACCGCCAGGCAGGCTTCACCCGCATACGCCTTGGCCAGCGCCGCGTCCGCCTCGGCGGCCCGGCCTTCCGCATCCTTCCAGGCCGCCGCGTAGAGGAGCGCGCGCGCCGCGTCGACGTCGCGAACGAGATCGGCGCACGAGTGCTGGATGGCCTGATAGCCGCCGATGGGGCGCCCGCCCTGGACGCGCGTCTTCGCGTGCTCGACCGCCAGCTCGAGCACGCGCTGCGCTCCGCCCACCATCTCGGCCGTGCGCGCGAGCGATCCCGCCCGCAGCGCCGGTACCAGGAGCGCGCCCCCGCCGCCGACGGCGCCGAGCAGGTCGTCGGGGCGAACCTCCACGCGGTCGAAGGTCACCTCGAAGAGCTTCTCGCCGCTGATCGCGTCGAGCGGCAGGCGGGCGATGCCCGGTCGATCCGTCGGGACCACGACGAGGCTGAGGGTCGCGCCGACCCGCACGGCCACGACGAGATCGTCGGCGATGTGCGCGTCCTTGACGAAGAGCTTCCGGCCGCCGAGTCGCCCGGGCACGGTGCACGCGAGCGCGACGGCGTCGAGATCGAACGAGCCGCTCTCTTCCACGAGCGCCAGGCTCGCGATCCGCTCCCCGGCGGCCAGCGCTGGCAGAAGGCGCTTCTGCTGCGCCGGGCTTCCCGCCGCGAGCACGAGCGACGTCGCCACCACCGCGCTCGCCACGAAGGGACCGGGCAGGCCGGCGCGCCCCATCTCCTCGACGAGCAAGATGACGTCGAGCAGCGAGCCGTCGCTGCCGCCGAGATCCGACGGGATCAGGAGCCCCGGCCATCCCAGTTCGGCCATGCGGCGCCAGAGGGCCTCGTCGAAGCCGCGCTCGTCGAGCGCCAGCCGCTGCACGAGCTGGGGCGGACAGTGCTGGCGAAGGAACGCGCGGGCCGTCGTGGTCAAGATCTGCTGGGCCGGGGACGGGCGAAAGTCCATCTCAGGGCGCCTTCGTCTCGACGGGGGCCTTCGGTTCCGCCGAGAGGCCGAGGCCGCGCACGGCGACCGAGGTGCGAAGGATCTCGGCGGTGCCGCCCGCGATCGTGTGGCCGAGTGTCGTCTGATAGAGGTGCGAGATCTGTCCGCCGAGCTTCGCCCAACGCGAGCCCTCGCGCAGCGGCCCCCAGATACCGAGCAGGTCCATGCCCAGACGCGCCAGCTTCTGCCCGGTCTCGTCGGCGTAGACCTTGGCCATCGCGGTCTGGTAGGTGAGGGGCGCGCCGTCGCGGATGAGGCAGCCGGCGCGATAGAAGATGAGGCGGAGCGCCGCGATGTCGGCCGCGATCGCGGCGAGCCGGCGCCGGACGAACGGGTCGCGCGCGAGCGGCGCCCCGCCGACCGTGGTCGTGTTGGCGTAGTCCACGAGCTGACCGAGCACCCGTGCGAGCGCCGGCGCCTTGTAGAAGCGTCCCCAGAACCGGTCGGCGTCGAGTCCGTTCAGGAGCGCCTGGAAGCCGTCGCCGGGTGGTCCGAGCATGACGTCGGCCGACACCCGCACGTCATCCAGGAAGACCTCGTGGTGATAGACCTCGCCGGTCATGCTCCGGATGGGGCGGATGTCCATGCCCGGCGTGCCGTTCGCCACCACGAACATGCTGAAGCCGCGGCTCTTCCGCGTCTCGCGGCTCGTCCGCGCGAACACGAGGCCGTGTGACGCGATGCCGGCGTGGCTCGACCAGATCTTGTGGCCGCGGATCACGTAGTGATCGCCGTCGCGCCGCGCCTCGGTCTTGAGGGCGAGGAGATCGGAGCCGGCGTCAGGCTCGCTGTAGCCCTGCCAGAACGTCGCCTCGCCGCGCGCGATCGCCGGCAGCACGTCGCGCCGCAGGCGCTCGGTCCCGAGCTCGATGATCGCGTCGGCTGTCTGCCACACGCCGGCGAGCGGTCCGAACGGGGCGCCGGCGAGCGCCAGCTCTTCCATGAGGACGAGCTTCATGAACATCGGCTGCTCGCGGCCGCCGAAGGCTTTCGGCCAGCACATGCTGAGCCAGCCCTGCGCGGCGAGGGCCTTCATGAAGGCTCGCGAGTTGGCGCCCGAGCCGTAGCCCGCGTCCATGCCATCGACGGCGAACGTGTCCGGTGGGTTCGCGCGGATGAATCGGCGGACCTCGTCGGCGAACGCCTGTTCGGCCTCGGTGAAATCGAAGTTCATCGCACGCGGCGGTCAGAATAACGCGTCGGACCGGCGACCACCAGCGCCCCTTGATGATGTATGGTGTGGTCCGTGCGCTACGGCTTCTATCTTCCCACTCGCGGTCACACGGCGTCGCCGGAGGCGCTGGAGACTCTCGTGCAGCGCGGCGAGAGCCTGGGCTTCGCCTCCGTCATGATCGCCGACCACCTGGTGTTCCCGGTGACGATCAAGTCGAGATATCCCTACACGGTTTCGGGCGACTTCCCCGGGAAGGGCGACGTGCTCGACCAGCTTTCGCTGATGGCGTTCGTCGCCGCCAAGACCACGCGCCTGCGCCTGGTCACGAGCGTGATGATCGTGCCGTACCGGAATCCGGTGCTGACCGCGAAGGCCCTCGCGACCATCGACGTGCTCTCGAAGGGGCGGGTGACGCTCGGAGTCGGGGTGGGCTGGATGCGCGAGGAGTTCGAGGCGCTCGGCGCGCCGGAGTTCGATCGGCGGGGTGCGGTGACCGACGAGTACATTCGCGTCTTCAAGACGCTGTGGACGGAGAGTCCGGCGTCGTTCTCCGGACGCTTCTATCGATTCGACGCGCTCCATTGCCGGCCCCAGCCCGTTCAGAAACCGCACCCGCCGATCTGGGTCGGCGGCCACAGCAAGGCCGCCCTGCGACGGGCGGCGCGCCTCGGTGACGGCTGGCATCCCGTCGGCGCCAACGCCGCCGTCCCGCTGCCACCTTCGGAGCTGCGGCTCCTTGTCGAGGAGCTCCATCGGCTCACCGCGGCCGAGGGGCGCGACCCCAAATCCCTGACGATCTCGTACAAGGCGCCGGTGTACGACGTGGGCCAGCGTCAGCTCCCGGGCGGCGAGCGACGGCCGTTCTCCGGGGGCCCGGCGCAGATCGCGGAGGACATCGCGGCGTTCGCGCGGCTCGGCGTGAGCGAGATCGTCTTCGACTTCCGCAGCGAGAGCCTCGCCGAGAGCCTCGAGCGCATGGAGAGCTTCGGCCCGGTGATCCGCCACGGCTAGGTCGGCGGCTTCACACGCCCTCGATATTGTAGATAACGCGCGATCAGCCAGCACGGCAGCGCCCACGCGAGACCCGCGGACCAGCCGGCGAGGACGTCGGTCGGGTAGTGGACGCCGAGATAGACGCGGCTGAGGCCGATGAGCAGCGCCAGCAGGAACGAGACCACGATGCAGTACGTCCGGGTTCGTCGTCGCGGGACGAACCGGGCGAGCAGCGCGCCCAGGGTGAGATAGGTCACGACCGCGAGCATCGAGTGCCCGCTCGGGAAGCTGGCGCTGCCGACCTCGACCAGATGCGGGACGATCTCCGGCCGCTTGCGGGCGAACCACCATTTCAGAAGCTCGCTGAGCACACCACCTCCGGCAGTGGCGACCACGATCAACACGATCGCGTCGTACCGGCGCTCGAGCGCCAGGTAGCCCACCACGATCACCAGAATGATCGCGAGGACCGCCGTGCCGCCGAGCGCGGTCACGTCGATGGCGACCTGGACGAGCCACGCCGGGCCGATCGGAACCCTCGGGTCGTCATGGGAACGCAAGAGGCGCAGCACGCCGTCGTCGAACTCGCGGAGATCGCCCTCCAGCATTTCGCCGGCCGTCTTCGAGAATACGAGGAGAGACAGGACGATGCCGAGCGCGGCCAGGAGCACGACGGCCTCCTGGCTCGTGAGCCAGCGGACCGCGAGCCGAAGAGCCTTGGCAGACGCGTCAAGCATTCTTCGCGAAGTCCCGATCTCCATCGTACGTCCGACCACCAAGGGGACGGCCGCGCGGCGCACCTGTGGTACGCTCTCGGTCGAAATGATGATGGCGTGATGGGGAAGCGCGCGCAGATCGCCATCGTCGGCGATTTCAACCCGGCGAATCCGACCCACGAGTTCACGAACGCGGCGCTCGAGCACGTCGGGCTCGGCTTCACGTGGGTGCCGACGGACGCGGCAGGCGGCTGGGACGAGCGTCTGTCCGCGTACGACGGCGTCTGGATCGCGCCGGCGAGCCCGTACCGCAGCATGGACGGCGCCCTCGCCGCCGTGCGCTACGCGCGCGAGCGCGGAGTCCCGCTGGTCGGCACCTGAGGTGGCTTCCAGCACGCGATCGTCGAGTTCGCGCGCAACGTCCTCGGGTACCGAGACGCCGACCACGCTGAGACGAGCCCCGACGCGGCGCGACTCGTCATCACGCCGCTGGCGTGCTCACTCGTGGGGCAAGAGCAACGGGTCGTCCTGGTCCCCCGCACTCGCGCCGCGCGGCTCTACGGCGTGCCCGAGGCCGTCGAGCCCTACTACTGCAACTACGGAGTGAACCCGGACTACCGGCTGCAGTTCGAGGCGTGCGGCCTCCGGGTGAGCGGCGTGGGCTCGGAGGGCGAGATCAGGATCGTCGAGCTCCCGGAGCATCCCTTCTTCGTCGCGACCTTGTTTCTTCCCCAGGCCCGCTCGACGGCCGCGAGCCCTCATCCGCTGCTCGTCGGTTACGCCGCCGCCGTCACCGCCTGCCGCGAAGCCCGCGCCCGTCTTTCCCTCACGCAGCCCTGACGAGCAAGCCTCCGGCAGCCGCTGCCGACGCCGCAGGCTGCTACGCGTTGAGGCGACGGCGTAAGAAGCCGAGAAGCCCTTGCGGCAGGAAGATGATCATGATGATGAAGATGATACCCACGGGAATCAGGTAGTACTCGGCGAGGTAGGGGAGGCGCGAGAGACTTTCGCGCAGGAGCAGAAAGAACGCCGCGCCCGCGAACGGCCCCACCAGAGTTCCCATGCCCCCCATCACGTTGAAGATCACCACCTCGCCCGACACGACGAAGAAGACGAAGTCGGGCGCGGCGAACTTGTTCTGGAGCGCGTAGAGGACGCCCGCGAGCCCCGCGAAGAGTCCGGACAGCATCACCGCCACGATCTTGTAGCGCTCGACGGGATAGCCGATGGCCCGGGTGCGCGGCTCGTTCTCGCGAATCGACTGGAGCACCATGCCGAAGGGCGACTGCGTGATGCGCCGGACCACCAGGTAGGAGACCACCACCACCGCCAGCACGAACCAGTGAAAGGTCGTGGGCGTGAAGCGGTCGCTCCAGAGGCCCAGGATCGACAGCCGCGGCTGGCCGAAGGTGAGCCCGTTCTCGCCGCCGGTGACCTCGGTCCAGGTGAAGATGATGACGTAGAAGATCTGCGAGAAGACGAGGGTCGAGATCGCGAAGTAGATTTCCCGCAGGCGCGTCGCGAAATAGGCGACGAAGACGGCCGCGCCGCCGGCGGCGACCAGACCATAGATGAGGGCCAGCGAGAGGCTCGGCGGCTTGACCGTGAGCAGGGCGGCGGCCGCGCCGTACATGCCGAGACCGAAGAATGCCGAGTGCCCGAACGAGACCATGCCGGTGTAGCCGATGAGGATGTCGGACGACATCGCCAGGAGCCCCCAGATCAGGATCTCCGTGGCGAAGCGCTGCCAGAATGGCGGGAGCACCAGCGGCGCGACCAGCAGCAGCCCGACGACCATCGCGAACGCGATCCAGTAGCCGGCGGCGCGCGTCCTCGGCGGCGCGGCGGAGATCGCGGTCATTTCGGCGTCGGGACGAACAGGCCGGTGGGCCGGAAGAGCATCGTCAGGACCAGGACGACGAACGAGACGATCACCGCCTGGGCGGGGCTCACGACGATCGCGGCGTAGCTCTCGAGGAGGCTGACGAAGATCGAGGCCAGGATCGAGCCAGCGAGGTTCCCCATCCCCCCGACGACGACCACGATGAACGCGCGCAGGGTGAAATCGAAGCCCATCGTTTGCGTGACGCCCGCGAACGGGCCGAAGAGCACGCCGCTGGCCGCCGCCATCGCCGAGCCGATGGCGAACACCCCCGTGTAGACCAGCGGCACCGGGATGCCCATCGCCTGGGCCATCACGCGGTCCTGGGTCGTCGCACGGATCCAGATGCCGTACTTGCCGTACTTCAGGAAGAGCCACAGGCCGGTGATGATCAGACCGGCCAGGACCGCCGTGGCGATGCGGTACCAGGGGTACTGGAGGTGGAACAAGGTGAAGTCGCCCGGCACCGGCTCGTTGATGCGACGCACCGATGGGCCCCACTGCCAGAGCGCGTACTTCTGGATCACCAGCGAGACGCCGAACGTGGCCAGGATGGTCGTCAGCGGGTCGCGCCCGATCAGCGGCCGCAGGGTCGTGATCTGGAGCAGGGCGCCGAGGATCGCGATGACGACCGCCGCGACGAGCAGCGCCAGCCAGTAGTTGCCGGTCACGCCCACCACGCTGGCGCCGACGAACGCGCCGAGCATCAAGAGGTCGCCGTGGGCGAAGTTGACGATGTCCATGATGCCGAAGATGAGCGTCAGCCCGGAGGCGACCATCGCGAGGACCATTCCGTTGACCAGCCCGTGGAGCGTCTGGACGAGGATCTGGTCCATCTCAGACTCCCAGGTATTCGTGAATGACGCGGGGGTCGGCGCGCAGCTCGACCGCGGAGGCATGGTGGCGCACGGCACCCTTCTCCATGATGTAGACCCGTCCGGCCGCGTCGAGCGTCAGCGGCACGTTCTGCTCGACCAGGAGGATGGCCACGCCGTCCCGGTGAAGCGCGTGGACGATCTCCTGGATCTGAGCCACCATGCGCGGCATGAGCCCTTCGGTGGGCTCGTCGAGCAGGATGATCTTGGGCTCGAGCATCATCGCGCGGGCGATCGCGAGCATCTGCTGCTCGCCGCCCGACAAGGTTCCGCCCGCCTGGTGGCGGCGCTCTTTCAGGATCGGGAAGTACGCGTAGACCTTCTCGAGCAGCGCATCACGATGGGCGGGCGTGATTCCCGGGCGGTCGAGCCCGGTGCGGAGGTTCTCGAGCACGGTGAGCAGGCGGAAGATCCGTCGCTCCTCCGGCACCCAGGCGATGCCGAGCCGGGCCAGGCCGTGCGGCGGCACGCCCTGGAGGTCTCGCCCCTCGAACGTGATGCGGCCGCCCGTCCGGCGCGCCATGCCCATGATGGCCTTGAGCGTGGTCGTCTTGCCCACGCCATTGCGGCCGAGTAGGCCGACCACCTCGCCCGCCCGCACCTCGATCGACACGCCGTGAAGCACGTGGGATTTGCCGTAGTGGGCGTCGACGCTTTCGAGGATGAGCATCAGGTCTTGAGGTAGACCTCCTGGACCCGTGGGTTGGCCTGGATCTCGGTGGGCCTGCCTTCGGCGAGCACCTCGCCGTAGTTCAGCACCGTGATCGTGTGGGCCAGCCCCATCACGACTTCCATGTCGTGCTCGACGATGAGGATCGTGAGATCGCGCGCGATGCGCCGGACCAGGTCGACCGTGGCATGCGTCTCGGCGACACTCATCCCCGCCGTCGGCTCGTCGAGGCACAGGAGCTTTGGCTCCGTCGCGAGGGCGATCCCGATCTCGAGGTTGCGCTGTTCGCCGTGCGAGAGATTCGACGCGAGCTCGTCCTCCTTGCCGCTGAGCCCGACGTCCGCGAGGATGGCGCGGGCGAGGGCGATGATGTCGCCGTACGCCCGATGATGCCGCAGCATGCTCCAGTTGTGGCGGCGGGACTGGCTCGCGATTCGGACGTTCTCGAGGACGGTCGCGCCCGGCAGGATGTTGGTGATCTGGTAGGAGCGGGCGATCGCCTTGCGCGAGATGGCGTGGGGGGGCAGTCCCGCGATGTCCTCGCCGTTGAACACGATCCGGCCGCTCGTGGGGCGCAGCACGCCGGTCAGGCAGTTGAAGAAGGTGGACTTTCCGGCCCCGTTTGGCCCGATGATCCCACGGATTTCGCCTCGGGACACGGAAATGGTCACGTTGTTGACGGCCGCCAGACCGCCGAACCGCACGGTCAGCGATTCCGTCTTGAGGATGGGCGAGGCGCTCAGCACGGACACGCGCGAGGCGGAACAGCGGAGCGTCCCGGGGCGCTCCGAACGCTGGGGGGTATGGGGGGCCATGTCGGGGCCCCCCATTGAATTAGCGGGGCCATGTCGGGGCCCCCCATTGAACGAGCGGGGCCACGTCGGGGCCCCTCATCTTCCTACGCGAACTTGCACGCCGGCGGGACGAGCGTCTTCTCCTTGGCAATCGTCTCCAGGAGCTTGTGCTTGTTGTTCTGAATCGTGAAGATGAACTCGCGCAGGAACGCCTGATGGTCTTCCTTCCGGATCGTCTTGTCGCCCTGCGGGAAATCGTCGCCTTCCTTGACGTCCATGCCTTCCAGGGCCTCGATCAGATTCATCGTGTCTTCGCGGCCGCGGAACCTGGACTTTTGCATGCCGAGCTTCAGGAAGTTCATCGCCTCGAAGTTCGATTGCACGTAGCGGTCCGGCAGCGGGCCGGACGGATCGATCTTCTTGAGCTCGACGACGGCCTGGTCGAAAAATTTCTTGTGCGCCGGTGTGTTCAGCGGCGGGTCCATCACCGGGATGTAGCGGTTGATGCCGACGAACCCCTCGATCTTCTGACCCAGCGCGGACAGGTGCGTCGACTCCGCAATCGCTCCGTCACCGGCGTACTTGTACTTTCGGGTGAGCCCGAGGTCGGCGATTGCGCTGGTGAAGTTCACGGCGTTGGCGCCGAAGAAGATGCCGAAGAGGCCGTCGAAGCTGCCGCTGATCTTCGAGACGAACGGCGCCATATCGGCCGTGCCGAGCGGCACGCCGGTGGTGCCGACGACGTCGCCGCCGTTCTTCTTGATCTGCTCGATGAACGCGTCCCTGGTCGACTGCCCCCAGGCATAATCGAGGTATGCGATATGCCACTTCTTCCCCATCTTCGAGACGAGGTACGGGGAGAAGGCGACGGCCTGGGCCGGCGCATAGTCGAACGGCCGGAAGACGTAGCGGCTGCACTTGCTGGTCGTGATGGTGGTGTCCAGGCACACACCGATCATCCACACGGTCTTGTGCTCCTCGAAGACCGGCATGCACGCCAGGCACACGTTCGAAAGATAGCCGCCCTCGGCGACGTCCACCTTGTCCTCGAGCACGAGCTTCTCGGCCTTGCGGCGGCCGACGTCGGGCTTCGACTCGTAGTCCGCGACCACCAGCTCGATCGGCCGGCCGTTGACGCCGCCGGAATGGTTGATGCGGTCGACGGCCATCTGGGTGCCGACCAGCGCGGTTTTGCCGCCGGCCGCGCCGGTGCCGGAGAGCGGCTGGAGCACGCCGACCTTGAACGGCTTGGCCTGACCGAAGGCATCCCGCCAGGGTGCCGGGACCAGGATCGTCGCGCCCAGGGCGCCGGCCGTCGCCGACGACAGCGCGAGGAACTTGCGCCGAGTCGTCTTGCCACTCCACCACATGTCCTTCGCCCAGGCTTCGTCGTGCCACCGTTCAGCCATCAGATGTTCCTCCTTACGGTGCGCGCCGCAGGCGGGTGCCTGTGACGCGGGCACCGGAATCGCCGGTTTGGGAATCGACCCTACTTACACTAACCCTCTAAGCCGCGCAAGAGTTCACCTTTAGCGGATGTCGGGCGCCACGGCGGGATATGCGCTCGCGTGCCGCGTGGTCGAACGACCCCGGCGGCTGGCCTGCCCGCACCCGGCCCGCGCCCCGCTAAAGGGTGCCCGGGTAAGCGCCGCCATCGAGCACGAAGTTCTGCCCGGTGATGAAGCCGGCCTGGGTACTGCAGACGAACGCGCACACCTCGCCGAACTCGGCCGCGGTGCCGAACCGCCCGGCCGGGTTCTGGGCCTGACGCTCCCGGGTGATCTCCTCGACCGATCTCCCGCTCGACTTCGCGACGGCCGCGATGGTGGAGCGGAGCCGGTCGGTATCGAATGGGCCCGGCAGGATGTTGTTGATCGTGACGTTGTGAGCGACGGTCTTCCGGCTGAGGCCGGCGATGAACCCGGTGAGCCCGGCGCGGGCGCCGTTCGAAAGGCCGAGGACGTCGATGGGCGACTTTACCGAGACCGACGTGATGTTGACGATCCGGCCGAAGCGCCGCGCGATCATCCCGTCGACGATGGCCTTGATCAGAAAGATCGGCGTGAGCATGTTGGCGTCGAGCGCGCGCAGCCACGCATCGCGATCCCACTCGCGAAAATCGCCCGGCGGCGGACCCCCGGCGTTGTTCACGAGGATGTCCGGGTTGGGGCACGCCTGGAGCAGCGCCGCCCGCACCGCGTCGGTCGTGATGTCGCCGGCCACCGTCGTCACGCGCACGCCGGTCGCGTCGCGAATCTCCTTGGCCGCGGCCTCGAGCGTGTCCTTGGTCCGCGCGTTCATCGTGATGTTCACGCCCTCGCGGGCGAGCGACATGGCGCAGCCCTTGCCGAGCCCCTTGCTGGCGGCGCAGACGATCGCGTTCTTGCCCTTGATCCCAAGATCCATGGTCGCCTCGTTCCTGTCAGGAAGTGGTGGTGTGCTCACGCCCGGCGGTCAAGCCCGAAGCCGCGAGCGCCCGGCGGATCGCTTCTCGCTCCGCGCCGCTGACCGGCGTCAGCGGAGGCCGGACGTAGGCCGCCGGGATCCGTCCGAGGAGGACGAGCGCTTCCTTCATCCGGTTGTGCATGTCCACGAAGGGCGGCGCGTAGAAGACGGACACGAGCGGCGCCAGCCGGTCGTTGATCCGCCGGGAGCCGTCCAGATCGCCCTTGCCGCACGCCGCGAACAGCTCGGCCTGCAGATCCGCGGTGACGCTGCCCATTCCGGAGATCGCGCCGTCGGCGCCCAGCAGGAAGGTCGCCATCAGCGACATCGTGAAGGCCGACAGCATCGCCACCGGGCGACCCGTCCCGCGTAGCGCCCGAAGATTCGATTCGAAGGCGACGATCTCGTTCGACCAGTCCTTGACCGCGACGATCTGGGGAATCTCGACCAGCCGCGCGAGGGTCTCCGGCGAATAGCCGATGCCCGAGGCCGGCGGGTACTCGAACACGACGATCGGCAGATCGGCGCGGGCTGCGATCTCGGAGAAGTGCCGCAGCACCATGTCCGGCTTGAGCTGGGCGCCCCACATGAAGAGCGTCGGCGGGAACACGAGCACGCCCGCCGCGCCGGCGGCCCGCGCATCGCGGGCGAGATCGACGGCGTCCTGCGTGCCGTCGGAGTAGACGCCGGCGATGATCGGGCAGGCGCCGCCGACCTCGTCGAGCGCGATCGCCAGCGAGCGCTTGCGCTCCTCACGATTCAGCGAGGAGACCTCGGAGGCGTGGCCGTTGGCGACGATGCCGGTGACGCCACGGGTATCGGCGAGCCAGCGGAGGTGCCGGCGGTATGCCGGCTCGTCGATCGCGAGATCCGACGTGAACGGAAGCACGTTGGCGGGCATGACGCCCGAGAACCGCAGCGGTCCCTTCATCGCGCCCTCCTCGCTCATGGGCACGACCAGCGCGAGATCTGGTCGGCGACTTCCTTGGCGGTCACCACGCGACCGTAGGCCCGCCCGATGATGTCGAGCGCAGCTCGCTGGAGCTCGGGCCAGAGCGTGGCCACGCCGTCCTCGACCACGGTGACCCGGTATTCCCGGTGGAGCGCGGCGGTCACGGTCGCCAGCACGCAGATGTCCGTCATCGTACCGGTCACCACGAGAGATGTCACGTTCCGGGCTCGCAGCGCGCCGTCGAGGAACGTGCCCGAAAACGCGTCGTAGCCGCGCTTGCGTACGACGATCTCGCCGGGCCGGGACGCGAGGTCCGGCACGGTCTCGGCGCTCGCGGTGCCTTCGAGACAGGAAGACGACGGCAGACCGAAGCCACGCGGCGCGCCGGGCGGCGCCGGCCGGTGCTCGGGGTGCAGGCTGCCGATGAGGACCGGCACGGCCTCGGAGTACACGAACTCGGTGAACACGACCGGCAGACGCTTGGCCCGAAACACGCTGAGCAGGCTCTGGATCACCGGCACGATCTCCCGAGCCGGCGGGACTTCCATCGCCTCGCCGACATCGAGAAACCCGCGCTGCATATCGACCACCACGAGCGCCGTCCGCCCCGGCTCGGGGGTCAGCACGCGCTCGAAGGTCTCGCCGCGGTCGGCCATCTAGCGCGGCGTCGCCGACGCGTGAGACAGGCGGGGGAGGACGTCGCGGGCGATGAGCTCGACCTGCTCGGGCTCGTAGCGGTAGGGGATGAGGACGAGCCGGTCCACGCCCGCCTCGATGTGGGGACGAAGCTGGTCCACGCATTCGTCCGCGCTGCCGCGAATCGCGTGCTCGATCGTCGATTCGCTCCAGGCGGCGACGTCCCACTCGGTCTCGAGCCAGCGACGCATCGGCGCTTCGGTCGCCTCGCGCGAGCGACCGACGTAGATCGCGAGCTGATTCGTGCCGCTGAGCGTCTGCGGATCTCGGCCGGCCTCGCGGGCGAAGCCGACGATCTTCTCCCACGAGCGCCGATAGCTCTCGGGGGTGTAGAAGTAGGTGAGCCATCCGTCGCCGCTCGTGGCCACGCGTTTCAGGACGGCGTCGACGTAGCCGCCGATCAGGATGGGCGGCCGCGGTCGCTGGGCCGGACGCGGCCGCATCACGGCCTCGCGCAGGTTGTGCTCGTCGACCTGGAGCGTGACGCGATCTTCGGTCCAGAGCCGCGTGAGGATGTCGAGGTTGCGCTCGAAGAGCCGGCCGCGGCGCTTGAAGGGCACACCGACCGCGTCGAACTCGCGCGCGTACCAGCCGGCGGCCACGCCGAGGATCAGGCGGCCCTTCGAGATGACGTCGAGCGTGCCGAGCGCCTTGGCGGCGACGGTCGGGTTGCGCAGCGGGAGCACGAGCACGCCGGTGCCGAGCTTGATCCGGCCGGTCCGCGCCGCGATCGCGGTCAGGGTGCCGATGGCGTCGAGGATCGGGAACGACGGCTCGACGCCGAGGATCACGTGGTCCCATGCCCAGAGCGATTCGAAGCCGAGCGCCTCGGCCCGCTGCGCGTAGGCGTAGAGCGCGTCGATGTCGGGGGTCTCGGCCGGCCCCACGAAGTTCTTGATCGCGAGCCCGAAGGCCGTCATCGGTCAGCCCAGGAAGCGCCGCTCCGGATCGAGGGCCCGGAGCATCTCGAGCTCTTCGTCCGACGGCGGCTCGGTGATCTCGATTCGCGGGGCCTCGAGCAACGGGAAGCCAGTGTTCTGGCGCAACGCGTCCGTCGAGACACCCGGGTGCGTGGCCTCGATCCGCATGCGCTTGCTCTCGGGATCGAAGCCGAGGATGCCGAGCGTGGTGACGACACGGGAGACGCCCCCGAAGAGAAGCCCCGCGGCCTTGCGCGACCCGTCGCCCCGGAGCCAGGACGGGCTCGTGACGAAGTCGACGCGCTCGACGAAGCGGCGCTTCTCGTGCGCCGTGACGATGATGACCTCGCGGCACAGCGAGGCGATGTCGTTGGCGCCGCCCGTTCCGGGCAGGCGAACTTTCGGCCGCCAGTAGTCGGCGCCCAGCACGCTCGTGTTGATGTTGCCGTACTGATCGATCTGCGCCCCGCCCATGAAGCCGACGTCCACGAAGCCGCGCTGAGCGAAGAGAAACGCGTCGGTGATGCCCGGCAGCATCGTCGCCCGGTGGCCGGCGCGCATCTCGTTGGTCGACACCGGCAGCCGCCCCGGGGCGATCTGAGGCCCGATGATGCCGCCCTCGATGACCATCGTCAGCCGCGGCGCGTGGCGGCGCTTCGCGAGCGCGGCGGCCAGGAGCGGCACGCCGACCCCGGCGAAGACGGTCGTGTCGTCGCGTAGCTGGCGCGCCGCGATCACGGCGAGCAGCTCCGAGGCGTTGAAGTGCCCGGTCATGCTATCGAGGGCCTGAGCCCGGCGCCGACCCAAGGTGGCCTGAGAGAGGCGCTTGGCTTGGTCATTGTATCGAGCGCCTGAGCCCGGCGCCGACCGAAGGTGGCCCGAGAGAGGCGCTTGGCTTGGTCACCCGGTCAGCTCCTTCGCTCGTTTGGCCTGTAAGGCCATGCGCTCGCCGCCGAAGAGATCGAGGTAGTCGCTCCACGTGGGCGGGCCGTACACGTAGCGCTCGAGATATTCGCCGACGGCCGCGGGGCCGCGCGCGTCGATCGCGGCGCAGTATTCCGCGAAATGATCGTAGTCCGCCTCGTAGAGACCGTAACACTCGTGCGGGAACGAGCCGAACGGCACGCGCACGAGCGCATCGACAACGAAGCCGGGCACGACCGTGCGGTCGGGGGACCGGCGTGTTTCTTCGTCCGAGATGATCTCCTCGGTCGATACCAGCACTGTCGTCGCCGCCCGCGCGATGTCGGCGTCCATGTGCGGATAGCCGTCGATCTGACAGTTGCCGAACCGATCGGCGCGGTGCACGTGTAGGAGCGCCACGTCGGGAAAGAGCGCGGGCACCGCCGCCAGGGTCTCGCCGGTGTACGGATCCTGCACGGTCTTCAGGCCGCCGACCCCGACGAGATCCGAGCCGAGCATCGTGAGCGCGGGCAGGAACGGCACGCCCATCGCGCCGGCGCGGAAGCGGAGCCCGAGCGCCAGATGGCTCCATTCTTCCAGCGCGACCGCGCCCGTCTCGACATAGTGGCGAAGGATCTTCGACACGCCCCACGGCAGCCCGATCGACATCCACGCGGTCATGACGCGGCTCGCGGCGCCGGCGGCCATGAACAGCTCGCCCTCGTTGCAGGTGAGATTGCGTGCGAGCGTGAGCCCGCGGCGGCGTTGCCGGAGGATCTCGCGCATGAGCGCCAGGGGCGTGCGCGAGAACAGGCAGCCGCCCACGCCGATCTGGTTGCCGTCCTTGACGCGGCCGACCGCGTCCTCGAGGCTCGTGAGCTTCTCGGCCGCCGACTTGGTCTTGGCCTCGGTGCGGCGGCGCGCCGCAATGAAGTCGTACTCGGCCGGGTTCAGGCGAGGATCTCCCACTTCGGCTGGTAGCGATCGAGCTCGCGCCGCGTCCGCGGATCCATCGGATGCTCGCGCTCCGGGATCTCGACGTGCTTGTCCTCGCCGCAGAGCGCCGTCGTGAAGTACCGCTGGCCGGTGTCGTTCGCCATCGTCACGATCGAGGGCAGATCCGGGCGGTGTCGCCCCAGCTTGAGCGCGGCCGCGACGTTGCACCCGGTGGAGATGCCACAGAAGATGCCTTCCTCGGCCGCGAGGCGCCGCGCCATCGCCAGGCTCTCGCCGGTGGTGGTGGTGATGACGCCGGAGAGGAGGGCGACGTCGAGGTTCTCGGGAATGAACCCGTCGCCGATGCCCTCGATCCCGTGCGGCCCCCATTCGCGCCGGGCGAGCAGCGCGCACTCCTCGGGCTCGACGGCGTAGAGCCGCACGCGCGTGTCCCGCTCGCGCAGGAAGCGGCCGACACCCGTGAGCGTGCCGCCGCTGCCCTGCGAGGCGACGAACGCGCCGACGATCCCGCCGGCCTGCTCCCAGATCTCGGGGCCGGTCGTGCGGTAGTGCGCCTCGACGTTGTCGGCGTTGTCGAACTGGCCGGGCACCCAATAGCCAGTGCGGTCGCCCGCGCGGATCTCCTCCAGGCGCTGGAGCGACAGGTCGACGTCGCTCTCGCCGCCGGGTGTGAAGACCAGGTCGGCGCCATAGGCGCGCATGATCTTCTTGCGCTCGTCGCTCATGCCCTCGGGCATGACGATCGTGCAGCGATAGCCCTTGACCGCCGCCACGAACGCGCAGGCGATCCCGGCGTTGCCGGTCGAGCACTCGAGCGCGCGCATGCCCGGGCGAAGGTCGCCCCGGGCCTCGGCGCGCTCGAACATGTGCAGATAGATGCGGTCCTTGAGACTGCCGGTCGCGCCGTACCACTCGAGCTTGAGATGGATCGGCGGGGTGACGCCGGCGGTCACGCGGTTGAGCGTGACGAGCGGCGTGCGCCCGACCGCCTGGGCGATCGACCCGAGCGCGCTACGGTACGCATCCCAGAGAATCGTCACGGGAGCGTGATTGTACCCGAAATCTCAAGCGGCCGGCCTCACACTGTCCCGGTCGCGTCGAAGGCGGCGGGGATGTGGCGGATCTCGAAGCGCCCGTCGCCGCGGGGCGTCACCGCCACGACGTCGAACCGGCAGTGCGCCTCCGCGATGTGCATCCACTTCAGATAGCCCTGGGCCAGGCGAATGAGCCGCCTCCGCTTCCACCACGAGACGGCCGCGCCGGGCCCGTCGTCCCAGCGCTCCTGCCGGCACTTCACTTCGACGAAGACCCAGACCTCACGATCGCGGCAGACCAGGTCGATCTCGCCGTTGCGGAGCTTCACGTTGCGCGCGACGATGCGCAGCCCCGAGCGCTCGAGGAGCTTCGCCGCCGCCTCTTCGGCCGCGCGCCCGAGCTCGTGACGCGGATCGCCCATGCCTCGGATCGTGAACGAGCGGGCGGCGGCTGAAAATGCCCAATGTTTGATACGCGATCGTGAAGCGCTTCGGGCGAAAGGCCCGGATCGGAAGGTCCTTCGCGAGACCAGCTTGGCTTCACGCTTGCCCCTCGAAGGCGCACGACAGCGGGGGAGGTGCCCCATGGGCAATCGCCACTCCTGGTTTCTGGCCTCGACGTTGGTGGCTGGTTGCGTGCTGTGGGGGCCCGAGCCGGCTCGAGCCGGTTCGATTCGATCGCCCTCGGACTCGATATATCCCACGCCGCCGCCGCACACAGAAAAGTGCGACGCCATCAAACGGCGCTACGCGGATCTCGCTGGCCAGCTCGTCGGATGATGGCTGACGGAAGTCTAGCAGACCTGAGCTCGCTGACCTGCGCAGCTCGGTCCGGCCGCGGCGGACCCGGTGGCGAGGGCGTAGGCTTGAACCGCTCGTGGTCGCATCTGCATCTCTAGGACTGGGAGGCATCGCATGAGCCAGCTGTCGCGCCCGGTCGCATACGTCGTCACGCCCGAGCCGGTGGTCGAGGGCGCCGGCGTTCATCTCCGCCGGAGCATCGGCACCCGTCGGCTCGATCATCTCGACCCATTCCTGCTCCTGGACCACTTCGAGTCGGTCAAGCCGGCGGACTATGAGGCAGGGTTCCCATACCATCCGCATCGCGGCATCGAGACCGTCACCCTCGTTCGCAAGGGCGAGGTCAAGCACAGCGACTCGCTCGGCCACAAGGGCTCGATCGGCGCGGGCGACATCCAGTGGATGACGTCCGGCAGCGGCATCCTTCACGAGGAGATGCCGCAGGTGCGGCCCGAGGGCATCGCCGGCCTGCAGCTCTGGCTCAACCTGCCGGCACGGGACAAGATGAGCCGGCCGAAGTACCGGGATCTCCAGGATGAGCGTCTGGCCGAGACGAAGACCGAAGACGGGGCGAGCATCCGCGTGATCGCGGGCGAGGCGCAGGGCGGGAAATTCGCCGGACCGGTCGAGGGGCTGGCGGTCGCGCCGAAGTTCGTCGACGTCGTGCTGCCGCCGGGCGCCAAGTTCCGCGAGGAAGTGCCCCGAGGCCACACAGCGTTCGCGTACGTCGACCACGGCGAAGTCCGCTTCGGTCCCGAGCTGAAGCTCGCGCACGCGCCGTCGCTCGTCGTCTTTGGCGAGGGCGACGTCGTCGAAGCGTCGGCTGGATCCGGAGGCGGGCGCTTCCTGCTCGCGGCCGCGCGACCGCTCAACGAGCCGATCGCGCGCTACGGCCCCTTCGTGATGAACACGCGCGCGGAGATCGAGCAGACGCTGGAGGATCTCCGGAGCGGGCGCTTCGCGCGCGCCGAGCCTCGGGACGAGCAGGGCCTGGCCTGAGGGCGGCCCTCGTCAAGCCGTGGGGAACGGTACGCTCAGCGGCTCCGGAGGCAGCTTGAGGCTGTTCGCGAAGAATGCGACGGTGTGGTAGAAGCCGACCAGCCCGATCAGCTCGAGGATCTGCTCGACGCTGAAGGCCGCCGCCAGCGCGCTCCAGGTCTCGTCGCAGAGGCTCGCCGTGTCGTGCAGCTCGTCGACCATGCGGATCAGCAGCCGTTCATCGTCGGTCCAGGCGGGATCGTTCCCATCGCCGTGCACCGTCGCGCGGACCTGTTCCGGCGTCAGGGCCGCACGCTGGGCGAAGAACGCGACGTGCACACCCCATTCGTACGCGCAGCCGCAGCGCGCGCAGGTTCGATCGATCACGATCTCGCGGTGGCGGAGCGAGACCGGTCCGCGGTCGAGCAGGCTGCCGGCCCGAAAGCGGTCCCAGATGCGCGGGACACGCGCCAGGGTCGTGAAGAGCGAAAGTGGAGGGACGCCGGGCGGCATGATGGCGTCGAACACCTTCTGGAGCTCGGGGGGGTACGGCGCCGGCATCGGCTCCACGCGGGCTGCAGGCTCGGTCTGATGATTCATCGCTTGACCGCCTTCGCGGCCGCCGGCGCCACCAGACCGAGATCGATCGCCATGCCCATGGCGACGTAGCCGAGCCGGTTCGGGTGGAGGTTGTCGCCGGCGCCGCCGACCGTCGTGTTGTGCACGAACTCGGGTTTCATCGCGCCCGTCGCCGGATCGACGATGACCTTGTCGAAGTCGGCGACTCCGTCGAACACGCCGCTGGCGCGGATGAATTCGTTGAGCGCCTTGCGCTTCTCGTCCTGCTCCGGGAAGCCGTGGTTGGGATTGTTGGCGCCCACGGCGGGCGTCAGGGTCGCGCCGATCACGCGGACGCCGGGAATCCGGGCACGGATGCGCCCGACCGCCTCCTTCATCCCGGCCTGAACGGCCTCGACCGTGGCGTTGCCGTTCTTGCTGAAGTCGTTGATGCCCTCGAGCCAGATCACGGTGGTGACGCCGGAGAGCGAGAGCACGTCGCGCTCGAGGCGCGAGACGGCTGATGGGCCGCCGGGATACGGCATCTGCGGAGAATATTCCGTTGGCCCCACGACCTGGTTGCCACCGATGCCCGCGTTCACGACGGACACGCGGTTGCCATACGCGGCCCGCAGGCGCCGCGCGAGCACGTCGGGCCAGCGATCGTCGCCGTTCAACGTCGAGAGCGTGCCGTCCGTGATCGAGTCGCCGAACGCGACGATCGCGGCGGCGTCGCTCGGCGCCCTCATGTCGAGCGCATCCAGGAAATACCAGGACGTCGTGCTGATCGGGAAGGCGGATTCGCTCTCGTCGGCGCTCTGCGGTCCGGCGCCGGGCGGCGAGAGATATGAGGTCTGGAGCGCCTTCGCGTGCCAGGTCATCGGACCACTCTCGGTGGGGACGTGAAAGCTCACGGCGAGCTTGCGGCCGGCGAGGTCCGCGCGATCGGGGTCTCGGACGAAGGGCAACGCCACGGCATCGCTCCACGCCGAATCGCCCGGCCGGATCGTGACGCTTCGCTTGCCGCCGAAGGCCACGGGGCGATTGGTTCCCGGGATCAGGGCGGAGCTCGTCAGGTGCAGACCGATGTACACCGCGTCGAACGTCACCGGTTTCGTGCCGAGCGCATTCGAGAAGCGCAGGCGCGCTTCGCGTCCCCAGATCTCGGGTTTGACGATCATGCGGAACGACTGATCGCGCGCGCCCGTCTCGGCAGAGGCGAACGCCAATTTCATGTCCGGTTGCGCCGACGGGTTGCCGACGGGGTAGGGCCCCTGGACGGAGCCGACCCAGGCGACGACCCACTTCTGGCCTGATGAAGCCTTCGGCGCCGACTGCGCTGCCGCGGTCACGGGCGGGAGCGATGCGAGCAACAGAAGGAAGAGCGATGCGCTGACACGCATGATGAAGCACCTCTGCGCAAAGGATTCA
>QHSP01000045.1 GCA_003220495.1 Candidatus Rokuibacteriota bacterium | reverse complement strand
CGGACGCCACGAATCGCGGCTCGCCGAGCTCCCGGGTCAGAGCCCGGAGCGCGGCACGACGATTCTCGGTGAGACGCGAGGACAGGACGAGGATGTGCATGGCGATGCCTTAGAAATGCATCACCTCGGCCGCGTGGTCGAACACGTCCTGGATGCGGCCGTGCGAGATCGCGCTCGCCTGCACGGCGGCCACCAGATGGCGCCAGCGCAGCGACGGACGACGAACTGCACCAGCGGCTCGATGTGATCTGGATAGCGAACGCGTTGGGCCATAACACGATCCTCCCGGTTACCCGGACGTTGCGCCGGCGGGCGAGGCCGCCGAAAGGGCCTCTCGCACGAAGGCGCGTTCAAAGATCCGGTCAGCCATCACCTGACAGCGCTTCATCAGCCGGTGCTCGTCGGGCCGATAGTCGGCGACCGCGTTGTGCAAGGTGCCGATGTGGTCCCACATCAGCACGTCGCCCTCGGTCCAGCGATGCGTGTACTGGTACTTGGGCTGGAGCTGGTGCGCGAACAAGGTCTCGAGCACCCGGTCGCTCTCGGCCTCGTCGAGCTCGCTGATCCGGATCGCGTAGCCGGGGTTGCAATAGAGCACCCTCCGGCCCGTGATCGGATGCGTGAGAAAGATCGGATGCACGGACGGCGGACGCCGGCGGCGCTGCTCCGGCGTGAGCGGCCCCCGCAGGCTGCCGGGGCGGCGCCGCATGTTCTCCCAGAACTTGTTGAAGTCGTGGGTAGCCGTCGCGCTCGCGAGCCGCGCCTTCAGCTCCGGCGCCAGGTCCTCGTACGCGGCCTGGGTGTTCACGAACATCGTGGCGCCGAGCACCTGACCGTCCCGACGCGGCACCTTGACCGCGTAGAGCACGTTCAAGAAGCCGATCGTCTCGTTGTAGGACATGTCGGTGTGCCAGTCCTGACCCGCGTCGGTGATCCCGATCGGCTCGCCGTTCTCGATGATGTTCGAGAGGTAGCCGACTTCCGGCATGCCGGGCTCGTGGTGCCGGCCCGTGAGCGTTGCCTGGATCTGTCCGAAGCGCCGGGAGAAGTCACGGAGCTGGATGGCCTCGAGCTTCTGGCGGGGAAAGCGCAGCACACCGTGACGGCCGAGGGCTTCCAGAATCGTCCCGAAGTCCGCGTCGCTCAAGGGTTTGGCAAGATCCACCCCCCCGACCGTCGCTCCCAGGATCTGCCCGCTCGGCTCGATGGCCGTCATGCCGCCCTCCTCACCGCTTGGCGGGATTATACTGCGCCGGGTTCGCTTGTATTGATGTACGCGCGACAGGCCATCGGAACCGGGAGGACGCCCACATGGAGATGAAGGCCGCCGTTTTTCGCAAAGTGCAGACGCCGCTGACGATCGAGTCGATCGAGATCGACAAGCCCTGGGGCCGCGAGGTCCTGGTTCGCACGGCCGCGACCGGCGTGTGCCACAGCGATCTACACGTCGTGGACGGCGTCGGCCGGTTTCCGCTCGACCGGCCGATCGTCCTGGGGCACGAAGGCTCCGGCGTCGTCGAGGCCGTCGGGGCCGACGTGACGACCGTACGCCCGGGCGACCACGTGGTGGCCTGCCTCTCCGGCTTCTGCGGCAGCTGCGAGCAATGTCTGGGCGGACATCCCAATCTCTGCGTCGCCGGCTTCGTCACTCGACCGGAATCCGGCGCGCCGCGCCTCTCGCAGCAGGGCGCTCCGCTCCGCCAGTTCATCGGCATCTCGAGCTACGCCGAGCGCATGCTGCTCCACGAGAACTCGATCGTGAAGATCGACCCCGACCTGCCGCTCGACCGGGCGGCGCTCGTCGGGTGCGGCGTGCTCACCGGTGTGGGCGCCGCGCTCAGATCCGCGGGGCTCGAGGCCGGTCAGACCGTCGCCGTCTTCGGCTGCGGCGGCGTGGGACTCTCGATCGTCCAGGGCGCCAGGATCGGGGGCGCCAGCCAGATCATCGGCGTCGACGTCTTCGACGGAAAGCTCGAGATGGCCAGGCGCGTGGGCGCCACCCACGTCGTCAACAGCGCGAAGGACGATCCGGTCAAGGCGGTCCGCGCCCTCACGCGCGGCGCCGGGGTCGATCACGCCTTCGAGGCGGTCGGGAACACCACGCTCGTGCGACAGGCGATCGAGAGCCTGGCGATCCGCGGCACCGCCACCATCGTCGGCGTCATGCCGCCGGACGCAAAGATCGAGTTCCCGTGGATGGCGATCCGCCCGGAGTGCAAGGTGCAGACCTCGCGCATGGGCAGCAACCGGTTTCGCACCGACATTCCGCGCTACCTGGAGTTCTATCGCCAGGGCCGGCTCTTGCTCGACGAAATGGTCACGCGCCGCGGGCGGCTCGACGACATCAACGAAGCGTTTCGCGCGATGAAGGCCGGCGAGGTCGCGCGGACTGTTTTGCTGTTGAATTAATTGGAGATCGGGGGGAGCGGCGCCGCTTCCCCCGAAAGCCCCCCACCGGCTACCCGGTGCGAGCAACCATGAAGACCCTGGCGCCGGCAAAGCCGGCGCTCGAAGCGGCATAAAAGGCTGACGGACAGGAGTGGGTCGATGATCGTCGACATGCACGCGCACATCATCCCTGAGAATTTTCCGCCGGCGGGCCCGCGGCCGAGCGCCTGGTCGTGGCCGTCGATGGATCATTTCGAGCCTGGACGCGCGCGCGTCATGATCGGCGGCGAAAACTACCGCACCGTGCACGACGGCAACTGGAACGTCGAGCGCCGGCTGCGGGACATGAAGAGCCAGAGCGTCGACGTGGAGGTGATCTCCCCGATGCCCGAGCTCTGCGCCTACTGGTTCACCGCGGCCGACGCGCTCGACTTCTGCCGCTACACCAACGACGTGATCGTCCGGATGTGCGCCGCGGCGCCGGGCCGCTTCATCGGCCTCGGGATCGTGCCGCTCCAGGATCCGGACGCGGCGGCCAAGGAGCTCGCCCACATCAAGAGCCTGGGCTTCCCCGGCGTCGAGCTCGGGTCGAACGTGAACGGCAAGTCGCTGGGTATGTCCGAGTTCCAGGGCTTCTTCCAGGAAGCCGAACGGCTCGGCGTCGCGATCTTCGTGCACGCGCTCAGACCGACGATGATGGAGCGCTTTCCCACGAAAGCGCTCTTCAACCCGGTCGGCTACCCAACCGACACGAGCCTCACGATCGCGTCGATGATCGACGGCGGCACCGCGGAGAAGTGCCCGAGCTTGAGGATCGCGTTCAGCCACGGCGGTGGCACGTTCCCGTTTCTTCTCCCGCGCTACAACCACCACTGGAGCGGGACGTGGAACGAGGAGGCGCCCGGCCCAGGGCGCGGCGCGGCCGCGGCGGGCGCGCTCCCGCGCTCGCCGGCTGAATACGCGCGGCGCTTCTACTACGACACGCTGCTCTTCGACCGGCGCGCCCTTCGCTATCTGATCGACATGGTCGGGGCCGAGCAGATCCTGGTCGGCACGGACTATCCCTACATGCCGCCCGAGCTGCCGGTGGACAAAACGCTCCGCACCCTGGGCCTTCCGCCGGACGTGCACGCGGACATCACCTGGAACAACTGCTTCCGCTTCCTCGGGATGAAGCCGCCCGCGTAGTTGACCCTCTCTCCGCCCGCACCTAGAATCTCGGCCGTGCGGCGCCGGGATTTGCTCTCCCTCCTCGCCGGGGCGCTTGGCCCTCTTCCGTGGTACGCGCGGCCCGCGACGGCCCGTGCGCAAGGTGCGCCGGCGCCCCCGAACACACGGCCCGTCAACGTTCTGGAGTTCGAGCCACTCGCGCAACAGCGCCTGCCGCGCGCGGCCTGGGACTACCTCGCCCAGGGAGGGTCCGACGAGATCACGCTGCGCCGGAACCGTGAAGCGTTCGACGCGATCCGGCTCAGGCCGCGCGTGCTCGTCGACGTCAGCTCGCTCGAGCCTCGACCGGATCAATCGTCAGCTCGTGTGGCCCGACCGCTGAGACTCGCCCGAGCATCGGGCAACCCCCTGACCGTCGGAGAGGAGGATTCGTTGCTGAAAGTCACCCAGAATCTGATGTTGCCCACCGCGATCACCGGGTCGTATCCGCGGCCGCTCTGGTTCACCGAGAGCCTGCACGGGCGGTCGTTCAAGTCGGCGCTCGGCGACTCGATCTTTCGCGAGCAGTACCTGGACGCGGTCGCATGCGTCGTCAACGCGCAAGAGGCGGCCGGGCTCGACATCGTGACCGACGGCGACACGCGGTTCGACCTGGCCGTCGGCGGCAAGTCCTGGTTCTTCTACCCGATCGAGCGGCTCGGCGGCATCCAAGGACACCGCGACACTTCGCGCGGCTGGATGTCTCGACACGGCTTGAGACCTGGCCGCATCCTCTGGGAAGTCCAGGAGGCCTATCAACCGGGCGTGGTCCGCGAGAAGCTGACTCGCGGCCCGCTCGAGTACACCGCGCTCTGGAAGGCGGCGCAACGGCTGACCGACAAGCCGATGAAGTTCGGCGCGATCTGCGCCCCGGCGCTCTCGAGCATGCTCTGGGACGAGCACTACCGCGACGACAAGGCGCTGATCAACGATCTCTGCGACATCATGAACGCCGAGTTTCGCGAGCTCGCCGCCGCGGGCTGTCCGCTGATCCAGGTCGAAGAGCCGCCGCACCACGGCCGCACGACGCGCCCGGACTGCACCGACGCCGATCTCGAGTTCCTGACCCAGGCCTTCAACCGCCAGCTGGCAGGCGTCGACACCGAGATTTGGGTGCACACCTGCTGGGGCAACCCGAATCAGCAGCGCGTCTACTGGGAGCCGCCGAGCTACGAGCGGGCGCTCCCCTATCTGCTCCAGCTCGACGGCGACGTGATCACCTTCGAGTGCGCCAGCTCGGACGGCCGGGACCTGGCGCTCTTCGGCAAGTACCGAACCGACAAGAAGATCGGCATCGGCGTGGTGAATCACTGCAACACGGTCGTCGAGCCGCCCGAGCACGTCGCCCGGTTGATCCGCAAGGCGCTGGAATACATTCCGCCGGAACGGCTGGTGATCACGACCGATTGCGGCTTCGGGCGGGAGGGGTTGAGCCGGCGCATCGCGTATTACAAGTGCGTCGCGCTGGTCGAGGGCACCAACATCGTGCGCCGCGAGCTCGGTCTCCCGGAAGCGCGCGTGCGCGCCGCCGACCCGCGCCTCTGGTTCGCGAGCGGGCCCGAATAGCTACCTTCCCTCGAGCGCGGCGAGCGGCGGCGTGAGCTTCTCGGGCAGCGGCGCGGCTCCCGGGCTCCAGATGTCGGTCGCATAAGCGATGCGTGCATCCGACACGAAGCCGATCATCAGCCCGTTCGAGTGGGGGTTGTCGATCACGTAGGCGCCGACCTCGCGGG
Organism: Candidatus Rokuibacteriota bacterium; assembly: GCA_003220495.1. Classification (GTDB taxonomy): domain Bacteria; phylum Methylomirabilota; class Methylomirabilia; order Rokubacteriales; family CSP1-6; genus AR31. The sequence goes on along the minus strand of QHSP01000045.1, from coordinate 48,695 downwards.
TGCCATCGCTGAACACCTGCCGCTCGGTGACCTCGACGATCGTGGTGCCCTTCAGATCGCGCGACGGCAGATCCGGATTGCGCGTGAACGGCGCCGCCAGCACGCGGCGGAAGTGCTCCGCGGTGCCCTTGCCCGTGACGATCGTCGCGCCCTGCGCGGCGAACGCGCGCACGCCGCCGGCGTGATCCATGTGATGGTGCGAGAGCACGAGATACTTCACTATCGGTCTGGGGTCGGGGAGCTCAGGGGAATACGAGCCTACTCGACGTACAACTGCCCTGCGACCGCGCGGGTTCCATCGGGAGCGCGACGCAAGACGACGAACTCACCCATCCTGATGCTGAGCCCGGTCAGATCGGTCACCACGCTCCCGTGGGTGATCAGAACGAGCGGCGCGCCGATGTGGTGGGCATCGATGGCTTTCCTCGTCTCGGCAAGACGGCTTCGGCGGAGCTCGGCGTCGTTCAGCGCGCCCTGCAGGACATCCCAGGGCTCGACCTGGCCGAAGGCCAGACGCGCGGTATCCAGGCAGCGGCAGCGCGGGCTCGAGAGCACCTTGCCGACCGCGATGGCATTCTTGCGGAAGGCCTCGCCGATCCGCCGCGCCTGCGCCCGGCCGTTCTCGTCCAGGTTGCGCTGCGTCGAGCAGTCTTCAAGCCTCGCATCGGGCGGATCGAAGCCGCCGGGCGCGTAGCTGTGGCGGAGCACCACGACGCTGCCCGGTGCGCGCAACGCATCCCAGACGGACTCAGCCTGAGCGGGCGACACGGACACGGCGCAGACGACGGCCGCCACCACCCACCGATTGAGACTCATCACAGACCTTCTTTCCTGACGCGGCCTCTCGCCCCCGGGCTCCGGACGCTCCCGTCGTGCCTGCATGGCGGCGACTGTCTGACGTTCTGGCAAGCCGATCTACCTCTCGTGGCGTCCCCGGCGCGAGGGGCGCACCATACCTGCCACCAATTCCCGGATATTGCACCATATCTCGCCTGTGCGGCTCCGGGCATTGGATGTGCAGCCCTGCCTCAAACGCCGCGGCCCGCGACTGAATCGCGGCCCCATCCAGGGCTCGCGGAAGGGAGGAACTCTAGTGAATCGCTTCTCACAGATCGCTCTCGTCCTTATGCTGGCGACCGCGCCCATCCTCGCCGGATGCGCGATGACGCCGAACGCCACGTCCGACTCTTCGTCGGCGCCTGCACCCGGTGGATCGATGGGTGCCACGATGGATGGAGGTCGTGCGGTCGGGTCCGCGGCCGGCGATCGAACGGCCATGCAAGGTGCCGCGAGGCCCAACCCGAAGGAATTTATCGTGAAGACGGACCTTCGGGACATCCGCTTCGAGTTCGATTCCTACCAGATCCGATCGGAAGACGCGCAGGTGCTCGACCAGAACGCCGATCTCATGAAGTCCAACCCCGGGTGGCTCGTGCTCATCGAGGGGCATGCCGACCAGCGCGGGACGCCCGACTACAACCTGGCACTGAGCGAGCGCCGGGCACGCGCGTCGATGAACTATCTCGTCTCTCGTGGCGTCCGGGCGAACCGGATCTCGGTGCTCAGCTACGGCAAGGAACGCCCGATGTGCAAGGAGGCCAGCGAGGACTGCTGGAGCCAGAATCGCCGGGCGCATTTCGCGGTGAAGGCCAAGTAACCTCCCCCCGTTCAAGAAGGAGGCGGTGCCCCGCCGCCTCCTTCTGCTTCACCCCGCCCGAGGTGGCAGAAGGAACGCCCTATCTTCCCTGGAGAGCGGCTGTCGTGAGCCGACTTGGCGCGACGTTGGTGTAGGTCACACTGCCGTCGCGGCCGACGAACTGCTGGATGCCGCTGCCCTGCAGCTCCCACGTGAGCGGGGCTCCGTAGAGGCGCAGCACGCGCGCGACGTATTCCCGTGTCTCGGGGTACGGCGGGATACCGCGGAACGTCGCCACCGGCCTCTCGCCCGCGTTGTACGCCGCGATGGCCATGGGCAGATCGTAGTGGAAGCGGTCCATCATCCCGCGCAGATGGCGGGCGCCGGCGTGGATGTTCTCGCGCGGGTTGAAAACATCGCGGACGCCGAGAATCGCGGCGGTCTCCGGCATCAGCTGCATGAGCCCGCGCGCCCCTTTCGGCGACACCGCTCGAGGATCGAAACCCGACTCCACGCGGATGACCGCCCAGATCAGGCGCTCGGGCACGGCATACCGGGTCGATGCTTCAGCGATCTCCCGCGAGTAGAGGCCATAGTCGGTCGACGCCGGGCGCTGCGATTCTCGCGCCGTGGGAACCGCGTACGCCACGCGCTGATATGTGGGATTCGGCTGGATGTTCGTGAAGTAGCTGGTCCCATCCGAGGCGGTTCGCTTGTATACCTGCGCGGCCGCCGGCGTCGCCGCGGCCATCGTGGCCGCCACTGCCAACACTCCCAGGGACCGGGTTCCCAAGCCGCTCATGCCAGCGTAATAGGGCAAATTCGATACCGAGTGGAATTCTCTTCATTTCCAGATTGTTAGGCGATTCAGACCGGAAAGGCATCTGGTGAGTTTCTGGCCGGACGGATCATTCCCGGACACCCCTCGCGGGGTCCGGCCCCGCCGATCAGTACTCGTCGAACATGCGCTGGATCTCGGACGCGTCGTCCGTCCTGGCGAGGGCCAGCATGGCGAGCACGCGCGCCTTCTGCGGCGTCAGGTTGTCGGCAACGACGAAGCCCTGCTGGCGCAGGAGTGTGCGGGGCAGGACCCGGCCGCTGCCCGCCCGGCTCGAAAGCACGATCGCCACGCCGCGCCGGCGCGCTTCGAGGAGCGCCTCCGTCTCGGCGGGAGTGGTGACCCCGGGCGGGAGCGATGCCGAGACGATCGCGCGCGCGCCGGCGGCGACGAAGGCGCGGATCGCAGCGCCGTCGGCCCCGGCATAAGAAGCGGCGATGTCCACGCGCGGCAGCTCGGTGCGGCCGCGCACGTCGAATTCGGTGTCTGGAGCGTGCCGACGCGAGGGCCGGCGATAGATCGCGACTCGACCGTCCGGATCGGCGTACCCGAGCATGCCGAGATCGGGACTGCGGAACGTCTCGAGCCGCAGCGTCGACGTCTTCGTCACGTCGCGGGCGGTCTGGATCTCGTCGTTGAGGAGGACGAGGACACCAAGGCCGCGGGCTTCCGGCGCGCCGGCCACGCGCACCGCGTTCAGGAGGTTGAGCCCCGCGTCCGAGCTCAGGCCGGTGGCCGGCCGTTGCGACCCCACCAGCACGACGGTTGCGTCGACCTTGAGAGTGAGATTCAGGAAGTACGCCGTCTCTTCGAGCGTGGCGGTACCGTGTGTGATCACGACGCCGTCGAGCGGCGCTTCGCGACCGATGGCGTCGTGCACCGCCGTGCCGAGGGCGAGCCAGTCACCCGGCCCGATCGCCGTGCTTCCCACGGCGCGGAAACGAACGGGAACGATCTCGGCGGCCTCGGCCGCCTCCGGGAACCGCGTGAGGAGCTCGTCGGGCTCCGCCTTGCGGCTCGTGTCCATGTACTCCCAGAGGTCGAGGCTCCCGCGGCCGATCGACGAGATCGTCCCGCCGGTGCCGATCAGCGCGACGCGCCGCTTCATCTGGGCCGGGCCAGCACCTCCGCCGCGTGCTTCTCGACCGCCGTGCCCTTGAAGAAGTCGGGGTTCAGCTCCCCCCAGAGACGCACGGCATTCTCGAACATGAAGTCGCGGAAGTCGCTCTCGTCGAGAAGTCCGTGTTCGAGCAGCTCGTACGCCTCGGGGACGACCTCGGTCATGTCGGGGACGTCGAAGTGGCCGATGTCCGAGCTGAAGAACGCGTTGAGCCGCGCGTGCATCGGGTTCGCCTTGCGATTGAAGGCCCATGCGTTGATCGGGTCGTCGGCCTCGCAGCCGAAGTAGAAGCGCTTGATGTAGAGGTCGTTGAAATCTTTCTTGCTCGTGATCTTGCAGCGCGAGTAGTCGTCGAGATCCTCGACGCCGCCGGTGCCGTCACCGTTGTCGTCCAGGCCCTCGCCGCGACGAATCGCTTCCACCACCGAGGGCTTGCCGTACTTTTCGGCCAGCGCGAGGAGTCCCACCCGGTCGAGCCGCGCCGGGTTCGTATTCTCGAGCGCGTCCAGCTTGCGCTTCTCCCAGTGTCCGATCAGATCGGCAAAGAGCGTACACGCCCAGCCCACCCCGCCCTCGAGGAAGGCGAAGTTGATCTCGGGGAAGCGGCGGGTGACGCCGCCGAAGAAGATAGCCTTGGCCATCGCCTCGCTGGCGGAGGCGAAGTGACCGATGTGGTTGTAGCAGAAGTTCGACGGCGAGTTGCGGAGCAGGATCGAGCGCGCGCCGTTGTGGAAGCTCGGCGAGATGCGGAGCTCGCGGCACTTCGCCCAGACCGGGTCGTAGTCGTGCTCGCTGTCGATCGCGATCAGGTCGTACCACTCGACGAACTTCGCCGCTTCCGGATGCTCCTGGACCAGGGCGGGAATGGGACGGCGGATGAGGCTGCCCATCATCACGACCCGGTAGCCGAGCTGGCGCGACGCGAACTCGAGCTCCTCGATCGCCTCTTCGGGCGAGTACATCGGGATGATCGCCGCGGGAATGAGACGATCGCTATACGGGCGAAACTGGTCCATCGTGAACACGTTATAGGCGCGACAGAGGGCGCGCCGCAGCTTGTCCGGCGGCAGACGGTAGTAGCCGAGCCCGGCGGTCGGATAGATCACGGAGAAGTCGAGCCCGAGGTCGTCCAGGCGCTCGTAGAGCAGGCGCGGCATCATCGCGGTCGCGCGATCCAGCGTGTTCTTCGTCGGCAGGAACCAGAACGCCTCCTGCCCGATGCGGCGGCGGCGCCGCTCGGTCACGGACATGCTGAGCGAGTTGGGGATGCGCGCGCTCGCCATCGCCAGCGCCTCGACCGCGGCGTCGCCCCCGATGCGGCGAAACTCCTCGCGCATGAGCGGCGCGTACTCCGCCCAGTGGCCGTCCGCGTCGATGATCGGGTACTTCAGGCTCGCGCGGATCTTCCGCGCCTCGTTCTGTCCGTTGCTCGACATGGCCACCCTCCGGGGCGAGCGTTCTCTCGCGATCATACCCCGATGTGACGAGTCGCGGAATGGCTCGCGCGCCGCGGGATCGCCGGGTCCTGGCTACTTGATCACCGCGCCCAATGCTGGCTAAATCGGGGCGGTCGAAGAGCGAAAGGAGACCGCCATGCTCCCGACACCAGGCTTCCACCACCTGCACCTGAACTCCGTCGATCCCGACGCGGCGATCGCGTTCTACGCCGAGCAGTTCCCGACCAGCGCGAAGGCGAGCTGGGGCGGCCTGCCGGCGCTCGCCGCGGCGAACGACGTGCTGGTGCTGTTCACGAAGGTCGCTGCCGCTCCGCCGACGTCGCCGCAGACCGCGCTCTGGCACTTCGGCTGGCACGTCCCCGACACGCGCAAGAGCCTCGACACCTACGCGGCCCGGAAGCACGTCAAGCTCCTGCCGCTCTACTCGACGGACGAAGGGGGCTCGGTCTTCATCAGCAGCGACACCTGGCCCGGGACGGGCGGCGTGCCGGGTCGAACGAAGGCGCAGATCGCCGAGGCCAAGGCCCAGGGCATCCAGCCGGCCCGCAGCGGAGGCTTCGGCTACATGGAGGGTCCCGACAACGCCCTGGTCGAATACGCCGGCAACCATCCAGCCGAGCGCTTCAATCACGTGCACATGTTCCACGACGATCCGTTCTGCGCGCAGATCTGGTACCAGAAGCACCTCAACGCGCCCGTATACGCGGGTCGGGCCACCCCGGCGGGGATGACGGAGACCACCTGCCAGGTGCCGCGCGGGCCCGAGCGCTCCTGGCCGGCGCTCGAGCGTCAAGGAATGTTCCGGGCGCCGGCGGCGGCGGTCGTGTTCGGCGACGTGGCGCTGCCCTGCTACATGCGGCAGGACGACAAGCCGCTCGCGAGCTCTCGCGGCCACCTCTACGATCACATCGCGCTCAAGGTCGCCGATCTCGACGGGTGGATCGCGAAGCTGCGCGGCGGGGGCGTTCGCTTCCTCGAGGAGCCCTACCGTCTCGGCGCCACGCGCGCGGTGATGATCGAGGGCCCGAGCCGCGAGGCGCTGGAGCTCGTCGAGGTCAGGTAGCGCCGCCGTGGCGGTCGACGAAGTCGAGGGTGGCGCGCGCGCAGCGCTCGGCGTCGCTCGCCGCGACGTGAAACGAGTTGCCGGGCATCACCCGGAGCTCGGAATTCCGGATCGTCTGCTGCCAGGCCCGCGTCTCCTCCACCGACGCGAGGCCGCTCTCGTCGGTGGTGATCACGAGCGTCGGGCAGGCGATCTTCGGCAAGTCGGCCCGGATGTCGGAATAGTTGATCGCGGCATTGAAGCCGACGATCGTCGACACGGGGGTGCGACCCATGAACTTGATCCACCACTCGACGCCCTCGGCCGGAAACCGATCGCCGAGGCGGCCCGCCATCGTGCGCCGGGCCCAGTGCTCGACGCCGCGCGTCTCGAACTCTTCGGTCAGCGCCGGGATGCGCTCGGCGCCCTGGCGCAGCGGCGGCGGCGAGCCGATCACGGTGAGCGTCATGACGCGCTCGGGTCGGCGCGCGGCGAAGGCGCGCGCCACGATGCCGCCGATCTTCGCGCCGACCAGATGAACGCGTCGGACACCGAGCGCGTCCATGAGCCGGGCGTAGTCGTCGATGATGACGTCAAGCGTCCACTTGAAGTCGCGCGGCATCGGCGTCGACGCGCCGTAGCCGCGCATGTCCGGCCGCACGACGCGGAACCGCCGCGCCAGCAGCGGCACCCACGCGTACCAGGCCTGGCTGCTCTCGGCGTTGCCGTGCAACAGCACGATCGTCGCAGGCTGCCGCCAGGGCTCGGTGAAGTCGTCGACCAGATAGTGCAGGTGCACGCCGGGAGAAGTCTCGAACGTCGGCATCACGATCCTCCTGTCGTCCGGTGCCCCTAGCGATGGCCGGGCGCGAGGGCTACGACTACGTCATCGTTGGGGCGGGCTCGGCCGGCTGCGTCCTCGCCTATCGTCTCACCGCCGACCCTTCGATCCAGGTGCTGCTGCTCGAAGCCGGCGGGCGCGATACCCATCCCCTCATCCACATCCCGATCGGGCTCGGCAAGATCTGGGAGCATCGCATGTTCGACTGGGGCTACGACACCGAGCCCGAGCTCCGGCTGGACAACCGCCGCATCGAAGCGATGCGCGGCAAGGTGCTCGGCGGAAGCTCCTCGATCAACGTGATGGCCTACGTGCGCGGCCACCGCGGCGACTACGACCGATGGGCGCAGAACGGCTGCCACGGCTGGTCGTATGCCGACGTCCTGCCCTACTTCAAGCGCTGCGAGAGCTGGGAAAAGGGCGAGAACGCCTGGCGCGGCGGCCACGGCCCGCTCTCGGTCATCGATACGCGAAATCGCGACCCCCTGTTCGACGGCTGGCTCGACGCGGCGCGGGACGCGGACTGGCCCTTGACCGAGGACTACAACGGCGAGCACCAGGAGGGCTTCGGCCGCGCGCAATGGACCATCCGGAACGGCCGCCGCTGCAGCGCTTCGGTCGCCTTTCTGCGGCCGGCCATGCGGAGGGCCAACCTCAGGGTCGAGACGAACGCGCTCGCGACCCGGGTCGTCCTCGAGGGGTCGCGCGCGGTCGGCGTCGAATACGCCAAGGACGGCCGCCTCCATCGAGTCGCGATCGCGCGCGAGGTGCTGCTCGCGGGCGGTGTGTTCAACACGCCGCAGCTCCTGATGCTGTCGGGAATTGGCGAGCCCGACCATCTGCGCGCGATGGGCATCGCGCCGCGGGTGAGCTTGCCCGGCGTGGGCCAGAATCTCCAGGACCATCTCTCGGTCGACGTGCACCATCTCCGCCGCGGCCGCGGCCCCTTTCACGCCCAGATGCGTCTGGATCGCACCGCCCTCAATATGGTGCGGGCCTACGTGTTCGGCACGGGACCGGGGACCGTTCTGCCGAGCCGTCTGCACGCCTTCCTCAAGACACGACGGGAGCTTCCCGTCCCCGATATCCAGTTTCTGTTCCGTGGCGCGCCGACCCGGGCGCATCCGTGGTTTCCGGGCATCACGCCGCCCTACGAGGATAGCTTCGGCCTGCGACCGGTGATGCTTCACCCCGAAAGCCGTGGCGTCGTCCGGCTGCGCTCGGCGGATCCGGCCGCGCCCGTGCGGATCGTGCAGAACTTTCTCGCGACCGACCACGACGTCCGCACGATCCGCGAGGGGGTCAAGCTCGGACGCGACATCGCGAGCCGCAAGGGGCTCGATCCGTTCAGGGGCCGCGAGACCGCGCCGGGGGCCGATTGCCGTACCGACACCGCGATCGACGCGTTCGTGCGCCGCACCGCGATCACCGCGCATCATCCGTGCGCCACGTGCGCGATGGGAAGCGGAGCCGACGCGGTGCTGGACCCGGCACTGCGAGTGCGGGGCGTCGAGGGGCTCCGCGTCGCCGATGCCTCGGCCATGCCCGATCTGGTCTCGGGCAACATCAACGCCTGTGTTCTGATGATCGCGGAGAAGGCGTCCGACCTGATTCTCGGCCAGCCCGCCGCACCCTGACACGAGGAGAAGCCATGCCGAACGCCCTCGCCGGTAACTACCAGTCCACAGTCCGCAAGCCGGATGACTTCGACGCGTTCTGGGACGCCGTCCTGCGCCAAGCGTCCGGCGTTGCGCTGGAGCCCGAGGTCATCCCCGACCCGCTCCGAACGTCGGAGGACGTCGAGGTCTTCCAGGTCTTCTACACCAGCATCGACCAGGTGCGCGTGGCCGCCTGGTATTGCCGTCCCGCCCGCCGGGCCGAGCGCACGCCGGCCATCATGGTCCTGCCCGGCTATCAGATGGATCCGCCGATTCCCAAGGAGTGGGCGCGAAAGGGTTACGTGGCGCTGTCCGTCGCCCCGCGCGGCAAGCTTCGCAGCAATCGCCAGTTCAATCCGGGTTATCCCAATCTTCTGACCCACAACATCGTCGATCGCCACACGTACGCTTATCGCGGATTCTACGTGGACACATGGCGCGGCATCGATTTTCTCCTGTCGCGCCCGGAGGTCGACCCGGCTCGCCTCGGAGTGACGGGGAGCAGTCAGGGCGGCGGCCTGACCATCACGACGGCCGCGATGCGGTCGGAGGTTCGCGCCGCGGCGGCCGGAGCGCCGTACCTCTGCGGTTTCACGGATGCGATCGAGCTGACGCACACCTATCCCTACGAAGAGATCACCGACTATCTGCGCCTGCACCCGGAGCGCCGCGCGGCGGTGGAAGAAACGCTCGCCTACTTCGATGGGATCTGCTTCGCCGACCGGATTGCCTGTCCGATCATCGTGAACATCGGCTTGCAGGACAACGTATGTCCGCCGGAGACCGGCTACGCGCTGTACGGCCGGGTCGGCGCCGCGGACAAGCGTCTGTATCCCTACGACGGCCACGGCCACGACGCCGGACGCGCGCGACATAGCGCCGTCGTCGACCAATTCTTCGCGCGCCACTTGCTGGGCCGTGAGGTGAGCCAATGATCGAGCCGACGCCGGCGGACATTCGCGCGTACTGGCAGGAGACTCTCGCCGCGCTGGCCCAATATCCGGCGCGTCCGGAGATCGAGCTGCTGCCGCTCAGGAGCACCGCGTTCGCCACCTTGCTCGGGGTGCGGCTCACCAGCCTCGGCCCCTACCGCCTGTTCGGCTATCTGAGTATCCCGACCGGCGCCGGGCCCTTTCCGGCGATCTACTATCCACCGAAATATCAGAGCGTCCTCGAGATCATTCCGCAGGGGACCGCGAATCTCCAGCGCAGCCGGTACGTCACGTTCGCGCTCGCCGGCCGAGGGCAACGTCATGCCGATTCGCCCTACGCCGCGATGTTCCCCGGCCTGCTCACCGAGGGCATCGACCACGCCGCGGCGTACGTGTTCCGGGGCATCGTGGCCGACAGTGTCCGGGGCCTGGAGTATCTCGTCACGCGGCCGGAGGTCGATTCCGCGCGCGTGGTCGTGGCGGGTAACGACCTGGCGCTCATCACCGCGGCGTTGACTCCGGGGGCGACGCGCGTCGTGACGACCCCCACACTGTTCTACAAGACGGCCGCGCTCGCTCCGAAGACCCAGGCGTATCCTCTCGAAGAGATCAACGACTACGTTCGCACGTACCCGGAGCGCGCCGCGGCGGTGCGGCGCACGCTCGCCTACTGTGACCTGCTGGGCTTCGCGCCACGCGTCACCGCCGCGACGACGCTCCTCATGGCCGGCGCGCCGGGCAGCCTGCTCGATGGCGGCGCCTTGCAGCCGCTGGTCGCGGCGCTGCGAGGCCCCGTGACGGTGTACGAATCCCAGCAATCGCTCTACAAGGACGGCCTGTATGCCGAGCGATGGATGGCGGCGCAGTGCGACATCGCGGACGTGCAGAGCATCCTTCCGGAGCACTGGCGGGATTAGGCGTCAGGGAGCGGCGCGCCGCCGCGAGCGGATGTCAGACGACGAGAAGTCGAGTCGGAACCGGCTCTCGGGGATTGCCGTGAAGAGCTGGCCGAACCGCGGCGGAACGGCGACGTCGGCCATCGAGCGCACACGCCCGGCGCCGTCGATCCGCACGGCCACCAGGAAGCCGCCGCCCCGATCCGCGATCTCCTGCAGCGCCGCGGTCATTCGCGCGTCGTCGCCACCGTAGTACCGCGTCGCCACCAGGCGCTCGGCCGTGTCGGCGCCGATGACGAACGTCGCGCCGGGGAAGAGCCGTGACTTCTCGAGGAACGTCGCCGCGCGCGTGAGCTCGACCCTCGCCCGCCACGCGAACTGGGCGAGCCGGTCGCGGACCTCACCGGCGGTGAGCGGCGGCTTGTCGACGTTGAGCACCGAGATCTCGAAGGCGACCGGCTGCTGCCTGATGTCCTCGGCGACGCGCGCGAGGAGGAGATGCCCATCGTGGAGCGGGTTGAAGGCGCCGGGCAGCACGACAGTCGGCGGCGGCGCCGAGGGCACGAGCTGGCCATCGGGCCACGCCGTCACGCGCGTGAGGCCGCCCGCAAGGAGCTGGTCCACGAGATCGCCGGTCTGCACCACCGCCTCCGCATAGTGCTCGTCGGCGTCCAGCAGGCTACGCGGCGAAGCCGCGGCGACTCCACACGCGCGGGCGAGCCACAGCACGATGGCGCGCGCGACGAGATCCTCTTCGGCCGGCCGGTCCCGACGCCCTTTCGCCAGCACGACCGAGCAGTGGTCGGTGCCGGCGCCGGTGGTCACCGCGATGTGGAAGCGATGCTCGCCCTGTCTCGGGCGGTCGGTGACGAGCCCCGCCGTCGCGCCGAGGCCGACCAGCCGGGCGCCGGTCGGCACCAGCTTCGCCGCGCGCTCGCGGGCGCGCTGCGCCAGCGCCACGGCTGTCTCGGTACTGCACGCCTGGCCCGGCTCGACGCCCAGGAACGCCGCGAGCGCCCGCGAATCGTACGGCACCAGCGCCTCGAGCAGCAATCGCGACCCGCCGGGCACGCGGAGCAGCTCGGCGATCGCGCCGCTGCCGCCGCCGGTGATCACCAGCACCGCCTGGCGACCGGACGCGTGCATCTGCGCGATCGTTTGCCGCCACGACGCGTCCGACTGGCGCTCGGCTCCGCTGGCATCCAAGGCGGCCCCGATGGTGGAAGAGATTCTGGGTGGAGTCAACGGCGTGGTATGTTCAAAGCCCTCACCAGACGGGCAGGGGAGGCGCGCGATGCGAACTCGTCTTCTGCTCATGGCCGCGCTGGCGGTCCTGCCTCTCATCGCGACGGCGCCGGCTCTGGAGCCGCCGACCTTCAGCGACGAGGTCGTCCGCATTCTCCAGGCCCGCTGCCAGACGTGCCATCGACCGGGCGAGCACGCGCCGTTCGCGCTGCTCACCTACCGCGACGCGTTCGACAAGAAGGACGACATCCGTGACGCCGTCAAGGGGCGCGTGATGCCACCCTGGAAGCCGGTACCCGGTTTCGGCGACTTCCTCGAGTCGCGCCGGCTCTCGGACCGCGAGCTCACGACCCTGGTGCGCTGGATCGAGGCGGGCGCGCCCGAGGGAGACCGCGCGACGCTGCCGCCGCCGCTCGTGTTCCACGACGGCTGGAAGCTCGGGCCTCCCGATCACGTCCTCGAGATGCCCGAGACGTACACGGTGCCGGCGCGCGCCAGCGACGTCTATCGCTGCTTCGTGATCCCGACGAAGTTCGCCGAGGATCGCTGGGTGACGAAGGTCGAGTACGCGCCGGGCGATCGGAAACTCGTCCATCATATTCTCGCGTATGTGGATACGACGGCCGCCGCGGAACAGCTCGATCGCGCCGATCCCGGGCCGGGCTACACGTGCTTCGGCGGGCCCGGCTTCACCCCGGCCGGCGGGCTCTCCGGCTGGGCGCCCGGCAACCAGCCGCGAGAGACGGCCGAGGGCGTCGGCATGCTGCTCCCGAAGGGCGCGAGCGTGGTGCTCCAGATGCACTACAACAACGGGGCGACCGTGGCGCGCACGGACCGGACGCGCGTCGCGCTGCACTTCGCGAAGGGCCCGATCGACAAGCGGCAGCGTGGCATCGCGGTCCTGAATCGGACGTTCACGATCCCGCCCGGCGAGCGGCGCTACGAGGTACGCGGCTCGTGGACGGATCCGTTCAACCGGGATCTCCACGCCGGTACCATCACGCCGCACATGCACCTGCTCGGACGCGAGATGAAGGTGACCGCGACGTATCCCGACGGCACGGTCCGCCAGCTCATCCACATCGACGATTGGGACTTCAACTGGCAGACCACGTACACGTTCGCGCAGCCGATCCCGCTGCCGAGCGGGACGCGGATCGACATGGCCGCGATCTTCGACAATTCCGCCGACAACCTCCGCCAGCCGAGCCGGCCGCCGCGGCCGGTGAGCTGGGGCGAGGGAACGACCGACGAGATGGCGATCGTCTTCCTCGGCGTTGCGGTCGACGGCGAGCGCATCGGCTGGCGACCTCGCTGAGGTCGCCGAGCCGGGGCGCGGCGCCGGCGTCGCTCAGCTCATCACGGCCCCGCCGTCGACGTTCCACGCCTGGCCGGTGACGTGATCGCTCTGCTCGGAGGCGAAGAACAGCGCGAGCCGGGCGACGTCATCGGGCCGCGCGACCCGGCCCGTCGGCGGAAGGCCGAGCACCGGGGCTCCCGGCTCGCGCTCGGCGAGCGCGCGCTCGCGCCGCGAGGTCGATTCGCGCCGGCTCGTGTCGACGCTCCCGGGGCAGATCGCGTTCACGGTGATCCCGTGCGGGGCCAGCTCCTGCGCCATCGACTGAGTGAGCCCGATCACCCCGAACTTCGACGCCGTATAGGCGCCACGCCGGGGTGTGCCGCGCTTGCCCGAGACCGACGCCATGTTGATGATCCGCCCGCTCTTCCGCGCCAGCATGTGGGGGATCACGGCTCGGCTCATCAGGAACGTGCCCTTGAGATTGACGTCGAGCACGAGATCCCACGCCTCTTCCGGCACTTCCCAGATGAGGCGTCGATCGGCCCCGTGCGGGGCGGCCGCGTTGTTGACGAGCACGTCGATGCGGCCGAAGCGCGCGAGCGATTCGGCGACGAAGCGCTCGGCATCGGGGGCGCGGCTCACGTCGCCGACGAGCGTGAGGACGCGACGCCCGAGCCCCTGGATCTCGGCGGCCAGGCTCTCGAGCCCCTTCCAGCTCTGGCGTATCTCCTCGAGCCCTTCCTCGTTCTCGTTCCGTGTCCCGCCGGTGGCGATGTCGGTCGCGACGATATCGGCGCCGGCGCGCGCGAATGCGACCGACAGGGCGCGGCCAACCCCGCGCACCCGTCCGCATCCGGTGATCAGCACGCTCTTTCCTTCGAATTCGCCCACGACGAGGCTCCTCGGTGCCCGACCATACGGCAGGAGCCGGGCCGGCGTCCAGCCCGAGACCGCCCGAGCGGTCCCAGGGATTGCCGTTTTCTTTGGCCCTACCCCCCACACGTGGTAGTCATGGAGTTGAAAACGCTCAATTTGCGGTTAAAGAAGGAGGAGCCAGATGACGAAGCGAACGGCCAGCAAGAAGCCCGCATTCGGAGGCTACGCGATCAGCTTCCGGGGTCGCACGGACAGCCTGGAGTCGCTGTTCGGCGCCACGCCGATCGGACCCGCCGAGATGACCAAGAAGCTGTGGAGCTACGTGAAGCGGAAGGGCCTCGCCACCAAGCCCTGAGCTCGAGCCGAGCCGGGCGGCCCGCGCCGCCCGGCCCCCCTCGCCGCGCATCGACCGGTAGCGTCCCTCTGCGAATCACCGGCCCGGCTTGACACGACAAGTAACCAGACGGATACTCCTGGCCACGGTCCCAGTATCCAGATGGTTACTTCAGGCCGCGACCCGGTCCGCACCCGCGAGCGCATTCTGCGCGCGGCCCGGCGCGAGTTCGTCGCCAAGGGCTTCGCCGGCGCGCGCGTCGACGCGATCGCGCGGGCCGCCTCGGTGAACAAGCGGATGCTCTATCACTACTTTGGCGACAAGGAGGGGCTCTACCGCGCCACCCTCCACGAGGGGATCGCCACGAACCTCGACCTGGTCGCCGCCGCCCCGCCCGACCCCGCCGATCTGCTGCCTTTTCTCCTCGAGCGCGCCTCGAAGCGCGTCGACGGCATCCGCCTGCTCCAGTGGGAAGCCCTGAGCACCGGCGACCGGAAGCCCATCGCCGAAGAGGAGCGCCGCAAGGCGTGGGTCGAGGGCACCGAGCGAATCCGCGACGCGCAACGCGCCGGCCTCCTGCACCGGGACCTCGACGCCGAATACCTCGTCCTGGCGCTCATGGCGCTCACGATATTCCCCCACGCGTTTCCTCAGCTCGTTCGCATGGTCACCCGCGCACGACTGTCGGACGCCGAGTTCCAGCAACGCCAGGCGCGCTTCCTTCGCCGGCTGGGTACCTACCTGCGGCCGAAACAGGACAAGCCGTGATGAGCTCCGTACCGACCGCGCTCCTCGGGCGCTCGACCGAAACGTCCACCGCGCGCGCGGGCTCCGCCGGCCTCTACCGGATCGCGCTGTGGCTGCTGCTCGGCGCCAACCTCCTGGCCGCCTGGGGTGTGCAGTGGGACATCCAGTGGCACGTGCAGATCGGTCGGGACTCGTTCTGGATCCCGCCGCACGTCATGACGTATTCGGGAGTCGCTCTCGTCGTCCTGGCGAGCTTCGGCGTCCTGGCGCGTGACACGCTCCGGCATCTGCGGACCGGTCGTGCTCCAGAGGGGACCGAGCGGTTGTTCGGCCTCACGGGCACCCGGGGCTTCCTGCTGGCGGCGTGCGGAATCGCTCTCACGGTGCTCGCCGCTCCACTCGACGACCTCTGGCACCGCCTGTTCGGCATCGACGTGACCCTGTGGAGCCCGCCGCACCTTCTCGGACTGCTGGGCGTCACGATCAACACGCTGGCGTGCGCGCTCATCGCCCGCGAAGCGTATCCGGCGAAGAGCTGGCCGCGATACGTCGGCACCGTCATCGCGCTGACCAGTTTCTACGGGAGTCTCTCGATCGGGCTGCGACCCGCCAGTCGGCTCGCGTATCTCTATGGCGGGCTCTGGTTCTACGCCTTCCCGATCCTCGGCGCGCTCTTCCTGCCGCTGGCCCTGATCGCCGCGGTGCGCCTGACCGGCCGACGCTCGACGCCGATCGTGCTCCTGATCGTCGGGCTCGCCGTCGGGACGATCGGCGTGAACATCGCGCGCATCGGCTTCGAGATCGTGCAACCGATATCCGTCATCGAGGACGAGATCGCCAAGGACCCGACCTCGCCGATCGCGGTCTCGCACGCGATCGCGCGAAAGAACGGCAGCACGCCCGGCGGCGTTCCCGGTGGCAGCTTCGCGCGGATCTTGTCGTTCGCGCCGGTGCTCCTCCTGGTGGGGGTCGACCCGCGGCGACGGCCGCTGCCCGCGACGCTCGTCTACGCGATGGGCCTGTTCGCGTTCTGGGCGCTCACGATCGGCCGGACACCCGCATTCCGGCCGATGATGCCGGCGCTGGGCTCGACCGTCGCTGCCCTGGCGCTCACCGTCGTCGTCGCGCTGATCGGCGCAATCGCGGCCCGCTGGCTCGCGGACATCCTCGTGAGAGACGATCGGGTTCCGGCGCACGCGCGCTCGTGAACCAACGATCGCCGAGACGCGTCAGGAGGCGGCGGAGCTCCGGCGAATCTTCGGGCCGCGCAGGCGCACGATCGTCCAGCCGATCGCGCGCAGGAGCCCGTCCGTCCTCTGGAGTGCCCGTCGATTGCGCTGGCGGCGACCGCCGTCCTGGGGCTCCGGAGTCGGCGGCCGCTCGACGCGCCGATCCTGGACGATCTGAACGGTCGCGTTGCCTTCGAACGCTCGCTTGAAGAAGTTGTAGAGGTGCTCCCGATCCGGTGCCACGACGATCAGTTGTCGTGACCCGCCCGGCCGCTCGTCGAGAGTCCTGACCCGTCTGACCAGCTCGTAGAGCGCGCTCTTCCCCCCGTTGTAGCCGAGCGCCTGGGCGCGGCGGAGGATTTCGACGGCCGAGGTGGAGCGATCTTCCCGTATCCACTGCGCGACCTGAGCCGCGTATTGCGCCACGATCGATGGGCGCCGGGTATTGCGGGTGCCGGACCCATCATTCATGGAAATCCTCTGAGGCAAATCTGATACCGAGAGGAGGCTCCAACTAGATCAAGGGGTTCTGCGGCGCTGTCCGCAAACGGACTGGCGCGTCTCTGACCGGTCAGTTCATTTTGGAGCCAGCCCCGGGTGTCTTGACAGCGCCTTCGACAGGGGCGCAGTATCGCGCCACCTTCAGCGGACACCCGACACCTTCAGTAGGTCAGGGGGGCCACCATGGCGACTGAGACCCGCGCCGAACTCAAGGTCGACGTCCACAGCATCGAGCCGATTCCGGAAGCCGACAAAGACTCGACCGGACCGCAGCAGATGTGGATCTGGGCCGGGGCCAACATCGCGCCGATCAACTGGGCGCTCGGCGCGCTGGGCATCGTGCTCAATCTCGGGCTCTGGGAGACCATCGCCGTCGTCGTGATCGGCAACGTCGTGGGCTGCGCGATCTTCGCGGCCTTCACCGTGATGGGCCACAAGACCGGCGTCAACCAGATGGTGCTGGGACGCTCCGCCTTCGGTCGCCGCGGGGCGTACCTGCCGAGTGCTTTGATGTTCCTGATGACCCTGGGCTGGATCGGCGTCAACACCTATTTCCCGGTCAAGATCGCGATCGCGATCCTCGGCCAGTTCGGCATCGGGGACACGTGGCTCAGCAACCTCGTCGTCGCCACGGTCGTCATGGTGATCCAGGTGCTCATCGGGATCTATGGGTTCTACGCCATCCGCACCTTCGAGAAGTACACGGTCCCGGTCACGGCCGCGATCATGGTGCTGATGAGCCTCCTCGCCTGGGGCCGACCCGGAATCGTCAACTGGGGGCTCACCAGCACGCTGCCTCCCGCCGCCCACGTGGCGATGCTCTCGCTGCTCATGACCGCGATCGGCGTGGGCTGGGGGATCTCCTGGGTCACCTGGGCCTCGGACTATTCACGCTTCGTGCCGCGCTCCGTGTCCTCGGCCGCCGTCTTCTGGTACAGCTACGTGGGCATGTTCGTGCCCACGGTGTGGCTCGCCATCCTCGGCGCGACCGTCGCGAGCGTGACCAAGGACACCGATCCGGCCAAGATGGTCAGCGCGGTCTTCGGCGGCGTCACGAGCATCCTGGTGCTCTTGATGGTGCTCCACGGCCCGATCGCGACCAACATCTTGAACGTGTATTCGGCCGCGCTCGCCGCCCTCAGCATGGGCCTTCGGCTCTCGCGAACGGTCATCGCGCTCATCGCCGGCGTCGTCGGCTATCTCGTGACGATCTATTTCGTCGTCCAGCCCTCGTTCGCCAAGGCCTTCGACAACTGGATGATCGGCCTCCTCCTGTGGATGAGCCCGTGGGCCGGCATCGTCCTGACCGACTTCTTCATCGTGCGGCGCGGTCGGATCGACGTCGCCGAGCTCTATCGTGATCCGGAGCGCAACGCGTACGGCGACATCAACTGGGGCGCGATCGTGGCGTTCCTGGTTGGACTGGCGGCCGGCTGGTCGGTCGAAGACGGTCTCGTTCCGGCGCTCCAGGGACCCATCTCGACCAAGCTGCTGAGCGGCGCCGATCTCAGCTGGCTCGTCGGCATCGTCGTCGCCGGCGGCGTCTATCTGGCCGTCGGCCGGCGCGTCGCGCCCGCCCCGGTGCCTCAGCCGATGGGCGGTGCGAGGCGCTAGCCGCCTACCAGGCGCTCACAAGCCCCGGGGCGCGCCCGCCGCCCCGTCCGGGTTTTCCCGGCCGGTCGTACCGGGTCCCTGCCGGATTGTCTCGTCGCTCTTCGCGCGGTTAGTTAATGGGGTGAGCGAGAGGCCGGACTTGATGTCCCTCAAGACCGCTCTGAAGCGCGCGCTGCACTCGTCGGGTGTCTCGAGCAGTCTGGCGCGCCGTGACGGCGCGAGCTTCATTCTGGCGGCGCACATCGTGCTCGAGGAGGAGGCTGAGCAGCTGGCCGACGTCATTCGCCTATTGCAGCGGAGCTTCTCGCTCGTCTCCCTCGACGAATACCTCGACGCGCTGCGAGCCGGCCGGTGCCGCAACCTCGTGACCCTGACCTTCGACGACGGTCTGCGCAACCAGCTGACGGTGACGCACGACGTGCTCGTGAGCCTGCGCGTTCCGGCGACCTTCTACGTGTGTCCGGCGCTGGTCGGCACGCCGTTCTCGACGTGGACGTGGGAGCTCGAGCCGCGGCTTTCACGCATGTCGACGCGCCGGCAGCAGGAGATCTTCGCCAGTGGATCGGCCGATTCCTTCGAGCCTTTCCTGCAGACCCTGAAGGAGATGCCGCTGGGTCGCCGGGAAGCGATCTGGACGGAGATCGTGAACACGACCCCGGAGTTCGCGTTTACTCCGGACGAGGAGCGGCGCTACAGCTTGATGGATTGGGCCGAGCTGGCGAAGCTGGACCATTCGCTGATCACGATCGGATCGCACACGCACACCCACGTGGATCTTCCCCAGGTCGACGACGAGCGACTGGAGTGGGAGCTGGCCGCGAGCCGAGCCATGCTGCGGGACAAGCTCGGATGCGATGCGCGCCACTTCGCGTATCCCAACGGGAACCACGATCAGCGCTCGTCGAGCGCCGTGGCCCGGTACTTCGACTCCGGCGTGACGATGGTGCCGCGCGCCGTCGGACCCGGGTCGGACCCCTATCGGCTGCCGCGCGTCCACATTCAGTGGGGCGCGCACGAGCTGGCGTGGGCCCTGGCGAGAATCGCCCGTGACTGAGCCCGCGCCTCCGGATCGGATCCTCGTCCTCGACGGCACCAGCCGGGCCGCGGTCGAGGCCGTCCAATCGCTGGGCAAGCGGGGCCTCGAAGTGCACGTCGCCGCTCGGTCCGATTGCCCGGCGTTTCGCTCGCGCTGGGCGACGCGCACACTCATCCAACCGTCGACGTCGGATTCGCAGAGGTTCATCCGTTGGCTGCGCACGCTGCCGGACGAGTACGCGCTCGTCATTCCGGCCACCGGCTACAGCCTCCATCACCTGGCTCGTCTGGACGAGTCCGATCCGCTGCGCGAGGCTCTCGTGCTCCCGGCTCCCGAGGCGCTGCACACCGCGCTCGACAAGGCCCGCACGCTCGACAGGGCGATACGGCTCGGCATCAGCGTGCCGTCGTCGTCGCTGCGGACGCGCCGTGACGCGGCCGAGAACGGCCCGCTCCCGCGCGTGCTCAAGCCGACCTGCAGCGTGCTCGAGGGAAGCCACGACCTGACCGAGGTGTTTCCGACCCTTGTCCGGGATGCCGAGCAGAGAAAGGAGGCCCTGGAACGGCTTCTTCAGCAGTGCCCGGTGCTCGAGCAAGAATTGGTGCCCGGCATCGGGATCGGCGTGGAGTGCCTGTACGCGCGAGGGCAGATGGTCTGGCATTTCGCGCACGAGCGTGTTCACGAGGGCACGGGCGGCGGGCTCGGAAGCGGAAGCTTCTATCGAAAATCCATCCCGGCCCCTCCTGAGCTACTCCAAGCGGCCAGGGCGTTGCTCGACGACCTCGGCTGGCACGGGGTCGCGATGGTCGAGTTCAAGTACCACCGCGCCAGCGGCAAATTCTGGCTGATGGAGATCAATCCTCGACTGTGGGGCTCCGTGGCTCTCGCCATCGATGCCGGGGTGGATTTCCCGTACGGCCTGTTTTGCATCGCGACCGACGCGGACCCCGGCCCGCAGCCGATCTACAAGCAGCCATACTACACGCGGCTCATCCCGTCAGATCTCGATTGGATCGCGCGCCAGATCCGTCGGTCGGGCGTGTCGCGCGGGCTCGAGCTGTTTTCGTTCTTGAGGTTGCTCATCGGCCGTGAGAGCTGGGACCACTTTGCTTGGACCGATCCCGGGCCGCTGCTGAAGAGCAGCGCCGAGTACCTCCGGCAGAAAAGAAGCGTGTTGCAGAGCCGGCGGCAAGCCCGCGCCGACGCCCAGGCCGCGTTGCGACAGCACGCCTGGAAAGTGCCGCAGTTGAGGGCCCATGGGTCGACGAGCCGGATCCTGTTCGTGTGCACCGGCAATATCTGTCGAAGCGCGCTGGCGGCGGCGCTGTGCCGGAAGCACTATCCGTCCTTGAAGGTCGAGTCGGCCGGCTTCATCCCGCGGGAGGGCCGTCGCTCGCCGGACAACGTGCAAGCCGCCGCGCGGGCGCGAGGCGCGAGCCTCGCTGAACACCGCTCGCGCACGCTGAGCGAGGCGATGCTGCGCGAGAGCGACGTCATCGTGCTGTTCGAGCCGCGAAACTTCGTCGAGCTGCGAAGGGCTTTCCCGGAATACGTCGACAAGATCGTGATGCTCGGCGCGCTCCTGCATCCGCCCCGGGCGTCCATCAACGATCCGTATCAGCGTTCCGCCGCGGAGACCGAGCACGTCGCCGCGCAGGTGGAAGCGGCGCTCGCCGAGCTCGCGTTGCTCCTCGGCGTGGCGCCTGGCAGCGCGGCCGCCGACCCCGTGCGCCGAGCGGGAGTACCTTCGCCGGACTGGTCCCCGGGTCGCTGACCGATCCGCATCGCCGCGGCGCCGCCGCCGAATCCTCCGCCGGAGAGGTCTGCTAGACTTCCGCCAGCCGTACCCGCCGACAAACTTTCGCGTTCGACGACGGAGATCGTGATGGGCAAAGCAATCGAGGAGCTGGCGCACTTCGTGGCTCGCACCCCGTGGGAGGCCATCCCCGGAGCGGTTCAGACTCACGCCAAGCTCGTGCTCCTGGACACGCTGGGCGTGATCCTCGCCGGCTCGGTGCAACCCGAGGTGGCCGGCGCGCGGGCGCGCTTGACCGCAACCGGTGGTCGAGGCGCGACCGTCTACGCCCCGGGCTGGCCGGCGACGGATCCGCGCACGGCGGCGCTGCTCAACGGTCTGGCCGGACGCTCGATCGAGCTCTGCGAGGGGCATCGCTACGTCTCCTGCCAGGGTGCCGTGCAGGTCTTGCCGACGGCGCTGGCGAGTGGCGAATGGCTCGACCGCTCGGGCCGGGAGACGCTGGCCGCGCTCATCTTCGGTTACGAAGTCGCCGCGCGGCTCGGCGCCGGGCTGACGGCGCGGCGGATCGCCCATCAGAATGGCCAGGCGCCCTTGCTGGGCGCGGTGGCCGCCGGGGCGCGGCTACGCGGGTTGGCCGGTGATCAGACGAGCCTCGCGCTTCGCATCGGCTCGGTCCTGGTGCTCACACCTGGCTACACCAATGCCGTCGCGGGCGCGACAGCGCTGAACGTCGCCGGAGGGATGAGTGGCTTCGCCGGAACCCTGGCGCCGGAGCTGGCGCTGGCGGGTGTCGCCGCACAGGCCGACGCGATCGAGGAGTCCTTCGGCCAGCTGGTCGGCGACGGGTTTCGGCCCGAGGCCGTGACGGAAGAGCTGGGTCAGCGGTGGGAGATCGCGCGCAACTATTTCCGGCTTCGCGCGTGCTGCAATCCGATCTACGCGGCGCTGGACGCGCTCGAGGACATCCTCACCGAGCTTCGGCCGCATCCCGCCAGCATCGAGCGCATCGACGTGGCGACCTACCGCTTCGCCGCGAACATGCGCGAGCCCAACCCGGTCAACTACTTCGCGGCCAAGTATTCCCTGCCCCACGCGGCCGCCGCGCTGGTCCTGCGAGGCAACGCGGGGTACCACGCCTTCACCGAAGAGGTCGTTCGCGATCCCGCGATCGGTGCCTTCCGCCGGCGCGTCACGGTTCGCGAGGATCCCGATCTCAGCGCCTCCGTGCCTCGACTCAAGCCGGCGCGAGTCACCGTCACGCTCACCGACGGACGCCAGGTGACGCGGCTCCGCGAGAGCGCGCGCGGCGACTATCGGGATCCATATCGTGAAAGCGAAGTCCGGTCCAAGTTTCGAGAGCTGGCGGGGGTGGTGCTCAGCGCGGCCGGCGTGGCGAAGGTCGAGCGACTCGTCGACGGGCTCGACGAGCTGCCGCGCCTGGGCGATCTGGTCGAAGCTCTACGTGAGGACCACGGGCCCTAGAGCGGACCGAACGCCGGCGGAGGAATCCGGCGCCGGGACGCGGCCTCGTACGCCGAGGCGATCTTCAGAAGGACGTCCTCCCTGCCCGGCTCGGCGCGAAACACCAGCGCGAAGGGCAACCCCGGCCCGGGAATGGTCGTCGGCACGTCCGATGGGACCGGGACGTAGCGCGTGCCCTCCGGGCTGAGGGCCCAGACTGGATCGTAGACGGTCGTCACATAGCCCGCCGGGATCAAGACCTCCGTCAACCCCGCGTTCGGCCCGTAGAACGTCTCGAGCCGCAGATTGCCGGGTAGGCCGGGCTGGTAAGCGCCGCCGATCTTTCCCGGGGGAAACGGCGTGTGCAGTCGGACCAGCGCGTCCAGACGGTTTTCGATGAGGACCATCATGTCCACCCGGCGCAGCAGCTCGCGGAGCATGATGCGCTCGTCGACCCCCTGGCGCTGGCCGAGGGGATTGCGCGGGTCGGTCACCTCTTCCCAGTTCTTGAAGGCCGCGCGTCCATCGTCGCCCCAGAACTTCGACCGCGCATTGAGCGCGGCAAAGTCGACGAGCGTTTCGGTGAATCCCCGCGCCTTCCAGTCCGCCGCCCGCCGGCCGAGGTATTGGGGGACGTGGAACCGGAACGCCATCGCGAGCTCCTGCTCCTGGATCGTCGCGATGTCGAAATTGGCCGGCGGCGTGATGCGGCCTTCGGCGAGCGCGACGCAGTAGTCGATCGGCTGCAAGGTGCCCGTGCCGAAGGTTTTCCCAGGCACGAACTCGGTCGGCACGATCGACGCCGCGAACTCCTTGAACAGAGGCCGCCCGTCACGCCCGAGCCTGAACAGCAAGTCCGGCATGATGATGGGCACCAGCCGCGTGAGCGCGCGTCTGAAATCCGTCGTCATGGCCTCGACCTCGGGATCGCGCGGCCAGAGTGGATCGGACGACTCCACGAGCCTCGCCCCCAACCGGCCGCCGAGCATCGTCTTGATCTCCCGGGCGGCGGCCGTGACGATCGGCTCCTCGGTCTTCGACCCGGGCGCGTACACCATCGATTCCCGGACGATGCCGATGCGCACGCCCTCGAGCGCGCCGGGTGTTCCCGACATCGTCGCGTGACTCGCGTAGGGCGTGCTCGACACCGACGAGCGCGGCACCGTCGTGTAGGGATCCCGCGGATCGTAGTAGCCTTCGACGTCGTCCTTCAGCGCGTCGAGGACTCTGGCGCACTCGGCGATCGTGCGGCACAGGATGCCGCTGCGGTCGCAGTAGATGTCCGCGCCGATCGCCCCGCCGTTGAACCCCAGCATCGACTTGTGCGGCAGGATCAGCGCGACCGCGTTGTGGTTGGCCGGGCCGCGACATGAGGCCCGCGTCTCCTCGCCGAGGCTCGCCATCACCAGATTGGCGCTGACCGAGACGCCGGAGCCCGAGCTCGAGCCCAGCGAAGCCGCGCGCGTCGTGTCGTAGGGATTCGCGGGATTGCCGCCCCAGGTGCTGCGCTGATAGCCCAACGTCGACGGCAGCACCTTGTCGGGCACGTGGCGCCCGCCCGGGTTTCCAGCCCGCCCGTTGTATTCGGTGTTGACGGCCTTGGCGAAGATGATCGCGCCCTTGTTGCGGAGCTGCTCGACCAGCACGTGATCGCGGGCCGGGAAGTCGATGTCGTAGCGCGCGTCGCCCCCGGCGGTGGTGCGCATGTCCTTCGTGTCGAACGGATCCTTGAACGAGAACACGACCCCGTACATGGGCATTTTCTCGAGATCGGGGTGGCGTCCGTACGTCGCGTCGAGCTCGGCCGCCCGCTCGAGCGCGTCGGGAAGCCGGCGGAACATCTCGCAGACCGGGGGCGCGCCGGGCGGCAGCGGCCCCGCCGAGGGATGCCGGTCGAAATCTCCCCGGCAGGTCACGGATCGCTCACCACGAATGTTGAGCGTCGCGAGCGCGTTCACCTGGCCCGCATTCGGCTTGCCGACGATCATCCCGTACTGCTGCACCACGTCGGGATCGGAAGCGGTCGCCTCCATGCGGCCGTATTCGAGGGCCGGGCCCTTGTACTTGTGGAGGTCGGGCAGCACGGTGGAAGCCTTGACGGTCTCCGTCGGGAAGCATAGCGGCGCCAGCGCGCGCACGGCGCCTTTCGCTTCGGGGACGGGAAGCCCGTCTTGGGTCACGAGCAGGCTGGCGACACCGTTGTAGGCCCGCACGCGCTCGATGTACCCCTGAACGACCGCGACGCAGGTCGTCCGCCCCGACTTGATCGCCGCGTGCAGCTCGTCGATCGTCGCCTCGTCCAGACGAAACGGCGTGTCCTGAGCGTCGCCCGCTGGTGTCACGACATCGCCTCCTCTGTCTCCGCCCTCGGTCACGCCTTGCGCGGCACGCGGATGCAGGCAACATCCATGCTCGCGGTCCTCATGAGCCCACGGTGGGGTCGAGGATGACCTTGCCGAGTGGCTCGTTCGTCTCGACGAGGCGATGGGCGGCCGCCGCTTCTCGCAGCGGCATGACACGGTCGACGAGAACCCTGAAGATTCCCGTACTGGCCAGCTGAAACGAGCGCTCCAGATCTTCTCGGCGCTCGGCACCCAGTCCACTGACGACCCGAAGACGTTGCTGGTAGAGACGTTTCACGTCGAGTGTGACGAGCCCGCCGCCATGCGCGCCGACGGTCACGAGCCGCCCCCCCGGCGCGAGGCTGTTGAACGCGCCCGGCCAGAGGGCAGGATCGCCGATGTTCTCGAACACCACGTCCGCTCCGCGACCTCCGGTGATCCGCACGACCTCTCGCTGGAGATCCTCTCGGCGGTAGTTCACGCCGAAATCGGCACCGAGACCCAGCGCGAGCTCGACGCGTCGGTCCGTCCCGGCGGCAGCGATCGTGTGCGCCCCCAAGCTCTTCGCGGCCTGCACCAGACAGCTGCCGAGGCCACCGGCGGCGCCCATGACGAGCGCCCAGTCGCCAGTCTTGAGATCGGCCTGAAGGCACTCGCCGAACGCCAGCGGAAAATGCCGCGCGATGACCGTCGCTTCGGCGAACGCCAGCCCTTCGGACAGCGGGACGCAATTGACGGCCGGGACCTTGACGTACTCCGCGTATCCACCCCAGCATTGGACGCCCAGCATCCTCCGACTCGCGCAGCGGCGCTGGTGGCCAGCGGTGCAGTGCTGGCAGCGACCACACCCGACCCCGCCGAAGACCGCCACCCGGTCACCGATTTTCACGGCGTCGACCTCGGGACCCGCCGCGGCGACCACTCCCGACGGATCGTTGCCCAGGACGAGCGGTAAGGTCACGCCGTAGTTGCCGCCGTCCTGCCGCACCTGGAGATCGAGCGTCCGGTTGACGGAGACGGCGTGAACTCTGACGAGCACCTCGCCGGCCGCAGGGGTCGGCGTCTCGACGTCCTCCCACCTCAAGACATCGGGACCGCCGAATTCCCTGATGACGATGGCTTTCAAGCGGTCGGCCTCAGGTCAGGCGGCCACCTCGAGCACTCGCCGAGCGGCCACCAGCTCAGGGGCCATCGGGGCAAGTCCAGCCTCTTCGGCTCTGAGGACAAGCTGCCGGCAGGCCTGGCGGTGCAGGGCCGCGTCGCCATTCTCCGCGTACGCCCAGGCGAGCGCGGCGAGCGATTGCGCGTGATGGGGATTGGCGAGCAAGCGCTGCTGCGCCAGCTCGATCACCCGCTCGACGTGACCGAGCCGGCGATGGAGCTCCATGAAGGTGTCGCGGAAGATGTCCTTCTGTTCGCGGCTGCCGCCGCCCATCGCGTGCAGATCATCGATCGCCGGCGCCATGAGCCGGACCGCGGCTTCGAGATCGCCCTTGATGATCGCCATCTCGCCTTCGAGGAGCGCGACCCCCAGAGTCGACCAGTGGCCGCTTGGACGCCCCGCGGGCATGCGACGCAGCCGCTCGAGCTGCTGCCCCGCTCTCGTCCAATCCCCGGCGCGCGCGAACGCCACGCCGAGCCAGTGGTGCATCCATGTGGTCTGCCAATCCGCGTAGTCGGCGAGGACTCGCTCGCCCTGCTTTGCAAGGTCGCGCCACGTCGCGGCATCCGCCGACGCGCCGCGCAGCACCTCGAGGCGCCACAGGAGCGCGATGCGCTCGTACACCGGAAGCGGCGGCGCGGTGGACGCCCAGTAGTCGCGCGTCATGCGATCGTGGCCGAGCAGCGCCTGGGCCTCGGCCAGATGCCAGAGCAGGTGCGGATAGCGCTCGAGCGAAGCCGCTCGCTCGAACGTCTCGAGCGCGTTCGGGTAGTCGCCCCGCGCCTGATAGGCGTGGCCGACCGCGTGGTACGTGTAGAGGCTGGTTGGATCCTGGGCGAGGGAGCGCAGGCTCATCGCGAGCCCCTCGTCGTTGTGTCCCGACTGCTCCAGAAAGAATCCGAGCATCGTCTGGTACTGCGGCTCGTCCGGGCTCGCCTCGAGACTCCGGCGCGCGATGTCGATGCCGCCGCGATAGTCGCCCTGCGTGATGCAGTTCAGGCCGATGATGCGCACGGCGATCCGATCGGTCGGGTAGTGGGCCGCGATCTGGCGCAGACGGTCGTACGTGGCGACGTGGTCACCACGCTGCAGGGCATCCACCGCCTGGACATGCAGGCGCTCGCGGTCGTGGTGCGCGTCGTCGGCCGCCGCCGTGGCCTGACGGGCTGCGGCGATGGCCAGGTCAGCGCGACCCATGCGCCAGGCGATGTAGGACTTCGTGCAGTGAGCCAGCGCGAACCGCGGGTCGCTCAGCACGGCGGCATCCAGCGCTTCCACGGCTCCACCGCGCCAGCGAAGGAACAGATCGAGGCCCCGCTCGTACGCGGCCAGCGCGTCCGACGACTTCGTGGATACGTCGAGTCCCTTGATGTCGGTGGCCGTCATGCTCTCCTCCGGGTCAGTCCGTCTCGATCGGCAACGATGGATCCTTCGCCCACTCTCCCATGGAGCCGTCGTAGAGCGTGAGCGCGGCATGGCCGAGCTGGTGGAGCAGGAACAGGTCGATGGTGGCCGAGATCCCGCCACCGCAATAGCAGATCACCCGCTTGTCCCTGGTGACGCCCTGCGCCGCGAACTTGGCTTCGGCGTCCACCAGCGCCGTGAAGTCCTTCCCCGCGGCGTTCACAAGGGTCGCAGCGGGAACGTTGACGCTGCCCGGGACCCGGCCCGGACGGCCGTACCGGCTGGGGTCCAGGCCCTTGTGGAACTGAGGTCCGAGCGCGTTGACGATGACGGTGCCGCGCTCCTTGGTTGCGGCGAGGACCGCGCGTTTGTCGACGAAGAAGCCAGGGCGCGGCGCGGCCTTGAAGGTGGCGGGCGGATAGCCCCGCGCCGGGCCGCTCTCCGTCGGTTGGCCCTCGGCCATCCACTTGTCGAACCCGCCGTCCAGCACGGCCGCCTGGTCGAAGCCGAGCGACCGGAGCATCCACCAGAAGCGCGTCGCCCACATCATCGTCCCGATGCTGTAGAGCACGACTCGGCTGTCCGCGCCGAGACCGTGACGGCCGAAGGCCGTCTCGAGCTGCGCCGTCGCCGGCATCATGAAGCGCAGCCGCGTGGTCGCATCCGAGAACTCGCCCTGCAAGTCGAGGAAGTCGGCGCCGGGAATGTGCGCCTCCTCGTAAGTCCGGCGTCCGGGCACGGCGACGTACGGGTCGTCGCTCCCCGGCGGCGGAGTCTCGAGATAGGTCGTGCAATCGTAGACGCGCACGCTCGGCTGACCGAGGAGCTTCGCGAGCTGCTCGGTGCTCATGAGGGCCTGGGGATCGCGCATGGTTTCTCCCTGGTGAACGCTCAGTCGCGAGGGCGCCACGTCACGATCCCGACGACGGGCACCGGGCTCCACGAGAGCGCCCAGCGCCCGTCTCGGCTCGTGATCGAATCGCGGGCCAGCGCGGCGAGCCGCTGCCCCTTTTCGGTATCGGGCGTGACGAAGAGCTGCTGGTAGAGCCACCGGAGCGGGCCAGCGCGGTCGGCGTGCAACAGCGGCTCGCGCGCGAAGAGGCGGAGCTCGAAGAGGCGGCCGCGCGCCAGCAGCAGCGTGAGGAACTCGGTGAGGGACGGCAACGAGACGCGCGCCTCGCCATGGATGGGCGGCCAGAAGCGCTCGGCCGGGTGAGGCGGCGACGGCGTCACGAGCACGGCCACGCAGAGACGGAGCGCGGAGGCCTCGGCGGCGTCGAGAAAGGGGCCGATCTCCTCGATGTCGTAGCCGAGGTGCGCGATGAGCGCCACGTCGGCGGTCGGCGCTCGTTGCATCGGCCAGCGGGCCGGGAGGATCTCGATGTTCGAGATCCCCTGCTCGCTCATGCCCGCCTGCAGCACGTGGCGCATCCCTTCGGACGGCTCGACCGCGATGACGCTCTTCGCCTGGAGCGCCAGGGGCAAGGCGTAGCGCCCGCCGCCGGCGCCGATGTCGAGCCACGTCTCACCCGGCCGCACCAGCGAGCGCAAGAGATCGAGCGACGGCTCGTCCGTCCTGTGCGGGTCCGCGCGAAAGTCGGAAGCGACGGCGGCGTAGAAGTCGCGCGGCGGCGTGCCCTCGCGCAGGCGCTCGGCCTGCTCGCGATTGGCGCTCACCCGATGGCGCCAGGCCTCGAGCGCGCTCGCCGCCGCGGGACGAAGCACGTCGGACATTGGCCCGACGTCTTCAGCGCGCCCGTCGGGTGAAGGCCGGCATGACCTCGGCCGCGAACCACTCGAGCTGCTCGAGCATCATCGACTCCGGCGCGCCGATCGGATGGCTGACCGACACGCGTTCGAGCCCGGGATAATCCTTCTCCACCCGCATGAGCGTCTCGATGATCTGCGCCGGCGGACCGCAGAGGTAGGCGCCACTGGCGGCCGCTTCTTCGATCGTGGGAAGACCGGCGTACGGCGCTCGCCTCGGATCGGCCATCGCGTCGATCTGCTCCGGCGAGAGCGAGCGGACCAGGCGCAGGGGCCCGAACATCTTGAGGTTCTCTTCGAAGTACCCCGCGGCGGCCTTGATGGCTTCTTCCTTCGTCGCGGCGAGCTGGAAGTGGAATCCGATGCAGAGGCCCTCGCCCAGCTCGGTCTCGCGCCCGGCGCGGCGCCAGGCATCGCGGTAGGCCTCGACGACGGCGCGCATGGCGCCCCCCTCGGCCACGCCGCCTCCGATGAGCCCCTTGATTCCGTGCCTGGCCATGAAGTCGAGGCCGCGCGGCGTCGCGCTCTGGATGGGCTGCCAGCACTCCACGGGATGAACGGGCCGCGGCACCAGGGTCAGGTCCTTCAGATCGTAGCCGCGATACGGGACGCGCGCGGGAATGGTGTAGTGCTTCCCCTCGTGGGAAAACGCGGCGTCCTTGAACGCCTTGAAGATGATCTCGACCTGTTCCTCGAAGAGCTCGCGGTTGGCGGCCTGCTCGAGCAGCGGAGACCCAAAGGTGTCGACCTCGCGTGTGTGATAGCCGCGCCCGACGCCGAAGCGTACCCGGCCGCCGGTGAGCACGTCGGCCATGGCGAAGTCCTCGGCGAGCCGGAGGGGATGCCACATCGGCGTGATGTTGAAGCCGCATCCGATTCTCAGGCGCTCCGTCTGGTGCGCGAGGTCGAGCGCCATCATGAGCACGTTCGGGATGCATTCGTAGCCTTCGCGCTGGAAATGGTGCTCGGCGAGCCAGAAGGTGTCGTACCCGCGCCGGTCGAGCAGACGCGCCAGGTTGCGCGCCTTCGCGAGCGCGGTGACGAGGCGCTCGTTCGGAAACACGCGGCTGTTGACGGCGGTGCCGCCGTAGCCGATGTCGTCCATGTCTATGTGCCCGGCGTACAGGCTGTCGAACTTGGTGATCATGCCGGTCCCTTTCTTGTCGCGATCGGCGCCGCCCGAATGAGATGGGGGACCTCGAAGGGCCCCCCAAGCCCCCCGCGCTCGGGGCCGCCCCGGCGTAGCCGGTGCGCCCCTCGGTCACCCAAACAGCGACAGATCGATGGCGTCACCCATCGTACGATAGCCCAGGTCGCTCGGGTGGAGGTGGTCGCCGCAATCGTAGATCGGCTGCATCCGCGTCGGATGGTCGGGGTCGCGCAACGCCCGATCGAAATCGACGATCGCGTCGAAGGCCTCGTCCTTACGCAGCCACTCGTTGACCGCCTGGCGCACCGCCTCGCGCCTCGGATTCCAGGCGCCGGGCAGGAAGGTCTCGTTCTCGAACGGCGTGAGGGTGCCTCCGATGACCGTGATCCCGCGCGCCTGGCCGCGCACGGCGAGCTGTTTGAGCCCCGCGATCATCTGCGGCGCGGTGACCTCTTCGTCGGCCTTGCCGGGTCGGTTCCGCAGATCGTTGGTGCCGAGCATGATGACGGCATGGGTGACGCCGGGCTGGGCGAGCACGTCGCGGTCGAAACGGCGCAGGCCGCTGTCGCCACGGATATCGTGCAAGATGCGATTGCCTCCGAGTCCCTGGTTCATCACCGCCATCGGGCGGCCGCTCTGACGCGCCATGAGCCGGCGCGCCAGCTGCGAGGGCCAGCTGTGATGGCCGTCGTGGGTCGATATGTTGGCGTCGGTCAGCGAGTCTCCGACCGCGACGACCGCGCCCGTCTCTCTGGGCGCGACGACGTCGACGCCGCAGACGAAGTACCAATCGTCGGTAAGGCGACCGACCGGCATGACCTCTTCGGCGGCGAAATCCCCCGGCGGCGAGACGTAGTTGGTCTGCCGCGCGTAGCGCCCGGTGATCCCGAAGCTCGCCGGCAGATCGCCCGGCAGGTGCACGCTGACGGCCAGATCCGACAGCGGCGCGAACTCCAGCCGGACCGGATCGCTGACGACCAGCGCGCCCGCGGCGATCGTCGCGCTCGGCTCGCCGCTGAAGGTCAGCCGGCGATTGGAGCCGGCCACGACGGCCGGCCCCGTGCTGCGCACGCCGACGCGCGCCGCGCCGATCGCCAGCGGGCGAGTGCCATACGCGTTCGAGATGCGCACGCGCAGCACGCTCCCTCCGATGCTGACGCGCGGGATCATCCGCAGCGTGTGATTGCTGAAGGCGGCGCCCTCGCCGGGCGCGGGGGTTGCCGTCCAGGTGCCGACCCAATGCGTGGTGTCCCTCATGGCCTTTCTCCTTCGCCCGGGCCGCGGGAAGAATCCCCCGACCCCGGTGCTATGCTACGCGGAATTCAGCGTAGGGGCGGCCTCGTGTCGTGACAGAGCTTGCGATCGGGCCCCGCGTGGAAGATAGCCCACAAGGAGGCCTTGGATGAGATTCATGCGCGCGTTCTTGGTTTCCGTTCTGCTGTTCGCGGTCGGATGCGCCACCCCGCCCGAGGTGAAGCAAGCGCTGGTGTCACTCGACCGGAGCTACGCCGAGAACGCGAAGGTCATGAGACAGTACGGAGAGCTCGTCGGCACGGTCAGCGATCGGTTCGACCAATTGAACCGCTACGTGCAGTATCGCGCCGGGCTCGACTTGGCCCTTCTATGGGCCACCACGAATCCGCCCGGTAAGCGCGAGGCGGGAGTGGACCCCGCCGCCGCCGATGCCGCCTATGCCGGGGCCTCCGCCGCTGTGCTTGGCAAAGAGGTGCTCGCGGTGGTCAACGAGATACGCCTGGCCGGTCTGCCAGGACGCCGCGGCGACGATCCCGCAGGCGGCGCCGTCTTCACCCAGGGCAGTGCGGACATGGACCAGCTGGTGCGGCGCCTGCCTCGCCTGGTCAACGCGGTCGCTGCCTCGGTCGATCGAGCGGCCCACGCGGCTCCCCGTGAGCGCGCCGCATTCGACGCATACGCAAAGAACGTGGGGGCCCTGCGCCAGATCAACGCCACCGTCAAGCGATACCTCGACATTGACGTGACCGTGGCGCCCCAGGACGTGAGAGAAATCGCCGACGCGATTCGAGAGATCCAGCGATGAGCCGATTGCCACACACCGCGCGCCGCCCGTCACGATACGACACACGGCTGCTGGGGCTGCTGGTCAGCGTGCTGTTCACGACCGCCTGCTCCGCCATCCACAGCGACGCCGTCCGGGAGCTGATCGCCCTGGAAGGCAAGAAGATCAATGACGCCACCGCCCAGATGAAAGCCTTCCGCGCCGCAACCGAGGAGCGCATCACGAGCTTGACGAGCGCGCGCGCGGACGTCGACCAGGCGCTGAAGCTCCAGCAGGCCAAGGAGCACGAGCACGCGCTCATCTTTTCCTCCAACCAGAGCTGGCGGGCGAAGACAGGCGGGGAAGCCCACGACGTCGCCTACATGATCGGTCGGGTCTATCTGGCCGATCACACCGGGCTCGACCACAAGGTGCGGGACCAGTTCGACGAGGACTTTCTGACCCTGCGCGCCCTGGCGGCGCAGCTCGATACGTCGTGGCAGTCGATGCAGAAGCTTCAGGCCGAGGTGGAGGCCTTCGCCCGGAAGTCCGCGCTCGCCTCCGTGGACGCCGCACTGGTCCAGGCCATCGCAGAGCAAGTGCCCGGCGGCACCGATCGACTCGACGCGTCCCTGAAGAAGGCGCGCAAGGTCAACGATATCCTCGAGAAGGCCCTCTCCGCCGGCGTCCTCGGCGGCGGCGGCGAGACCGGTCCCCAGGTCCGTTCGGCGACGCAGGACCTGATCGACTTGCTGGAGCGGGTGAAGCGATAAGCTCGATCGATGCCGGTCGGTGAAGGAGACGCGCGATGGCGATTCAGACGACCGCAAGGGGCATCCTCGACTTCCTGCAAGGGAACGACGGCCTCGTCAAGGACATCGGGGACACGGCGAAGGATGCCGGCGCCTTGATCAAGAAGTTGGCCGATCGCGTGGAGGCCGGACGAACGGAGGCACAGAATCTGGTCGATCGCCTCGGGAATGTGCCATTCGACGTGGCGCCGACGCCCGATATCCGCGCCCGCCAAACCCAGATCCTGGACAGCATCGAGGATACGAGCAAGAAGATCCAGGAGTTTCGCGGCTTCCCCGAGATCACCGCCGCGCTCCTGGCCACGCGCGCGACGCTGTACGTGGCCCTGGCGAACACCTACAACGATGCGATCAGGAAGACCGTCCCGTTCACGGCCGATGAGGTCGCGGCGCTGAAGGTCTTGCTGCGAAGCGCCACGCTGGACGCGGCGGCTCGACAACGGTGGGCGGACGTCCTCGACGCCGCCATCCAGCTCGCCAAGCTCGGACTGCGAGTGGCCGTCAAGGTCGCCGCCGCCTGAGCCGGGGAGACATAAGATGAGTGAGCTACCCAAGCGCCAGCTCGGACGGACGGGCCTGCAGGTCACCATGCTGGGCTACGGGGCCATGGAGCTCCGCGGCGCCCCGCGCGGCCGTGACGTCAGCGACCAGCAGGCGGAGACGATCCTCAATGCCGTCCTCGACAGCGGGATCACCTACATCGTGGGTTCCAGCCCGCGGGCGTCGTAACGGACGACTCCGTGTTCCCCGCGCGCGACCGCGAGCAACCCGACACGGCTCAGAGCTCCCGCTAGACTGCTACAATGCGCCTTCCAAGAGCGCGAGCAGCTCGCCGAGCGGGAGGCGCTGCGCTCTCGCCAAACGGACGAACCGGGAGGTTCAGATGACGGACAAGATTCGAGTCGGAATCGTGGGCGCAACCGTGACACAAGGCGGCAGCGGCTGGGGCGCCAACGCCCACGTTCCCGCCCTCAAGGCTCTGCCCGACTATCAGCTGAAGGCGGTCTGCACCTCGCACGAGGACACCGCCAAGGCCTCTGCGGCAGCATTTGGCGCCGAGCGTGGATTCCATCGGTTCAGCGACATGGCCGCGCATCCGGAGGTCGACCTCATCGTCGTCTGCGTGCGAGTGCCCGGTCACCGGGAGCTGGTCATGGCCGGCCTGCAGGCCGGAAAGCCAGTCTTCTGCGAGTGGCCGCTCGGCGCCAATCTGGCCGAGGCGGAAGAAATGGCCGGTCTCGCCCTCCGGCGCTCTCTGAAGACCATCGTCGGCCTGCAGGCGCGCAGCGACCCGACGATTCTGTACGCGCGTGACCTCATCAAGGCGGGCTACGTCGGCGAGGTGCTCACGGCGAACCTGAACACGGTGGCCCAGGCCCAGCTGCAGCGGGGCCCCGGCCGCATCTGGCAGGGCGTGCGCGCCAACGGCGCCAACACGCTGACCATCGCCGGCGGCCACGCGATCGACGCCCTGTGCGCCGTGCTCGGCGAGTTTGCCGAGCTCTCGGCTCGCGTGTCGACCCGAATCCCGGAGTGGCGCACGCTCGAAGGCAAGCCGGTCCCGGTCGATTCGCCGGACAGCATCAACGTCGTCGGCCGCACGGTGAGCGGCACCGAAGTGTCGATCAACGTGGCCGCGGTTCCCTCGAATCCCGGCGGTAACCGGCTCGAGATCTACGGGCGGGAGGGCGCCCTGGTCATCCGCGCAAACGGCGCGCTCAGCCTCGGGCCGAATCAGATGCACGCGGGCCAAGGCAAGGAGCCCATGGCTCCGATGCCGGTGCCGGCGAAATACAAGCTCGCTCCCGAGGGCACTCCCGGCGGCCAGCCCTACAACGTCGCCCAGGCCTACGCGCGCGCGGCGGACGCCCTGCGCGGCGGTGGGTCCTTCGACGTCGATTTCAATCTGGCCGTCCAGCGCCACAAGCTGATCGAGGCGATCGAGCGGTCTTCCGCCACGGGCCGGGCGGTGAAGTTGGATCAGTAGCCGTGGAAGACATCTACTGCTTCGGCGGAAACCCGCTGGACCGGGCCAGCGAGCGCCGGGAAGACCGCGAGTGGATCGCCGGGCTGCTCGACGCCAAAGAAACTCGCATCCTGGCGCTGCGCGACTTGAAGCCGTTCACGCGGGGCAAGGCGGCGCCGGCACTCGACTGGCAACCCGTGGCGCAGTGGCGCGATCAGATCGACGCGGGCGCGTGGCTGATCTTTCTCGGTCTCGGCGACGGGCGCGCGCACTTCGCGATCGACGCGGCCGGCGCGAACGTCGCCCCCGACATCGACACCGAGCTGATCGACGTGCGCGCCCTCGCTCCGGCCATCGCCACCGGCGAGGCGGCCATCCTCGCCGAGGCCCGCTCCCTGCTCGACTGGCACGCCCGACACCGCTTCTGCGCCCAGTGCGGATCGCCGACGAAGGTGGCGTCGGCGGGTTGGGTGCGGCGCTGCCCGGATTGCCGCGCGTCGCACTTTCCGCGCACCGATCCCGTCGTGATCATGCTCGCCATTCACGGCGACCGCGCCCTGCTCGGCCGCAACCGGCGGCGCGCGGGCGCTCGCTTCTCATGCCTCGCCGGTTTCGTCGAGCCGGGCGAAACCCTGGAGGAAGCCGTGCGCCGCGAGGTGCGGGAGGAGTCGGGCGTCCGTTGCGGGCGCGTGCGCTACCTGGCGGCGCAGCCGTGGCCGTTTCCATCGAGCCTGATGATCGGTTTTCTCGCCGAGGCGCTCACCGAGGAGATCACGGTCGACCCGGAGGAGCTCGCCGAGGCGCGCTGGTTCCACCGCGACGAGATCCGGGAGATGGTGGCGCGCGCCGCCACCAGCGCCGACGATCCGGCGCAGGCTTCCTTACCAGCGCCCATCGCGATCGCCCATCACATCTGCCGGCGATGGGCGAGCGGCCTCGACAGCTTGTGACCGCGGCTCATGGCTGAGGAGTGATCATGGCCATATCGATCCGCCCGCTGCCCGATTCGTTCGCGGGAGAGGTCTCGGGCCTAGACATCACCAGACCGATCGACCGCACGGACGTGGCGGCGATCGAGGCCGGGATGAATGCGCACGCCGTGCTCGTCTTTCGCGATCAGCACCTCACGGACGAGCAGCAGATCGCCTTCACGCTCAACTTCGGGGAGCTCGAGAGCTACAAGAGCCCCGGCCACATCCGCAAGCGCGAGGACCATCGTCTCGGCCCGGGCATCGCGGATTTCTCGAATCTGGACCGCCAGGGCAACATCATGTCGGCCGATGATCGCGTGTGGTTCTTCAAGCTGGGCGATCGGCTGTGGCATTCCGACAGCTCCTTCCGCCCGGCGCCGGCCAAGTACTCGCTGCTCTCCGGCCGCGTCATTCCGTCGTGGGGCGCCAACACCGAGTTTGCCGACATGCGCGCCGCCTACGATGCTCTCGACGAGCGCACTAAGGCCGAGGTCGCTGATTTGATCTGCGAGCATTCCCTGGTCTACTCGCGCGAAGCGATTGGCTTCGTCGATCTCACCACCGAGGAAATCGCGGCTTTCGCGCCGGTACGCCACCCTCTAGTGCGCCGGCACCCGGTCACCGGCCGTCCGTCGCTGTTCCTTTCTGCGCACGCGGGGGCCATCGTCGGGTGGACCGTCCCCGAGGCGCGCGTGTTCCTGCGCGACCTCACCGAGCACGCGACGCAGCGGGAGTTCGTGTATTCGCACGCGTGGAAGCCGGGTGACCTGGTCATGTGGGACAACCGCGCGACGATGCACCGAGCGCGGCGCTTCGACCATCGCGAGGTTCGCGACGTGCGCCGGACCACGCTCGCCGGGCAGCCTCCCGTCAGGGCGTAGCCGCTCGCCTCGGTCGACCCACTCGCCCGCCCGCGGCTCTCTCCGGCGCGGTCTCACGGGCGCGGCGAATTGTGTACTATCGGCGTGTCTCGCGCGTCGAGGAGGTGTCGCCATGCCGATACGTCGAGGACAGGAGTACCTGGAGAGCCTCAGAGACGGGCGACGCCTGTGGCTCATGGGCGAGCGGGTGGATGACGTCACCACCCACCCCGCGCTAGCCGGCTGCGCTCGCAGCGTGGCCGCCGTCTACGACCTGCAGCACGACGCGGCGTACCAGGAGCTCTTGACGTTCCCGTCGCCCAGCACGGGCCAGCCCGTGAGCCGCGCCTATCTGCCGCC
This sequence comes from Candidatus Rokuibacteriota bacterium, assembly GCA_003220495.1. GTDB lineage: Bacteria > Methylomirabilota > Methylomirabilia > Rokubacteriales > CSP1-6 > AR31. The sequence continues at coordinate 11,362 of QHSP01000045.1, read as the reverse complement.
CCGGTCCGTAGACGATCTGGCGCTCCAGCGGCGCATGTACGAGTGCCTGGTACGCCGGGCGGGCGGCGTCGCGGCGCGCCTACCCCAGCATCTGGCGACGGTGGTGCTCGGGCTCTACGACATTCGCGATCTCCTGGGCAAGGAAGACCCTGCCTTTGCTGACCACGTCGCTCGCTATTTCGAATACTGCCGCGAGAACGACCGCAGCATCGCGACCGTCTTCAGCGATCCCTTGCATCATCGCAATCACCCCGTGTCCAAGCAGGAGCCCTTGCGGGTGATGGCTCGGCGCCCCGGCGGCCTCATCGTGCGAGGCGCCAAGGGAGTGGGGACGCAGGCCCCGTATGCCAACGAGCTTTTCTGCATGACGCCGCCACGGCCCGACCTCGCGCCCGAGGAGGATGTGTACTTTGCGACGCCGGTGAACGCCGAGGGCGTTCACGTCATCTGTCGCGAGCCGCTGGCGTCGACGAATCCAGCGGACCATCCGGTCAGCCCCGCGTGGGATGAGATGGACTCCATCGTGGTGTTCGACGACGTGTTCATCCCGTGGGAGCGGGTCTTCTACCTGCGGCGATCCCCCACTCTCGACCTCGCCTTCGCGACGCGACTCTTTCAGGGCGCCGTCGGCCTTGGTCCCTGGTACGTGCTGGTGCGCATGGCCGTCAAGGCCGAGGTGTTGCTCGGAATCTGCGCCGCGATCGCCGATTCCCTGGGTAGCGCGGCGCAGCCCTCCATCCAGACGGCTCTGGCTGATGCGATGGTCTATCTTGAGACTCTGCGGGCCTGCGTTCAAGCGGCCGAGGCGAATCCGGTCCGCTCGCCGTCGGGCCTGGCCTTGCCCAACCCAACGACGGCGCTGGCGGCCCGCACCTTCGCCATCGAGCGCTATCCGTCCCTGTTGCAGCACATCCGGGAGCTCTGCGGTCCCGGGCTCCTGATGGCCCCGGGTCAGGCTGATCTACACAATCCCGACATCGGCCCGCACCTGCACCGCTATTTCGTCGCCCACGATGAGGGAGCGCCGGAGCGCTTTCGTCTACTCAAGCTGGCCTGGGAGTACGCCTGTGACTCCTTCGGATCGCGCCAGCTCCTCTTCGAGATGTACAACGTGGGCAGTCTCGCCACCAACAAGCAGCGGCTCGCGAGCACCTACGACACGCGCTCGTGCGTCGCCCTGGCCAGGGAGCTCGCCGGGATCAGCGGGTAGTACCTATCCTGGATCCACGTCTTCGCCATCTTGATGGCGAAGTCATCGGCCTCCCGCACGGTGTCGAACGTCACACTGAGCAATGCCCGCACGTCGTGCGTGCCCAACCTGCCCTCTTCGAAGACACTCACCAGCGCCCTGGGCCACCAGCGATTGCCGTCTGCTTTGTAGGATCGAGACTCGATCTGCCACCCCATGTGCACAGTCACACTCATCATGGTAGCCACTCCTCAACTCTCGCTTCTCGCGAGCCGGGGGCCGTACTCACGCGCTGCCCATCAACGCGGACGCCCACTGCAGAGGCAATGCCAGGCCCGGCTGGATCAGCACCAAGTCTCGAAAATCGCGACGAGGGCGTCAAGTCGATTGGGAGAGTGTGGCTGTTCAGCACACCCCGACTGATGAGCGAGTGCCGTCTTGGACCGGATCTGACGGTCGAGCGTTTTCATGTTGACGGCGTAGACCGAGGTCGGCGCTGCCCTCGGTTTCGCGCTCCGCGACCCCCGCGAGCCCGAGCTTCCACTCCTGCACGGGTGGCTCGACTCCTGGGACGATCATGATGCCGGCCCTGGTCGCCGTCTCGCTATGCGGCGTGCTCATAGCCCTGCCCGACGCTCAGGCGCAAGCATCCGAGACGTGTGTCAAGGAGGCCCGCGATCGTTGAGGGCCCGGCCTGGCAGTCGACGCTGTGGCGGGCGGTGTGCAGCGCGCGGCGGGGGCGGCACTCAACAAGGGGGACGCGCAATGGAGGCAGAGACGGAGTAGAGCCAGTCCGTTCAGGATTCTAGTTTGTTCTCCCGGACAACAAGGAACCTAGATAGCATTGCGAGGGCATCCTCGGTTACGTTCAGTGGAAACTCGTGTATAGGCGTCCACTGCGTGAGGCCGTTGAGACGCGCGTCAAGCTGGACGATGCAGTGCCGCGCGGTCAGCCGGTTACCTCCGGGATTGCGCTGGAACTCACAAATCATGCGGACCGCCTGCCCAGGGCCGACAAAGAAAGGCGTAGCAGACGCGCGCCCGGTGTCAGTGCCCAGCCGCTCTACCGTGGCAACGAACGTCAATGGTTCTCCGTCCTGCTCCGGCAGCCGCACCCGTAGGTTATCGACAATGACAGTCTTGGCGCCCTTGTTGAAGAAGACGAACGGGAACTCAAGCAAGAGCTTATCCGCAGCCGTGTGGCCCGCGTACGTGTGGGGCGTCCCGACACGCAGCTTGCCCGGCCGCCAGTTGTGCCACCAAAAGGTAAACCCAGATAGCGCTAGAGCAAGGATGCTGATGAGCAGGGCTGCCAGGCTCATGGCAGCACTCACGTCGCCGGAGACTCGGTGACCGCAGGCTGCGCTATCGCAAGCATCACGAGTGACGGCTTTTCGGTCTCAGGAGGGTTCGCGTCTGCCCGAGAGCAGGCAGTTGTAGCGCGGCCTCACGCGCTCCTGGACCACCCCTCGGGCGGATCGCAGGCCACGGTGCCCATGTCCGCGGGAACGGAGATCTCCAGGAGCTCGAGGTCTCTTGATGCCGCCGTCTCGTTGTGCCGCAGGCCGCCCGGGATGTAAAGCGACTCGCCCGACTGGATACGCAGTTTCTGGCCGTCCTCGAACTCCAGGTCAACCCATCCACTGAGCATGTACACGAACTGGCCCTCGCAGACGTGGTAGTGCCAACCCGTCGGCTGCGTCATCCCTTCGGCCCCGATCGTTACCTGAGCGCGGATCTTCCCGCTGCTCGCGGCCGTGACGCCGAGGTCGCGGTACTTGAAGAAGGAGCGCCGGCCCGCCACCAGGGGGGCTGTGGTCGGCGTCGCGTACGCCAGCTTGCCCGGAGGGTTCACGGCTGCCGGCCGTCCGATCGGCGTGCTCGCGTCGTTCATCATGGAGGCCTCCTCTAGTTGTACTTGGTACCGCCAATGCTACCCGATCCACGCGCAGATTGAAGTCCTTCGATGGAGTTGGCGGCTTAACGGGGTCGATGGATGTGGTCTCATGGCCCAGGCTATTTTGAGCCCGGCAAGACGCCAAGCTGCCGAAGGAGATTGCCCGAATCCCAGTAGATCCAGTCGTGGACGCCCTTGCTATTTCTGAATTCGGACACCGTACAGCCATGTGTCACCGCTCGACGATTGGTCGGCTGGATACCCATCAGAGCTCCGCGATGCGTGCCCGTGGCGATCCAGCGAGTGACAACGAAATCACCGTCTGCGAGCTGCTGCTCTATCTCGAAGTGAAGGTCGGGAAAGGCGGTGACGTATACGCTCATGAACTGGGCCAATTCCTCGGAGCCGTTGATCCGAGCCGGCAGCGTGTCGCTCTCGGCGACGAACTTCTCATCGACAATCTTGGCGAGGCGGCTGGGATCGTGAGCGCTCCAGGCTTCGATGCTTTCGCGAGCAAGCTGCAGATTCTGCTGTTCGGGCATGGCGGATCTCCTCGACTTCCGGGCGATTATCCCGATCGATTTGTCAGCTCAGTCGGTTCGGCCTCCTTTCGGGTTGGACTCCGACGGGTGTCAGAAGCACGGGTGACAGTAGCCCGGGGACCAGCAGTCGTCAATGACGTAGTGGTGACTGGCCACCTGGCAGGCGACGACGGGAGCCTTCACTACGCCCTCCGCGGCGTCACGCTGATATACGCATGGGCGCCGACCGAGGCTAGGCGGGCGGCGACATGAGCGGGCTTCCGGTGGTCACGGCGCGGCCTGGCGCGTGTAGAGTCGGGCCACGACGTCTTCGATGTCGGGCTCGAGCACTGAGATGTCACGTAGTGCCGCCGCTTCCACGAGCCGACTCACGAGATCTCCCGCCGCCGTGGTGCCGTCCAGCGCGTATGTGATCCGCCGCCCGTTAGCCTGCGTCGACTCCACCGTCACCCCCGGCAGCGCCAGCGGAGCCGCCAGCGGCTCGTCGAGATCGACGACCAGGCGGCGGCGGGAGCCGTACCGGGCGTGGAGCTCATCCAGTGAGCCATCGTGCACGATACGACCCTGATCGATCACGACGAGGCGCCGGCACAGCCGCTCGATGTCGGCGAGATCGTGCGTCGTCAGCAGGATCGTCGTATCGCCGGCGGCGCCCAGCGCGGCGAGGAACGCGCGCACGGCTTGCTTGCTCACCAAGTCGAGCCCGATCGTCGGCTCGTCGAGGAACAATACCTCGGGCCCGTGGAGGAGTGCGGCCGTGAGCTCGCCCCGCATCCGCTGGCCGAGCGAGAGCTGCCGGACTGGGACGTCGAGGAAGGCGTCGAGATCGAGTAGCCGCCGGCAGTGGGCCAGCCGGCCGGCGTGCTCCGTGGCCGGCACCGCGTAGACGTGACGCAGCAGCGCGAACGAGTCCCGCAGTGGCAGGTCCCACCAGAGCTGCGACCGCTGCCCGAAGACGACGCCGATCCGCAGCGCCAGCCGCGTGCGCTGAGGCACCGGCTCGAGGCCGCAGACCCTCACCTGCCCCGCGGACGGGTAGAGGACGCCCGTCAGCATCTTCAGGGTTGTCGACTTGCCGGCGCCGTTCGGGCCGATGTAGCCCACCATCTCCCCGCGCTCTACGCTGAGAGCGATGCCGTCGACGGCGGCGACGATCCGCGTGCGGCGGCGCAGCCATCCCGATTTCACGCGGACGGTGAACTCCTTGCGGAGCCCGCTCGCCTCGATCACGGTCACGAGCCGGTGCTCCGATAGTGCCGAACGCCCGTCTGCCACAGGAGTCCGGCGGCAACGGCCGCCATGACCGCTACGGCCGGCGCAGCATAGCCGAGGAACGTCGGCGCGCCGAGCGGATCGGGGCGGTCGAGCAGCGCCAGCGTCGGATAATACGCCACGAAGGCGAACCCAACGGCGTAGGCGAACAGCCGGCGGAACAGCGCGCCGTAGATCGTGATCGGATATTGCGTGAAGTTGAGGCCGCCGTAGGTCAGGCCGTTGGCAATCTCGCCGGACTCGATCCACCAGAAGGCCACCGTGGCTGTGGCCACGAAGACCGCCCCGAAGATCAGAGCCCCGGCTATAGGCGTCACCGTCAGCAGCGCCAGCCGCGCTAGCGTGAGCTCCATCGGCGCGTTGGCCGCGGCCAGAACCAGCATGACGACGCCGAACGCCACCCGCCCGACCCGCCGCGTCGCCACGTCCATCGCGACCAGCTGGGCAAGCGAGCTCAGCGGTCGGACGAGCAGCGCGTCGAAGAGACCGCTGCGCACGTACTGGCGCAGGCGCTCCACGTTGCCCACCATCAGGTCGGCCGTCGCGAAGGCGCAGCTGGCCAGCGCCGTCATCAGGAAGACTTCGGCGAAGCCGAAGCCGCCCAACGTTGGGGTCACCCGGAAGAGCACCACAACGCTCACGATGTCGAGGACACCGAACAGCACGCTGCCTGTCACATCGACGGCGAGCGACGCGCGGTACTGCGCCTGGCTCCGCACCTGCGCCGCCAACAGATGACGGTACGCCATCAGCGTGGAATTAGCCACCCTGGATCACCAGCTTGCGCTCGCCGCGCCTCTGCACCCAGCGGCACAGGGCGAGGAGTGTTACGACCCAGCCGGCCTGCACGCCGAGCAACCCGAGCTGCACCGCGGGCGAGCCGCGCTCGACGAGGATGTCGAGAGGAATCTGGATGACCGACGGGAACGGGGTGGCGACGATCAGCCCAATCGCCATCGCGTCCGGAAAGAACCAGACAGGGAAGTACAGCCCGCCGAATATCCCCGACGTCAGCGTCCAGGCGGTTTGGGGGCCGCGGACGTCGAGCAGCCAGTACGCCGCGGCGTTCACGAGGTAGCGGCAGGAGAAGCAGACGAGCGTGGCCAGGAGCGTCGAGCACGCGAACAGCGCGTAGGTGACCTGGCGCCTCGGCGCATACAGGTCGAATACGAGCGCGCCCACGACCACCGGCACCACGAAGCGCGTGAGAACGGCGTAGCCGGCCCGGCCGAGATCGGCGGCGAGCAGCTGCGACATCGGGTCGATCGGGCGCAGAAGATCGGTGATCACGTCGCCGGTGCGGATGCGCTCGGCGAACTCGGGCAGCGCCCACAGGAGAACCACGCCGATCAACCCCTGCCCCGCCCAGACGAAGGTGGCCAGCTGTCGGTTGTCATAGCCGGCCACGGTGCGGGTGCCCGCGTCGATGACGGCTAGCATCACGGCGAAGCGGAGGAATCCGAACACCGAGTTGGTGACGACAGCCGCCACCGTCGCCTGGCGATAGGTCGCGTATCGCTGGAACCCCGCCGCCGCCAGCGCCAGGTACGCACGATAGGAAGGAGCCCGCGATCCGGTTGCATGGGGGGCCAGGCTGTCGTCTCCTCGCACTCGCACAACCGCGACAGCATATACCGGGCGAGGCGCCGATGTCGGCGATCGGTGGCCCGCTCATGGGCCTACATCCGGCGGCGCTCTCGCCCGGGGCGGGCGAAGCCTGCCGAAGGTCATACGCTCGATCAAGGGTCAGGTCACCTCCGGGAGTGCAGTTGCGCTGGCACGGCATTGGCACAATCGCATCGTCAAGATGAAAGCAATCTGCGCGTGGTGCGAGAGCGAGGGCCGGCCTAGCGATCTAGGTGAGCGCGAGCCATTCTACAACCCCGCGACGACACACTGCATCTGCGCATATCACCAAAAACGGCTCCTCGAACTCCTTCCATCAAAGTCATTTCCGGATGTCGAAGTGCTCATCGTCGTGCGCCCAAACGACACGGCGCTCCGCGACCATCTCCAGCGGGCTTTCGCCGGCCTGCGTGGTGTGAAGGTGCTCATGGAGCGCCGGACGGGGGATCGCCGAGCGGCGCAGTACCCCGTGGCCGACGAGCGCCGCCACAGGAGCATGCGGCGGATTCGGCAAGGCGAGGTTTCTTCGCTCGGTTACACTGTTGTGCGATTCACGCCGAAAGCCATAGTGCTCCTGAAAGGCGCTACACGACGAAGGCAGAGGGGGCCGGAGGCAGTCCCGCGCACATTAGTCTAGTTCCTGTTGAACTCCCTGACCGAACCATATCTGCGGCGACTCCTTCGGGTCCCAGTCATCAGCGAGCGCCTCTACGAGCTGAAGCGCCAGGGCCATCTCCTTTTGGGCGTGCCACCACCGCCACTTGACTGCCGGACATGGCTTTGGCGAAGGACAGCCGGGTTGCGTATCATCGGCGCACGAGTCGGACGCTCGGCCATGATCGCTTCGGCTCGGGAGGCTCTGATGCGGAACGGACTGATCTTGATCGCAGGGCTGCTGCTGGCAGCCGGCCAAGCCGCGGCACAGTGCAGCGACGAGTTGGCGTGGCAGACGGCCGGGGCGTGGTCGCACGGCGAAGACACTCTGGCCAACGATCGCGCTCTGCCCCGGTCAGCACGTGCAGCCGCATTGCGAAAATCGGACGAGGTCGTCGAGCTTCTGAAGCGCGCGATCCCGGATCCGAAGGGGGTGCAGGCGAACGTATCGCGCTCGCGCGGCGTGCAATATTCAGACGAGGGTCCGCTCAAGTACGGCGTGACGGCGCTTTTCCTGGGCTACTTCTGCGTCGGGCAGACGGCGGGCAACCAGGATGTGCGCGGCAAAATCCTGCTCGGCGGCGAGACCGCGACCTGGATCTACATCAAGTTCAACGATCTCAGCCAGCTCATCTCCCCCTTAGGTGACGAGTTCCGCGTCGCCGACGGCGGGGTGATGTTCTCTTTGCCGCGGCGCGCAGGCGACTTCAAAGGTCATGCGCGCCACGCGTGGGAGTCCAGCCGCGGGGTGCGATGGGAAGCGATTCTCGTCAAGGCCAAGGACATGCGGCTGACCCGGGACGTGAGCCGGGAAGAATTTCTGAGGACACGGGAGCAGATCGAGCGCGATCAGATCGCGACCCTGCTGAAGTCAGCCGAAGGCCGCGCCGCGAGCTCGAGAGCAGGCATCGACAAGAGCGTTAAATCGTATGAGCAGCGATTGGCGAACCTCGTCGCCCTGCGGGAGGGCATGACCCCGGCGGAACGACAGGAGCCCGCGATCGTACGCAATACGCACGCCGGTAATAGAGATCACATGACGTTTGCCGCGAAAGGCGAGCGCGGCGACCGTCTCTACGTGCTCAACGACGCCTTTTTCGACAAGAGCCTGCCGCGCCATGCGATTCAATTCGCCATCATTTTGCTGCGCTGGCAGCCGCAGAACCCGCCCAAAGTCGAGGTGATGCGGCAGTTCAGGGAGAACTTCGACATCGAGGCTTTGCGCGCGATGCTCGGGAGGAGCTAAGAACCCTCGCGTCGTGCCGTCCACGGCGCCCTCGCCGAGCATGACGCGATCTCGAATTTCGGATTGCGGGTGACGACGTCGTAGGATGTGAACGTCTTCGTGTAGTGGACCTCGAATCGGCCCTCGGCGGCCGACCCGGCGACGCGGCCGATCACCGAGAGCCTCGTCCCGCTCTTGTCGAAGGCCAGCGTGAAGTGCCCGTCGCCGTCGAGCCTGGCCGGCTCTTCGACCGGAATCACCCGAATCTCGTTAGTGCTCTTGGACCCGGCCAGGCAGAGCGCGCTGGCAGTGAGCGTGAACCCTTTGACAGACGAGGCCTCAACCCGGAAGGTGACCGTGGTGCCCTTGAAGCGGACGACATCAGCGCAATGAGCCGAGCCGGCCGCGAGCAAAACGAGAGCGAGGGCCGGCGAGAAACGCGTGATCGTCACCTCTACGCCTCCTACGCCTCCGCGACAGCAGAGGGTGTTGGTCGTCTGATCCGCCTGGGGCCAAGTATCAGGGCGTTCGCCTCTTTGATCCGGTACTGAAGTTCCTTCAAATTCTGGCAGGTGCACGCTCCCGAAGCACCCGCCGCCATGGCTGGAGAACCATGGCTCCCCAACATTACGATGCCCAACGCCATGAGACCCGCCAGTGAAATCCACCAACGCAGGGGTCCACGTCGCTCCGGTCCCCCTCGCGCATCCGTCAGTCAGAATCACCAGTCCCCTGACCCGCTTCACGACGGAGTACAAGTGCTACGCCCCTGGCCTCGGAACGGTGAGCGACGGGACGATGAAACTGGTGAAAGTCGTGAAAGGGCGGCCGTGACCCTCAGAAGCGGAACAGCAGGCCGATTTCTGGCGCGAAGTCGGGCGCCTTCTTCGTGACGCCGAATCCGCAATTGACTTTGAGCGCAATGTTCTTGCTCAGAGAGTACTGCACCTCGCCGATGATCGATTGCTCGTCCTGCTCGCCCTCGAACGCGAGCACGACGAGCCAGTTCGGGGAGAGACGCTTGATGTATTCGATTGCGTATTCACCAAACTCGAAATCGCCTTCCTTGGCCGAATAGGTGAACGCGAATCGGAAAGCCAGCGTCCCGAACGGCCCAAAGCCCTTGGTGAAGACGAGTCCCGGCGAGAGCTCCCAGTCTTGGGTGCCGATCAGTTTCTTGTCGCTCTGCAAGGGGAACACGGTCTCGAAGAAGAAGACCCCCTCGGGCCAGTAATCTCCCTCCTTCAGCCAACGCAAGCGAATCTGCATTTCGGTATCGCCCAAGCCGTCCTCCCGGAGCTTCTTGGGCATGGTGGAGGTATCGCTCTTCGCCTTCTTCAGTGTCGCGGTGGTGTACACGGCCGATTCGAACTCCACTGCGAGCCAGTCGGTGAAACCGTAGGCGAAGAAGAGGAGGAACTCGTGCTGCTCCAGCTTACCGAAGAAATCCTCACCGGCTCGGGGTCCCTTGAAGCCCATTTCACTGGGTTTGTACTCGTTAGTCGAATCGCGCGTGTATTCGTAAAACGAGTAGGCGAGAAGCTCGCCTTTGCGCACGTAGGTGCCCAACAGCGATGTGGGTATGCCATCGCCCCGGTCGTAGAGGTAATAGGGTTGCTGGGCACTCGCGGGTCGCGGGGAAAGCGCGAGGACTCCGCCAAGGAGGAGCGTCGCGAGGAGAATCTTGTGCCGTTTCATGGTGTCTCCTTCGCCGGGAGATTGCGCGGCAAGAACGTACTACCTCCTCGGCCGCCGAGTAAATCGGCTGGACGCCGACGCGCGGGTCGGACAGACGCCGATCCGCGCGTCGGACATACGCGGACGCGGGTCTGCGCCTACGGACGTGCCACCGCCGCCTGCGCGTCACTCCGTCGAGGCCAGGCGTTGTGGCGGGAGGGATCGGGACGATGAAGCTGGTGAAGGTCGTGAGAGGGCGGCCGTGACGATTCCGGGGGCCGTGCCCCTGAACCGATCAGGAGCTGCACTCCGGCGCGCGGTGTGCCGGCAAGACGGCCTACAACAACGACCAACTTCTCGATCCGTCGGTTTGGCTGCCGGTCGCTCGCGACTTAGAAGCACTCTCGCGACAGACGCGTATTCGAGAGCGCGCCGCTAGGGAGGGCGTTCAGCGCAAATCAACGCAAGCCCCGGCTCCCGTTCGGACGACAACGATTATCCTCGGTTATTTTGATTCCTGGAACGCGGCAGGCAGTCGCTTATACGACGGGGCAACACCACGCCTGTCGCGCCTCGAAACGTCGGGCCGAGATGATTCTGGACCCATGGAACTCTTCAGATCACTCGCTTCTCGCGGAGCGCCCGCACCTCGTTGGCGCTGAAGCCGGCGAGGCTGGTCAATACCGTCTCGGTATGCTCGCCCATGAGCGGCGCTCGAGTCGGCGCGAACGACGAGTCGGACAGGCGTACCGGACAGCCGATCACCGAGAACCGTCCGCGCGTCGGGTGATCGATGTCATAGACTGCGCCACGCTCGCGCAGGTGCGGGTTGGCCAGCACCTCAGCGGTGTCGAGGACGGCACCGCAGACCACCCCGCGGCTGGCGAGGACTTTCATCACCTCATGTTTGCTGCGCGAGCGCCCCCATCCCTCGAGAATCTCGGTCAGCGCCGCGGCGTTACGGGCCCGCGCCTGCGGTGTGGCAAAGCGCTCGTCCTTCTGCAGTTCGGGCTGGCCGATGACCTCCGTCACAGCGGTGAACATCTCCGGGTTGTCGGGCGGGATGATGAGGTAGACCGCCTCGTTCAAGCCGTCGCCGGCGCAGCGGATCAGGTCGGCATAGCCGCCGGTCGCCGAGCGGTTGCCGGTGCGACCGAGCGGCTTGCCGTCCCGCAGGGTCGGCGTGAACTTGACCCGGGTCAGGTTTAGTACCGCTTCCTGCATCGCCACCTCGACGAGCTGGCCCTTGCCGGTGCGGCCGCGCTGCACGAGGGCCGCGA
>QHSP01000125.1 GCA_003220495.1 Candidatus Rokuibacteriota bacterium | reverse complement strand
TGTACGGCGTCGCCCGCAAGACCGGCTACAAGTGGATCGACCGCTACCTGCGCCACGGGCCGGCGGGCTTGGAGGAGCGCTCGCGGCGGCCGCGCCGCTCGCCGAATCAGACGTCCGACGAGATCGTGAGCGCGATCCTGGCCGCCCGGCGTCGGCATCCGACCTGGGGCGGCAAAAAGCGGCTGGCGCTGTTGCACAAGCGCCAGCCGCGATGGCCGCTGCCCGGCCGTTCGACAGCGTGCGACATCCTGAAGCGGCATGGGATGGTGCCGATCAAACGTTACCGACGCCGCATCGGCCATCCCGGCAAGCCGACGAGCGAGATCCTCGCGCCCAACGATGTCTGGAGTGCGGACTACAAGGGGCAGTTCCGCACCGGCGACGGGCGGTACTGCTATCCGCTGACGGTGGCGGACGGCTTCAGTCGCTATCTCCTGGGCTGCCAGGCGCTGGCGTCGACGGCCGGCGAGGGGGCCAAACCGATCTTCACGCGGCTGTTCCAGGAGTACGGACTGCCGAAACGGATTCGCTCCGACAACGGCGTGCCGTTCGCGACGAACACGTTGGCCCGCTTGTCGACGCTGTCGGCGTGGTGGGTGCGCCTCGGCATTCTCCCCGAGCTGATCGAGCCGGGCCGGCCGGCCCAGAACGGGCGCCATGAACGGATGCATCGCACGCTGAAGGCCGAGACGACCCGGCCGGCGGCCGGGAGTCTGGCGGCGCAGCAGCGCAAGTTCAACGTCTTTCGCGAGGAGTTCAATCACGAGCGCCCGCACGAGGCGCTCGACCAGGAGACGCCGGCCTCGTGTTACACGCCCTCGCCGCGGCCGATGCCCGACCGGCTGCCGCCGCTCGAGTACCCGGACCGCTTCGGGGTCCGGTACGTCAGCGCCAACGGGGGGATCCGGTGGAATCGTCGCTGGGTGAACGTGTCGATCGTCTGCCTCGGCGAGTACGTCGGGCTGGAGGAAATCGCCGACGGGATCTGGAACGTGTACTTCGGGCCGCTGAAGCTGGGCCGCTTGCACGAGCGACGCATGCGGATTGAGGACGCGTACGGGAGACTCTATCGTCATCGACATGTGTAACCCATGTCCCCGGACTCTTTTGTTACCTATCTCCCCGACCGTTCAGTCGAGGTATTGCGGAGCAGCCGGCTGCAGGTTTCCGCCCGTAGGCCTACGCGCAGTCATGCGCATGAGGTCCGGTAACCTAGTACTGCGGAACCCATTGGGTAGTGCAGCCTCTCTTGTTCACCTCTATGAGCGCCGCGTCAGGCATCACCAGCCGCCCTGGTTCGGTCACTCGTGGGATCCACACGTCCCATTTTGTCTCAGAGCTTACGGCGCGCGCTTTGCCGGCGTCGTATTCACTCGCGGACCGTTGCCTGGACAGTAGCGCAGCCGCGGCACGAATGGCCTGAGGCTCTGTCGAACACAGCCCCTGAGCCTGGGAGACCTCCCTTTGGCAGGCAAGGATCTGGAATGACCACAGCACCAGGAAGATCACTCGTATGCGCACCTTGCCTGCCTAACTTCTAATTCCACAGAACTGCATATCCCTGCCTCGCAGCATATCTCGCAGCATAGCGCGGCAGAACTGTTCGCGTTAAGAACGAATCTTCTCCATTCTGACGCGGACTTCGCTCACGCACGCTCCACTGTGCGACGGGATACCCAGATCTGGATGGTCCGTGAAGCCAGGGCCCCCGAAGCCTGGGGTGATCACGGACTTAGACGCCGTCGGTGGGGCTCGTTGCCGGCCCGCGGGTTGAGCATGTGGATCGTGGTGCACACGTCGTCGTGGCCCAGCCTTCGACCGTGCAGATGTCGCGCCCATCTTCGAGCAGGTGGCGTCCAGCACGCTGCCGAGGGCGCCAATGAAACAGATGGGCCTTTTTTCAGCCGCCCGGCTTGACGCCGATATACTCGCTCAAGAGTCCGCCGCGCACGCGGTGCTCGATGCCGCCGAAGCCGCTCGACTTCAGCACGCCGAGGATCGTCTCCGCCGCCACGCAGTTCGCGATCGTGTCCCAGTAGTACTTCATCAAGAGCTCGGCTTTCGCGCTGCCGGTGCTGAGCCGCGTGATCCGCGGCAGGACGCTCTCGAAGTAGACGCGGAAGAACCGCTGACCGAGCGGCGAGCGCGGCAGCGTGATCTCGAGAATCAGGACTCGCCCGCCCGGCTTCAAGACCCGCAGGCATTCTCGAAACGCCACGCCGAGATCGGCCACGTGGCGCAGCGCGTAGCCCATGCAGAGAAAGTCGAAGTGACCGTCCGCGAACGGCAGCTCCTCGACAGTGCCCTGCACCAGGGGAACCGCCAGTGTCTTGCGCGCTTCACGCAGCATGCCGCCGCTCGGATCGAGGCCGACCACCGCCCCGGGCTTGTGAAGAATACGCGCCGCGCCCTGGGCGATCATGCCGGTGCCCGTGGCGACGTCGAGGAACTTCATGCCGACGCGGAGCCCGGATTGCTGCAACGCCCAGCGTCGGTAGGGCCGTCCGGAGCCGAGCGAGCCCAGACCGCAGACGAAGTCGTAGTGCTCGGCGGCGTTGTCGAAGAGGGCGTTGACGAACGGACGCCGCTCGCTCTCCCTCTCGTAATATTTCTTGAGAACGGGATGAGGGACCGCGCGGCTGTCCGCGGCGTCGTACGGGTCTCGCGCTTCGCCGGTCATGTTTACTGGTCAGCGCGCCTCCGCGGAGCCACAGTACGCGAGGCCATCGGCCAAGGCAAATGAACGATCGACGGGCTTGCGAAGCCGCCGGCGCTCGCGCAGACTACCCGCAACCTGACCCGAAGGATGGGCACCATGCGTGTTACCGCAGCCGTTCTCTACGACGTGAAGAAGCCGGTCGTGGTCGAAGACGTCGAGCTGCTCGAGCCCGGCCCTCACGAGGTGCAGGTGCGTTGGGCGGCCAACGGCGTCTGCCATAGCGATCTGCACGTGATCACGGGCGACTCCCCCCATCCCCTGCCCGTCGTGCTGGGCCACGAGGCGGCCGGTGTCGTCGAGAAGGTCGGGCCGGGGGTCGAGACCGTGGCCCTGGGCGACCACGTCTGCTCGAGCTACATCCCGTCGTGCGGCAAGTGCTGGTACTGCATCGGCGGCCAGCCGACGATGTGCGCGCTCCGCGACAAACCGCGGTGGTTCATGTTCGACGGCACCCCGCGGTTTCGCAAGGACGGGCGCGGCCTCCATCACTACCTACAGGTCGCGGGCTACGCGACCCATTCGGTGCTCCCGGAGGAAAGTGTCATCCCCATCCGGAAAGACGCGCCGCTCGACGTCGTGTGCCTCGTGAGCTGCGGCGTGCTGGCGGGGGCGGGCCCGGTGTTCAACCGCGCCAAGGTCCCGCCGGGGGCGAGCGTGGCCGTGTTCGGCTGCGGAGGGGTCGGTCTCAACACGATCCAGGCCGCGCGCCTCGTCGGCGCCGGGAAGATCATCGCCGTCGACGTGATGAAGCAGAAGCTCGCCTGGGCCGAGGAGTTTGGCGCGACCCACGTCGTCGACGCCTCGCAGGACGATCCGGTGGCCCGCATCCATGCCCTCTCGGGGCGTGGCGGCGTCGACTTCGCGTTCGAGATGGTCGGAACCCAGCGGACGATGGAGCAGGCGCTGCTCTCGACCCACCGAGGCGGCACGTGCGTGGTCGTCGGCGTGTCGCCGGCCGGCACGCGCCTCTCGATCGATCCGTCGCTGCTCCTGCAACAGCGCGTGCTCACCGGAAGCTCGTTCGGCGGCGGCCATCAGCGCACCGACGTGCCCATGCTGATCGATCTCTACATGAGCGGCAAATACCGGCTCGACGAGCTCATCAGCCGGCGCCTGCCGCTCGGCGAGCTGAACCGCGCGTTCGACCTGATGCTGCAGGGCGAGGTGAAGCGGAGCGTCATCGTCTACGACTGAGCGACTTCATCCAGGGTGGTGCGGCGCGAAGAAGCCGATGGCGAACCATCGCGTGATGATCGCCGCGAAGGCCATGCCGATGAGAAGGATGACCCAGCGCCACTTCAGCCAGGACTCACGGAACCCAACGCCAAGACGGCGTTGTAGACGATTCGACGCGGCTCCCAGTAGCCAATCGCTTCGGACACTGCCTCGCGGACTCGCGCGCCGAGGCTCGACGGCACATCCGGGCTGGTCTCTCTGATCGGGCTCATTCCTACTTCTCCTCTATCCACTGCTTGACGCTGTAGGCAAATGAGTCGAGGGCATCTTTTCGCGCCCACGCTTCCTTCATGGCCGCGAACGACCGAGCCGCATCAGGAGATCTCCCCTCTGCTGTCTGCGTGTTCAGCGCAAGCGTACGCATCGCCAAGCCATAGGCATCGAGCTCCTTTGCGCACGCAGACTTCGCCCCCTCCAGCGTCGGAATGTCGGCGGCCTTCACATAGGCGCGACCGCAGGCGATATACGCGTCAGCGGTCCTCCACATCTCCGACGTATCATCCGCAGCAGCTGGACCCGTGGCGGCCGCAAGTATCGCAACCAGCACCAAGGCGGCTAACGTCGAGTCTCCATTCACCGGGCGGCTCCATCGATCTCATCCACGTGTGGATACCAGTGCAGTGTTCGGTCCACCATGGCGATCCGCCCCGTCTCGACGGCTGCGGCAACCTCTCCAAGCCATGGCTCGTCGCTTCCACCAGCTCCCTCATCTCTCTTGGTCGGGGTTGCATAGAGCTCACCCAGTTCGTCTAGGTACGTCCAACGATCAGGCCGAGCGGCCGGCGTCGAGCCGGCCCGCTCAAGCCTGCTGTTAGGCTCCAAGTAACAACCACATGTAAAGCGCAGCGGCCAGGACGCTCAGCGTCGTGCGGACCGCATGGAGATTGCCCCAGCGCTCCATCAACATTCGAGTCTCGGCGGAAGCGAGATCGCGGCCGGGCGCCAAGAGCTTGTGGTTTGTGGGCATGATGCCGATCAAGGTGAAAGGCACCACCATCCCGATGAGCAGCGCCGCAACAAGCCACCCCGTGCCTGCGCCCATGGACCACGCTACGACTCCGCTGAGAAAGCTCAGCAGCGCCAAAGGCGCTTGCATCCAGGTGGCGCGCTTGTAGCTCGCTGCCCAGTGCAGGGCAGCCATGCGGGTGTCGAGCCCCCTCCGCGCAGGGTGCTCCGCGAGATTGATGTAGAGTGCCGCTCCGGCAAAGAGCGCGGCGGACAAGGCGGCGATGAATTCAAATGCTTGAAGCACCAAATCCGTTTCCCTTGGGGGCCTGCTAAATTCCACAGAACTATATAGGACCGCCGCTGCAGCATATCTCACAGCTTAGCGCGGTCGAGGGGCGTGGCCCGAGCGCAAATCCTGCCTGATCCCACGGGCACTTCGCCTGAACAACAGGCCGCCCAGCCCGAAATACGCAGACCAGGATATGAGACGAGACCGGGTTACGCGCCCCTCGCGCGACCCTCGTCGCACTCGCCGGCACGGATGATGGCGGCCAGCAGTCCGGTCTCGTACAGCTCCTCGCCGAGGAACACCGCGCCGAGGACGAGGAGACCGGTCTGCGCCAGCAGGACGCCACCGGCGAAGGCGACCGCCGCCAGGGCGATGACTGAGCCGCGGATGCCGTGAATGACATCGAGCGGTCGCGCGTGGCGAAGGCCGCTCGTGAGCCGACGCGTGGCATACACGGCCGAGATCACGCCGATGAGAAGCAGCAGCCCGGCCACGATCTCGTTCACTGGTGACCAATAGAGACTCGGCATCACCTATCCTCCGCGCCATCGAATTCCCGCCAGCTGAGATTGCGCGCGTGCGCGCGCACGCGCAATTACCGAGGAGGTAATCGCAGTAGCCCGCCGAAACCCGGCGTGGCTGGCGCGTGGGTTGCGTCTACCGGCGATGGCGGGAAGATCCCGATCAGCCGCTCTTCGCCAGCGCGGCCGAACGGCGTTTCAGCTCGTCGGGCGGCACGTCTTCCTTGTGGGTTCCGATGTGCCAGTGATGGCCGAATGGGTCCTCGATCGTTCCCATTCGGTCGCCGTA
>QHSP01000044.1 GCA_003220495.1 Candidatus Rokuibacteriota bacterium | reverse complement strand
GCCGCCTGCGGCGCCTGGAGCCAGCGCAGGCGCCGGGCATCGCGGATCAACGCGTCCGGCATCGTCCCGAACGCCGCTTCGGCATCGCCGACGGCGCGCGCAGCCTCCGCCTCGGTCTCGGCCACCACGACGGAGAGCCGCGGTAGCGCGGACGCGAGCCGTGAGGCCCAGCCGCGCGTCGTCGGAGTCTGCGGAGGCAGCATCAAGAACGTCGTCATGGATCAGTCATAAGCGCGCCTCGGGCGGCGGAGCACTGCGTCTCGCTCGCCTCGGGCCTGAGGGCCCCAGCCCCCGGCCGGCCCCGCGGCTCGCACAGCGGTCCCGCGACGGCCTGCAGCGCGCACCACCGTGCCGCGCAGCTTAGTGGCCGCGGCGCGCGCGGTCAAGCGGCCAGACCAAGCGTGCAGCGGCCAGACCAAGCGGCTCGACCGCGCGGCTAGACCGCGCGAGCGGGAGCGGGCTCGGTGGGTGGGACGGCCGGGCCTGGGGCGACGTCGCCGTCCTTGCGGCTCATGATGGCGCGCGGCAGGAAGGGAATGAAGAACAGGATCAGGGCCGTCGTTCCGGCGTTGAGCCAGACAAGCTCGTGAAAAACCCAGTGACGGCTGTCGATCAGCCACGAGCCGATCACGTCCGAGCCGCCGAGCGCGAAGTTTCGGGCGCTCATCATCAGGGCGAACCCGAGGCTCTCGCATCCCGGCGGGGTCGATCGGACCGCCAGGTCCATGAGCGCCAGCTCCGAGCAAATCACCGCGAACCCGACGGTCGCGTGGATGAAGGGCGCGGTCGCGTGGCTGTACCGGAGGTAGAGGAGCGTCACCGTGACGTTCAGCGCGATAGCCGTCGTCAGGAGCTGCCTGAGGTTGAACCGGCGGCACACGACGCCGTAGATCAGCGCGCCGAGGAGTCCAGCCGCGCCTTCGATGCTCTCCATTACGCCGATGTAGGGGGTGCTGAAGTTCAAGGTATCCGTCTGCATGAACAGGAGCGGCGTCGTGAAGCCGGGCGAGATGTAGACGAGGGCGAGGAAGATTCCGCTCGTCCAGAGCGTCCGGGACCCGACGAGCGTGCCGAGCTCGTGAGCCGCGTTGGTCAGCACGTCCTGGTCGCGAACCGCCACGCGCCGTTCGGTGAGGACGAAGAACGTCGTGACCGCCAGCACGAGGAGCAGCGCCGTCGCGATGCCGACCGTCCAGCCAAACGCGGCCGCGGCGAGGTAGCCGCCGAGGATTCCGTTCCCCAGGGACACCGCGCTCTGGAGCGCCTGACGGATCGAGGTCACGCGGCCGGAGATGCCGTACTTTTGGCCAGCCTCGACCATGAGGCCGCCCATCACGGTGCTCGCGATGACCATGAACGCGTTGGCACCGAAGGCCGTGAGGAGCAGCGGCACATAGGATCGGGGAACGGCGCCCATCAAGAACCAGCAGACGGCCGCCATGCCGGCGCCCAGCAGCATGTAGTGCCGGCGCCGGGTTCCAAAGAGCGGAAAGGCGTCGGACATGATGCCGGCGAGCGGCTTCACGTTCCACGCGAAGGTCGCGATGACCATGAACGCCGCGAGCGTCTGGGCCGTGAAGTGCAGCTGGGTCTTCAGAAGAAGCTGGAGCGGGAGCCGTCCGATGACGCCGGGCTGGGCAATCGTCGTGACGAAGGCGCCGAGCCCCACCATGATGTAGTACTGCCGCAGGGTGAGGCCCGTGTCAGGGATCTCGGGATTCTTCGCTTCCAGAGCAACCTCCATTGCGTCCTTATATCAGGGACCGAGCGCCTCGATGCGGCACGGCTCGATGCGTCAACCGATCCGCGCTGGAAGGCCGCCGCGTTCGGTGTCGCGCGTGAGCGCCCGCGCGGGGCGCGCGGCGGGTTAGCGGTCGCCTGGGGTTGCGCCGAGGCCATGGGGCGAAGATCTCACGCCCGCGGCGGCCGCAGTTGCCGCAGCGATCCTCGGCGGCGTGGGGGGCTCGCGTCGGACGCTGAGCCAGTCGCCGCCGAGGCGGCCGCGTACCAGCGGCCAGAGGCCGTCGGGCTCGAACAGGATTGCCGCGATGGCGACCATGCCGAGGCCGATCAGATACCAGCCGGCTGAGAGCCCGAAGACCACCGTGAGGGTCTCGCGGAGCGCGAAGTAGATGATGACGCCGAGAATCGGCCCTTCGAGCGTTCCGATGCCGCCGATGATCACGATGATCATCATGGCGACCACCCAGTTCGGATCGAACGCGAAGCCCGGCGCGACGTAGAGCGTCGCCGTGAAGCTGACGGCGCCGGCCAGGCCGCATCCCGCCGCGGCGATCACGAACGCAATGAAGCGGTTGCGCCACACGTCCACGCCGATGCTGGCCGCCGCCACGTCGTTGTCGCGCACGGTCATCAAGCCGAGGCCCACGCGCGATCGCAGGAGCGCGTAGGTGCCGAAGACCGACGCGACCGCGATCGCCGCGCTGATCCAGAAAGTCAGGGGCTCGAGCCAGCGCGGGTCGACGAGGCGCGCGGTTGGCAGGCCGACGCCACGCTCGCCGCCGAGCCGCTCGGTCTTGGAGATGAGCAGCGAGACGACTTCCGAGAACACCCAGGTGCCGATCGCGAAGTAGGCTTCGCGCAGCCGGAACATGAAGAGCGCCACGATCGCGGCGACCGCCGCGCAGAGGAGCGGCGCGAGCGGCAGCACCCAGAACGGCGCGACCTTCAGCGAGATCGAGGCGAAGAACAAGCCGTAGGCGCCGAGTCCGACGAACACCTGCTGCCCCATGGACACGAGCCCGGCGTAGCCGGCCAGCAGGTTCCACATCTGCGCCATGGCCAGCATCAACATCGCCTCGGACAGGAAGCGCTGCGCACCCTCGCCGATCACCCAGGGCGCCACGATGACCGCGAGCACGCAGACCGCGACGATCGACCAGCGATAGACGCGCCCCGGCCGGCGGGTCCCCAGCCCCGCGACGGCCTGCAGCGCGCGCCACCTGATCTGCGTCACGTGCGCGCCCGGAACAGGCCGTTGGGCCTCAGCAGCACCCCGACGAGGAACAGGAGGTGCGCGTAGAGCGGCCCCGCGTTCGGATCGAGCCTCAACCCGACCAGCTCCGCGACGCCGAGCGTGATGCCGCCGAGCATCGCGCCCCAGAACGTCCCGAGCCCGCCGAGCACGACGACCTCGAACGCGACCAGCAAGCGCTCGACGCCGGAGTACGGCGTGAAGGACGCGCGGATAGCGAGCAGCATGCCGGCCACGCTGGCCAGCGCGAGCGACAGGCCCATCACGAGGTTGTAGACGCGCCCGGGATTCACGCCCATCAGCCGCACGACGTCACGATGATCGGCGGTGGCGCGCACGATCCGCCCGAACCGCGTCCGCGTGAGGACGAGCTGGAGCGCCGTGAACAAGGCGACCGAGAGCGCCAGGATCAGGAGCGGCAGGACCCCGACGTGCAGGCCGCCAAATCCCGCGCTCGCTTGCGCCAGGTGGCCGGCCTGAAGGTGACGCGGGTCGGCGCCATAGATTTCAACCATGAGGTTGCGCATCACGACCGCCACGCCGAAGGTCAGGAGGATTCCGGCGAAGGGATCCGGCCTCGTCACGACCCGGTTGATCAGGACCGCCTGGAGCCCGAAGCCCAGGCAGAACGCGATCACCGCGACCGGCAGGAGGAGCGCGAGCGGGTGCAGCCACGGGACGACGCGGACGAGCGACACGCCCAGGAACGCGCTCAGGACGATGAACTCGCCGTGCGAGAGATTGACCACGCGCATCACGCCGACGGCGAGGGCGAGGCCGACGCCGAGCAGGCCGTAGAGACCGCCGTAGAGGACACCGTTGATGATCGTCTCGACCCAGATCATGGAGTCCTCGTCACGAGGCCACTAGGTTCCGAAATACGCGCGCGAGAGTTGCTCGAGTCCCAGGCCGCGCGCCTGGCCGTGCAAGGTCACCCGTCCCTTGAGCAGGCAATACACGCGATCGGCCGCGCCGGCCGCGCGCTTGACGTCTTGCTCGACCAGGACGATCGAGGCGCCCTCGGCGCGGATGTGCCCGAGCGACTCGTAGATCTGATCGACCACGAGCGGCGCCAACCCGAGCGAGATCTCGTCGCACAGCAAGAGCTTCGGGTTCGACATGAGGGCGCGGCCGATCGCGACCATGTGCTGCTGGCCCCCCGAGAGCTGATCCGGCCATTGCCGCCGGCGCTCGCCCAGCACCGGGAAGAGCTCGTAGACGCGCGCCAGCGACCAGGCGCCCGGGCGCCGGCTGAGGCCGCCCATCATGAGGTTCTCCTCGACGGTCAGCGACGGGAAGAGCAGGCGGCCCTCCGGCACCAGCGAGAGCCCTAGCCGCGAGATGCGCTCCGCGGGCGCGGCGGCGATCGGCTCGCCGGCGAAGCGGATCTCGCCGCGCCGGCTGCCGATCAGGCCGACCAGACACTTGAGAAAGGTCGTCTTGCCGGCGCCGTTCGCGCCGATGAGCGCCACGGTCTCGCCGGCCTCGACGCGGAGGGTGACGCCGAAGAGCGCCTGGAAGTCGCCGTAGAACGCGTCGAGCGCTTGGACCTCAAGCAACGTCATCGGCGCGGAACCCCATGTAGATCTCTCGCACGAGCCGGCTGGTCATGACGTCCGCGGGCCGCCCCTCCAGCACATTGCGACCGAAGTGGAGCACCATGATCCGATCGGCCACGGCGCGCAGCGCGTGAGGGATGTGCTCGATCCAGATGATCGCGTGGCTCGTCTTCAGATTCCGGACCAGGGCTACGAGCTCCTCGACCTCCGGCTCCGTGAGCCCGGCGGCGATCTCGTCGAGGAGCAACACCTTCGCGCACGACGCGACGGCCTTGCCGAGCTCGAGACGCTTGCGGTCCAGGAGCGGCAGCTGTCCGGCCAGCACTCCAGCCTTCGCCGCGAGTCCCATGGTGGCCAGGACGTCGAGCGCCGCGGTCGCGGCGCCCGCTCCAGACCGCCCCGCGCCGAACGACGCCGCGGCGAGCACGTTCTCGTAGACGGTGAGATGCGGAAACGGCTGCGGGATCTGGAACGCGCGAACGATGCCGCGCCGAGCGCGCAGATGGGGCGGCAGGCGACCCAGCTCCTGGCCCTCGAAGCGAATCGTGCCGCCGTCCGGCGCGATGGTGCCGGCGATCAGGTTGAAGACGGAGCTCTTGCCGGCGCCGTTGGGACCGATCATCCCCAGGCAGTGCCCCGAGTCGAGCGAGAAGGTGACGTCGTCGGCCACGACGATCGCGCCGAATCGCTTCTGCAGCCCGGCCACTTCGAGGAGTCCTGACATCGCGCTACCCTGCCGCCCCGCCGGACGGCCGGCCGGGCGGCGACGATCGGCTCAGCCGAGCTGCGACAGGAGCTTGAACTCCGCTTCGACCGGGATCTGCGGTGCCGTGGCGTTGTAGACGATCAAGAGCTCGAATGGGAAGCGCCCGTTCTTCGTCTTGCGCCACTGGCCGCCGGCCATGCTCGTGACCGCGACATTCTTGATGGGCGTGTCCTTGAAGCGCACGGGACCCACGACGGTGTCGATCGACAGATTCGCGATCGCGTGCTTCACGGACTCCTTGTCCTTCGGATCCGCGGCGCTGCTGAGCGCGGCGAACGCCACTTCCCAGACCGCGTGCGAGTAGCCGATGGGCTGCGTCCACTGCTTGCCCGTGGAGTTCTCCCAATCGGTCGCGAGCTCGCGGGCCGTCTGTCCGGTGATCGACGACTTGTACGGGAACTTGGGCGTCCACCAGACCTCGGTCGACATGCCGTCGCCGCGGGGCCCGAGGGTGGTGATGGCGCTCGCGAACAGGAACGCGGCCGCCACCGTGCAGACCTGAGGCCGGTAGCCCGCCTGGGCGGCCTGATTCCAGAAGGTCGCCCAGTGGCTCGGCAGCACGAGCCCCGAGACGATCTCGGCGTTGCCGCTCTTGAAGGCGGTCACCTGGTTCGTGAAGTCGTCGGTGGCCATCTTGTAGAAGCCGCCCGGGACTTCCTTGTAGCCGTGTTGCGACATCCCGCTCGGCAGGCCGGTCTTCGCGTTGCCGAACGCGCGGCCGGTCGGCGTGTCGCTGTAAAACGTGCCGACCTGCTTGTTGGTCTTCACGCTGTTCCACATCGCCAGGAAATTCTTCACGACCTCGCCGGCGCCCCAGAAGAAATGGAACGTGTACGGGAAACTCTTCTCGATCAGATCGTCCGGGGTCGCGCCGCGGGAGAATTTCCAGCCCGTCCACGGCACCATGGTCGAGATCGTCGGCATGCCACGCGCGTCGGCCAGCTCGCCGACAGCCAAGGCCGCGTCGGAATCGAACGCGACGACCAGATCACATTTCTCGCGGAGCACCAGCTCGCTGCCGACGACGCTGGAGCGATTGGGGTCGGACTGATTGTCCTTGACGACGAGCTCGATCGCGTAGGACTTGCCGCCGATCTTCAGCCCGTCCTTCGCGGCCGTGCGGATGCGCTCGATCATCCACGGCGTCGTCTCGCCGAAGTTCGCGCGCACACCGGACTGGGCGCCGATGAAACCGATCTTGAGGGTTCGCGACTGGGCGCGCGCGATGTTGACGTGCAGGGCCCCGGCCGCGGAGGCGAGCCCCGCGACCCCGCCAGCTTTGAGAAACGCGCGCCGGCTGACCTTGCGCTTGCGTCTGGACAGTTCGTGGCTGCGCTCCACCATGGCGACCTCCGTTATGCCTCGATCCACACGCGATTCGCCGGCGCTTCACCTGAACGATGGCACAGCCGGCGTCCGCGCGATCCGTGGCGCGGAGTGTAGCACTTTGAAGCGGGCGGCGGCAGGGTCAGGGCGTGCGGCGTCCGGCCACTCGCGACACGAGCCGCAAGCAGAATCGCATCACGAGACTCGGCGTGCGGTGGAGTGTAGCATTGGGGGCGCCATCAATATGATCGATCGCCGGGAGCTTCTCCACGGGACCGTGGTCACGGCGGTGCTGGCCGCCAGGCCGGCATGGGCCCAGATCGGCGACTCGCCGCGCGCGGCCATGGCGCGCGCGGCAGGCGCGTTCCTCGCCGCGCTGGAACCGGGACAGCGCCGTGCCGCCATGTTGCCGTTCACTCAAGACGAGCGCCTGAACTGGCACTACGTGCCACGCTCGCGATCCGGGGTCGCGTTCAAGGAGATGTCCGCCGCCGGCCGCGCGGCGGCTCACGAGCTGATCAAGATCTCGCTCTCCGGAGTCGGCTACGCGAAGGCGGTCAACGTGATGAAGCTCGAAGAGGTCCTGCGCCAGCTGGAGACGTTCGGCGGACTCCTGCGCGACTCCGAAAAATATTACGTGAGCGTGTTCGGCGCGCCGGATGCGGCAGGGGCCTGGGGCTGGCGCCTCGAGGGACACCATCTCTCGCTGAACTTCACGCTCGTGCCGAGCCGTGCCATCTCCGTGACCCCCGCGTTCTTCGGCGCCAATCCGGCCGAAGTACCCTCGGGACCTCAGCGCGGGCAGCGTATGCTCGCCGACGAGCAGGATCTCGCGTTCACGCTCGTGCGGGGCGTCGATCCGAGCCTGCGCGGCCGTCTCGTGATCGCGGCCGAGTCCCCGGGCGACATCGTCGCCGGTCCCGGCCGCGCCGACAGCCTGAAGACGCCGGCGGGCATCTCGCTCGGCGAGCTCGGTGCCGAGCAGCGAGCGCTGGCGCTACGCCTGGTCGAGACGTACGCGCGCAACATGCGAGCCGACATCGCCGACGATGAGCTTCGCCGCATGCGCGAGGCCGGGGTGGAGAACGTGCGTTTCGCGTGGGCCGGGCCGATCGACCCGTGGCAGCCGCACTACTATCGCCTGCACGGGCCCACGCTCCTCATCGAGTACGACAACTCACAGAACCGCGCGAACCACGTCCACTCGGTCTGGCACGATCCGCGAAACGACTTCGGCGTGGACCCGCTCCGCGCCCACTACCAGCGCTCCCACCATCGCGAGCGTCACAAACTGCTCACAGCATAGATCGGAGTGGTCATGGCCATCGAGAACGTCAAGGCGCTCACGTTCGACGTCTTCGGCACAGTGGTGGACTGGCGATCGAGCCTCATTCGCGAGGGCGAAACGCTGGGCAAGAAGAAGGGGCTCGGCGTCGACTGGGGCAAGTTCGCCGACGCCTGGCGCGGGCTCTACCAGCCCGCGATGGACGCGGTGCGCAGCGGGCGTCGCCCGTGGACGAAGCTCGACGATCTCCACCGCGAAAGCCTCGACACGCTCCTGGTCCAGTTCGGCATCACGGGCCTCTCGGAGCCGGAGATCGATCATCTGAACCGGGCGTGGCATCGCCTCGATCCCTGGCCCGATTCCGTGCCCGGCCTCACGCGACTCAAGAAGAAGTTCGTCCTCGCGACACTCTCGAACGGCAACGTCGCGCTGATCGTGAACATGGCCAAGTATGGTGGGCTGCCGTGGGACACGGTCCTCGGCGCCGAGGTCGCGCACCATTACAAGCCGCAACCCGAGGCGTACCTGACGACGGCGTCGCTCCTCGGGCTCAAACCAGGCGAGTGCATGATGGTCGCCGCCCACAACGGAGACCTTGCCGCCGCGAGCGCGGTCGGCCTGCGCACGGCGTTCGTCCCGCGACCGAACGAGCATGGACCGGGGCAGGCGAAGGACGTGAAGCCCGCGCGCGAATGGGACGTCGTCGCGAGCGATTTCGTCGACCTCGCGGCCCGGCTCGGCTGCTGAGCCGGGCCCGGCCGCCGCGGAGTATCATAGGCGCCACGGTTGCGACCCGAGCGGCGTCGCGCCGCGCGGCGAGCCCTTCAGAGGAGTGGCACATGACGAAGATCACCCAGTCCGTAGACCTCGGCACCCGCGGCCGCGTGGCCGTGTTCACCGTCGACAACCCGCCGGTCAACGCGCTGAGCCAGCACGTGCGCAAGGGACTGCACGACGGGATCAAGCAGGCGATCGGCGACCGCGCCGTCCAGGCGATCGTCATCGTCTGCTCCGGGCGCACCTTCATCGCGGGCGCGGACATCACCGAGTTCGGCAAGCCGCCGATGGAGCCCGGGCTCCACTCGGTGCTGGACCTGATCGAGAGCTCGCCGAAGCCCGTCGTGTCCGCGATCCACGGCACCGCGCTCGGCGGCGGGCTCGAAGTCACGCTCGCCTGTCACTATCGCGTGGGCGCGAAGGGGGCCCGCTTCGGCCTGCCCGAGGTGAAGCTCGGCATTCTCCCCGGCGCCGGCGGCACCCAGCGGCTGCCGCGAGTGGTCGGCCCGCAGAAGGCTCTGCAGATGATCGTGAGCGGCGATCCGATCGGCGCCGACGAGGCGCTCAAGGTCGGCTTGATCGACGAGATCGTGGACGGAGATCTCACCGCGGCCGGCGTCGCGTTCGCCGAGAAGGCGCTGAACGAGAAGCGCCCGCTCAGGAAGATCCGCGACCTCGACGACAAGATCGCGCCGGCGCGGGGCAAGCCGGAGATCTTCGCCGAGTTCCGCAAGAGCGTGGCGCGCCAGACGCGCGGCTTCCGTGCGCCGGAGAACTGCATCAAGGCGGTCGAGGCCGCGGTGAACCTGCCGTTCGCGGAGGGCATCAGGCGTGAGCGCGAGCTCTTCGTCGAGCTCCTGAACTCGCCAGAGTCGAAGGCCCAGCGCTACTTCTTCTTCGCCGAGCGCGAGGCGGCCAAGATTCCTGACGTGGCGGCCGACACGCCGACCAAGGAGATCAAGAAGGCGGCGGTGATCGGCGCCGGCACGATGGGCGGCGGCATCGCCATGAACTTCGCCAACGCCGGGATTCCGGTCACCGTCGTCGAGGTGGCGCAGGAGGCGCTCGATCGCGGGCTCGGCATCGTGCGGAAGAACTACGAGGCGACGGCCTCTCGCGGCCGCCTGACGCCGGCCGACGTCGAGAAGCGCATGGGCCTCATCACCGGCAGCGTCGACTTCAAGGCGGCGGCGGACGCGGACATCGTCATCGAGGCCGTGTTCGAGGAGATGCCGATCAAGAAGGAAGTCTTCGCCAAGCTCGATGCCATCTGCAAGCCCGACGCGGTGCTGGCGACCAACACCTCCACGCTCGACGTCGACGAGATCGCCTCGGCGACGAAGCGTCCCGAGAGCGTGATCGGCACCCACTTCTTCAGCCCGGCCAACGTGATGCGGCTGCTCGAGAACGTGCGCGGCAAGAAGTCGTCGAAGACCACGGTCGCCACGGCGATGGCCGTCGGCCGTCGGATCGGCAAGGTGCCGGTCCTCGTCGGCGTCTGCTACGGTTTCGTCGGCAACCGCATGCTGCACCAGCGCGGCCTGCAGGCCGAGAAGCTCATCCTCGAGGGGGCCGCGCCCCACCAGGTGGATCGCGTGCTCACCGACTTCGGCTTCCCGATGGGCCCGTTTGCGATGGGCGACCTGGCCGGCCTCGACGTGGGCTGGCGCATCCGAAAGGGGCGCGGGGCGAAAGCGCCGGTCGCCGATCGCATCTGCGAGCTTGGTCGATACGGACAGAAGACCGGTGCCGGCTACTTCAAGTACGAGAAGGGCGATCGGACGCCGATCCCCGACCCGGAGGTCGAGAAAATCATCGTCGACGTCGCCACGTCCATGGGGATCACCCGGCGACCCATCGGCGACGACGAAATCCTCCAGAGACTGCTCTACCCGATGGTCAACGAGGGCGCCAAGATCCTCGAGGAGAAGATCGCGATCCGCGCGAGCGACATCGACGTGATCTGGGTCTACGGATACGGCTGGCCGGTCTATCGGGGCGGACCGATGTTCTGGGCCGATTCGATCGGGCTCAAAGCGATCCGCGACCGACTGCTCGAGTTCAAGAAGCAGAGCGGTGACGCCTTCTGGACGCCGGCGCCCCTGCTCGACCGGGTGGCCGCCGAGGGTAAGAGCTTCACCGGCTAGCCCGGGCTAGAGACCCCTAACCTCTGGAAATTCTTGGGCGAGCGGCCTCGCGCTCGCCGCCTGCCCTTCAATCGGTCAAAAAGATCGATTTGGCGAACAAATAGGCTCTGATACTACTGGAATTGCCCCATTTTGCCCGCATGGCTCTGTTTTGGGGGTCACATGCGTTATTTGACCATGAGCGATGTCCCGAGCGGCGACGCCGTGGTGTTTCTGTCCACCGCGCGGGCCGAACGCGGCCAACGCCGGCTCGCGCTCGCGGTTGTGCTCGTGTCGGGCGCGATCTTCCTCGTGCTGGCACCCTTCGCGACGCGGCCGCTCGGCCAGGTCTGGGCCTTCATTCCGATCTACGAATCGGCGCTCGTGGTCAACGACCTGGTCACGGCGGTCCTGCTCTTCGGTCAGTTCAGCATCCTTCGATCGCGGGCTCTGGGCGTGCTGGCCGGCGCGTACCTGTTCACCGCGTTCATGACCATCGCTCACGCGCTCACGTTCCCCGGCCTGTTCGCGCCGACAGGCTTGCTCGGCGCCGGGCCCCAGAGCACGGCGTGGCTCTACATGTTCTGGCACGGCGGCTTCCCCCTCCTGGTGATCGCGTACGCGTGGCTCAAGACCTCGGACGCTGAGCCGGCGCGTTCACCCGGGCGGCCGGCCTTCGCGATCCTCGGCAGTGCCGCGGCGGCGCTCATCGTCGCCGGCGGATTCACCCTCCTTGCCACCGCCGGGCAGGACTTCCTGCCGGCGATCATGCAAGACCACCGCTACACCTCGTCGATGAACACGGTCATCACGCTCATCTGGGGCCTGAGTCTGGTCGCCCTCGCCACCCTCTGGCGGCGCCGCCCGCACTCGGTCCTCGACCTCTGGCTGATGGTCGTGCTGTGCGCGTGGCTCTTCGACGTCGCCCTGGCCGTGGTCCTCAATGCCGGCCGATTCGACCTCGGCTTCTACGCCGGGCGGATCTATGGACTGCTGGCGGCCAGCTTCGTGCTTGTCGTGCTGCTGCTCGAGAACGCCGTGCTCTACGCGCGGCTGGTCGAGACGCACGACAACGAGCGCCGCGAGCGACAGCGCGCGCAGCGGGCCGAGGAGGCCGCCACGACCGCCAACCGGGCCAAGAGCGAATTCTTGTCGCGCATGAGTCACGAGCTGCGCACGCCGCTCAACGGCATCCTCGGCTTCGCTCAGCTCCTCGAGCTCGACGCCGAAACGCCGGGGCAGCGTGACGGTGTCGAGCACATCCTCAAGGGGGGCCGGCATCTGCTGGGACTCATCAACGAGGTCCTCGACCTCGCGCGAATCGAAGCGGGGAAATGCTCGATCTCGCTCGAGCCGGTCGAGACGGGCGACGTCATCCATAGCGCGCTCGATCTCGTTCGGCCGCAGGCGGCCGCCCGCGGCATCAGCCTTTCGACGGCCGTCGTGTGGCAGGGGCACGTCTTGGCCGACCGGCAGCGCCTCCAGCAGGTGCTGCTGAATCTCCTGTCGAACGCGGTGAAGTACAACCGCCCGGAGGGCGCCGTGACGGTCTCGTGCGACGCCGCCCCATCGGACCGATGCCGGCTGAGCGTCGCCGACTCCGGACCGGGCATCGCGGCGGATCGCATACACCGCCTCTTCACGCCGTTCGATCGCCTCGACGTCCAGGAAGGAACGATCGAGGGCACCGGACTCGGTCTCGCGCTCTCGAAGGGCCTGGTCGAGCTCATGGGCGGGACGCTCAGGGCCGAGAGCACGCTCGGCGTGGGCTCGACGTTCTCCGTGGAGCTGCCGGTCGCGGACAGCCCCATGCCGCGGCGTACTCAGGAGTCGAGCGCGCACGGCGCCGACGCGCGGAGCATGACGGGATCCGTGCTCTACATCGAGGACAACCCGTCCAACCTTCGTCTCGTGGAGCGGATCGTGTCCCGGCGTCCCGGAGTGAAGCTTCTCTCCGCGGCGCAGGGACGCCGTGGCCTCGAGCTCGCCACGGCGCATCGACCGGACGTCATCGTCCTGGACCTGCACCTGCCGGACATCAGCGGCCAGGAGGTCCTCGCCCAGTTGCGCGCGCATCCGGGAACGCGCGAGATCCCGGTCGTGATCCTGAGCGCCGACGCCACGCCGAGCCAGGCCACGCGGCTGCTTCAGCAAGGCGCCCACACCTATCTGACGAAGCCGCTGTCGGTCGCGGCGTTCCTGGGCGTGCTCGACGAGCTTCTGGCGAGAGCCGTGAGGTAGCCATGGGCAAAGCCGACCCGACCCGGGTCCGTATTCTCGTCGTCGACGATGAGCCGGCGAACGTGCGGCTCCTCGAGCGCATGCTGGCGGAGGCCGGTTACCGTCAGGTCAAGAGCACCACGGATCCTCGACAAGTCTTGACCCTCTACGGCGAGTTCTCGCCCGATCTCATCCTGCTCGATCTGATGATGCCGCACCTGGACGGGATCGCCGTAATCCAGCAGCTGCACATTCCCGAGGACGTCTTCCTGCCGATCCTGGTCCTCACGGCCGACGCGACCAGCGAGGCGAAGAAGCGCGCCCTCGAGGCCGGCGCCAAGGATTTCCTGACCAAGCCTTTCGACCGCCTCGAGGTCATGCTGCGGATCCAGAACCTCCTGGACACGCGCAGCCTCTACCTCGATCTCGAGCGCCACAACCGCGCGCTCGAGCAGATCATCGCCGAGCGGACGCAGCGCCTGGTGCAGAGCGAGAAGGTGGCGACGATGGGCTCCTTGCTCGCGGGCGTGGCCCACGAGCTCAACAATCCGCTCGCGATCGTGATGGGGCAGGCTCATCTGCTCCGCGGCGGGGCCCAAGACCCCGCCTTGATCCAGCGCGCCGAAAAGATTCTCGCGGGCGCGGACCGGTGCGCGCGTATCGTCCGGAACTTCCTCGCGCTGGCCCGTCAGCAGCCGCCCGAGCGGGGCGACGTGGGGCTGAATCTGATCGTCCAGGAGGCCGTCGAGCTGCTCGGCTACGATCTGCGCACCAGCAACGTCGCGGTCGTGCTGACCCTCGCGCACGACCTGCCGGTTGTGTGGGCCGACGGCCACCAGATCCACCAGGTCGTCGTGAACCTCGTGGTCAACGCCATCCAGGCGATGCGCCCGTTGGAAACGCCGCGCCGGCTCTCGATTACGACCGCGGTGGAGCGCGAGCCCGCTCGGGTCTCCATCGAGGTGGCCGACACTGGGCCCGGCATCCCCCCTGAGGTTCAGGCGCGGATCTTCGAGCCGTTCTTCACGACCAAGCCTCAGGGTGAGGGGACCGGGCTCGGACTGTCGCTCTGCCGGCGCACGCTCGAGGAGCACGGCGGCACCATCACGGTCGCGAGCGAGGTCGGGCGCGGAGCGACCTTCCGCCTCGAGCTGCCGGTGGTGGCGCGTCCGGCGTCGACCGGGGAGACCGTGGCACCCGTATCGTCACCGAAGGTCGCCGGCAAAACCATCCTGATCGTCGACGACGAGGACGACCTGGCCGCCACCCTGGCCGAAGCCCTCCAGGAGGACGGGCACGAGGTCGGGATCGCGGACAACGGTGTGACGGCCCTCGAGATGCTCGAGCGGCGAACGTACGATCTGGTCCTCAGCGATACCAAGATGCCCAGGCTCGACGGCGAGCATTTCTACGCCGAGATCGAGCGACGATTCCCACAGCTGCGACGTCGCATCGTGTTCGTCACGGGCGATATTCTCAACCGGGAGAAGCGCGCGTTTCTCGAGCGAACAGGTGCGCCGCATCTCCTGAAACCATTCGATCTACCCGAGGTACGAGAGCTCGTCCGGCGCATGCTGGCTGACGCGGCCACTGATCCGCGTTCCGGAGGGACCGCTGGGCGCCGCTAGGTCGACTCCGGGGATCGGCGCGCCGTCGAGACCCGACCCGTTCACGATCCTGGTCATCGACGACGATGCGCTCGTCCTGAGCACGTTCACCGAGCTCCTGCGCGTGCACGGCCATCGAGTCCTCGAGGCCACGACCGGCCACGACGGGCTCGAGCTGACGCGAGCCGAGCGTCCCGACCTGATCCTGGTCGACTACCACATGCCCGAGATGGACGGCCTGGCGGTGGTCGCTGCGCTGAAGTCTGACACGCTGACCCGGGCAATCCCCGTGGTCGCGTTCACGTCGGGGTCGGCCGCCGAGGCGAACCGGCTCGTGAGGGCCGGATGCATCGGATTCATTCCCAAGCCGTTCGAGCCGGGAACCTTGCCCGGACTCGTCGCCGAGTTCCTGCGGGCCACCGTGGCGCGGGATCGGCAGCGACCCACCGCGCCGCCGAACAGTCGTGCGGCGACCGCTCCCTGACTGACGGACGCCCCAAAATTGTCAGGCTTTGCCAATCAGGCTTGGGACCCATTCGCGCGTGCGCCGCAAGTTCCCGAGAACCTTCGAGGACCCGGCGCGAAGAAATCCGGAAGCCGGTGGCACTCGCTGTGCTTTAGATGTTTAGGAGAGGCAGCATGGAACGGCGAGACACGATCGGCGCACGGGCGAGCGGCGGCAAATGAAAGTCACCTGCGCCTGGTGTCAGCACGAGGGGCAGCCGGCGACGCTGGGGGAGCGGGCGCCTCTCGACAACCCGGCTGAGACTCACGGGATCTGCCGGCGCCACACCCTCGACCTCCTCAGCCGGATGCCCTCGCGCTCGTTCCCCGGGGTTCGCCTCCTGCTCGTGGTCAGCGCCAAGGAAACCAACCTCTACGAGCACCTCCAGCGCGAGCTGGCCGGTGTCGGCGGCGTGAAGGTGATGCTCGATCGGCGCCGGGGTGACCACCGGGAAGAAGAGCAGAGCGTCGCCGGGGAGCATCGCGGGCTCGATCGGCGGCTCCGCCAGGGCGAAGTTTCCGCCCTGGGCTACACGATCATCCGGTTCGGGAAAGCCTAGGGGCCCCGGCGCTCGAGCACGCGCCGGACGAGGACGTGGCGCTGGATCTTTCCGGTCGGCGTGAACGGCAGCTCGTCGAAGACCTCGATCGTCTCCGGTAGCTTGTAGGTCGCCACCCCGTCCTTGAGATAGCCGACGACCTCGTCGAGGGTGAGCCTCTGGCCGGGGCGCGGGATCACGCACAGACAGTTCCGCTCGCCCAGCCGCGGATCGGGCACGCCCACGATGGCGGCGTGCAAGATCTTCGGGTGGGTATAGAGGATCTCCTCGATCTCCCTCGGAAAGAACTTCTTGCCGCCGCGGTTGATCATCTCCTTGAGCCGGCCGACGATCTTCACGTTGCCGGCGCGGTCGAACTGCCCGAGGTCGCCCGTGCGGAACCAGCCGTCGGCGGTGAAGAGCTCGGCGTTCGCCGACGGATTCTTGTGGTAGCCGAGGTGGACGGACGGTCCGAGCGCGGCGATCTCGCCCTCGGCGCCGGCCGCCACGTCGCGCCCCGATTCGTCGATCAGCCTGAGCCCGAGGCCGGCGGAGACGGTACCGACCGTCCCGGTCACGGCCTCGGGGTCGTCCTCGAGCCGCGTGTAGGTGTGGAAGCCCGTCTCGAGCATCCCGTAGAGCTCGATCAGGTGGCCGTGCATCCGCGCGCGAAACTCACGAATGGTCTCGATGGGGCACGAGGCGCCGCCCGTGATGATCACACGCAGCGAGCTCCGGTCGAACCGGGCGAGGTCGGGCTCGTTCAGCATCGCGATGATCGACGCGGGCGCCGTGGGAATGTACGTGACGCGCTCGCGCTGGCTCAGCTCGAGGGCCGCCCGGGCGCTGAACTGGTCGAGCAGGACCGCCCGCGCTCCGGCCATCAGCGCCTGCACCAGTGTGAGGTAGCCCCAGTTGAGGCCGAGCGGAAGATAGATGAGGAAGACCTCGTCCGGGGTGACCCGCATGTCAGCGTTCAGGGTGCGGCACGTCGAGAGCGTGGTGTTGTGGCTGTGGATCACGCCCTTCGGGTTGCCGGTCGTTCCCGAGGTGAACGCCATCCGCATGACGTCGTTCGCCCGCTGGCCGGCGCCCGGCGAGGCCACGGCCGTCGCGTCCTCGATCAGCGTGTCGAGTGACACCAGCCCCTGGGCCCCGCCGGCTGCGGCCGGGCTTCCGAGGACGCCGACCGCCTTGAGGTCGGGCAGGCCCGGTCGGAGCTCGCCGATCATCTTCAGGTAGTCGAAGCTCTTGAAGCTCGCCGGGCAGACGAAGGCGCGGCTCTCCGAGAAGCGCAAGATGTAGTCGACCTCGCGGCTCCGGAAGTCCGGCCCGATCTGGTTGGCGACCGCGCCCAGCCGTTCCAGGGCAAAGAAGACGTAGGCGAACTCCGCCCAGTTGGGCAGCTGGATCGTGACGACGTCTTTCGCGCCGATGCCGAGCGCCGCAAAACCCGCCGCCACGCGATCCACCCGCGTCTTGAGCTCGGCGTAGGTGACGCGGCGTCCGCGGTCGACGATCGCGACTCGATCGGGATGCGCCGCGGCCCGTGCGGTCAGGATCGAGTAGAAGGTCTCCGCGCCCCAGTGCCCCGACTTCTGGTATCGCGCGATGAGGTCGTCGGTGAGCCGGGTCTCGAACTTCATGGCGATGCCTCCAGCTTACCCGTCATCCGCCGAGATAGGCGGCCTTGACGTGCGGGCTCTCACGGAGCGCCGCGGCGGGCCCGCTCAGCACGATCCGTCCGGTCTCCATGACGTACGCGCGGGCGGCGACCGCCAGCGCCATTCGGGCGTTTTGTTCCACCAACAACACCGCGACCTTTCGGTCGCGGTTGATCGATTCCACGATCGTCCGGATCTCGCGCACGATCAACGGCGCCAGCCCGAACGACGGCTCGTCGAGCACGAGCATGGTCGGGCTCGACATCAGCGCGCGGCCGATCGTGAGCATCTGCTGCTCGCCGCCGCTGAGGGTGCCGGCGAGCTGGCGCCGGCGCTCGCCCAGCCGCGGGAATCGCTCGAGGACCTCGCCGAGCGTGCGCTCGATGGCCCGGCCGTCGCGGCGCCGGTAAGCGCCCATCCGGAGGTTCTCGAGGACGGTCATCTGCGGAAAGAGTCGCCGCCCCTCCGGCGCGTGCGACAGGCCGAGCGTCACGATGCGGTGCGCGCGCCACCGCGAGATATCGACGCCGCGGAAGACGATCCGCCCGGCGCTCGGTCGGACGAGCCCCGAGAGCGCGCGCAGGGTCGAGGTCTTTCCGGCCCCGTTGGGGCCGATGATCGCGACGATCTCGCCGGCCTGCACCGTGACCGACACCCCGTCGACGGCGGCGACATTTCCGTAGTGGACGGAGAGGTCGGTCAGCTCAAGCACCCGGCTCCTCCGCGCCCAGGTAGGCCTCGATCACCGCCGCGTTCGTCTGGATCTCGCGCGGCGTTCCCTCGGCGATGCGGACGCCGTGGTCGAGCACGGTCACGGTGTCGCAGACTCCCATGACCGCCTTCATGTCGTGCTCGACCAGGAGCACCGTGAGGCTCTGCTCGCGAAGCCGCCTGAGGACGGCGGTCGTCTCGGCCTTCTCCTGATCGGTGAGCCCGGCCAGCGGCTCGTCCAGGATGACGAGCTCGGCGCCGGTGGCGAGCGCCATCGCGAGCGCCAGCGCCTTCTGGTCGCGGTTCGGGAGCTGACCGGCCACCTGGCTCGCGACCGCTCCCAGGCCGAGCGACTTCAGGAGCGCGTGCCCGCGCTCGCGCGCCCGTCGCTCGCGTTCTCGATAGGAGGCGGACCACAGGAGCGCCGGCCCGAGCCCCGGCGCGGCCAGCCGGTGGGCGCCCACGAGCACGTTCTGGAGCACCGTGTACTCGCGGAAGAGCGCCGTCGCCTGAAACGTCCGCGCGATGCCGCGCCGGCAGATCTCCGCTGACCGGAGCCCGGAGATGCGCTCGCGCTTGAAGAGGATCTCGCCCGCGGTCAGGGGAATGACGCCGGTGATCAGGTTGAAGACCGTGCTCTTGCCGGCGCCGTTGGGGCCGATGAGCCCGTGAATCGAGCCGGGCGCGACCGTCATGGAGAGATCCGCGACGGCCTGCAAGCCGCCGAAGCGCTGCGAGACACCTCGAAGCTCAAGGAGCAAGGCCGGCTCCCGCCTGGGCCGGCGCCCGGCCGCGCAGTCTCCGGAGCCGGCGACGGGCCGCGCCCGAAAGCGCCACCAGTCCCTCGGGCGCGAAGAGCATCGTCAGGATGAGGACGGCGCCGAAGACGAGGATCTCGTAGTGGTGGAGCTCGCGCAGGAGCTCCGAAGCGAGCGTCATTACGATTGTCCCGATCACCGGTCCCCACACGCTGCCGGTGCCCCCGATCACCGTGAAGACGACCAGCAGCACCATCGGCTCCAGACCGAAATCGCTCGAGTGCAGGACCTGGCGGAAGTGCGCGAAGAAGACGCCGGCGAGCCCGGCCACGAAGCTGCCGAGGACGAAGGCCGTCAGCTTGTAGCGGAAGACGTTCACGCCGAGGGTCTCGGCCACGAGGTCGGCCTGGCGGATCGCGCCCGCCGTGAGGCCGAACCGCGAGTAGTCCAGCCGCACGAGGGCGACCACCACGATGAGGCACAGCACGGCCATCAGCCCGTAGAGCGCGGGCTTGCCGTCGAAGACCAGCCCGAGCAACCGGCCGGGCTTCGGAATCCCCACCAGCCCCGAGGGCCCGCCGAAGAGCCCCTCGAAGAAGTTGTTGAAGAAGAGCCGGACGACTTCGGAGAAGGCGAACGTGATCAGGAAGTAGTACGGGCCGCTCACACGCAGCGCGACGCTGCCGATGGGGACGGCCAGCAGCGCCGCCACGAGCGCGCCGAGCCAGAGCGTGGCCCAGAAGGAGAGCCCGACGCGCGTCACCAGGAGCGCCGACGCGTAGGCGCCGATTCCCATGAAGGAGATGTGGGCCATGTTGATCTGTCCGGTGCTGACTTGAAGGCGGAAACTCATCGTCAGGGTGAGATTCATGAGGATCGTGGTCGCGACGTCGAGGTAGTAGGAGTCGCGTGTGATCAGCGGCAGCGTAGCGGCCGCCAGCGCAATCAGCCCCACGCCGGCGACGGGCGCGGCGGCCCTACGCTCCACCGACAAGTCCCCGCGGCCGGACGAGTAGGACCACGATCACCATCAGGAAGCCAAGGATGTTCACTGCGGCGCTTCCCATGAAGAGCGCGCCGAGCCCCTCGACGCCGCCCAGGAGGAGGCCTCCGAGCACGGCGCCCGGCAAGCTCCCCATGCCGCCGACGATGATGATGATGAAGGCCTTGACGACGGGCAGCGCGCCCATCGCCGGGCTCACCGCAAAGAGCGGGGCCAGGAGACCGCCGGCGCCTCCCGCCAGCGCGCAGCCGACGCCGAAGCCGAGGGCGGACACCGCGTCGATGTTGACGCCCTGGAGCGCGGCGGCGTCCGGGTCCTGCGCCACGGCCCGCATGGCGCGCCCGGGCCGGCTCAAGCGCAGGAAGAGATAGAGGGCCACGATCAGGACGATCGCGGAGAGGGTCACCACCAGCCGCTCGACCGACATGACCAGCCCCAGGACGCGCACGACGCCGGAGAACGCGGACGGCACCGGCTTGTCGAGCACGCCGAACGCGAGCTGCGCTCCGGCCTGCATGACCCAGAGGAGCCCGAGCGACACGATGAAGGCGTTGAGCGCTTTGCCGCGCAGATCGTGGAAGATCAGCCGCTCGGCGACCACGCCAGCGACCCCGACCGTGAGGATGGCCAGGACGAGAGTCGCGAAATAGTTCAGGCCGGAGAGCGCGTAGACGTAGTAGGTGACATAGCCCCCGAGCATGTAGAACTCGCCGTGGGCGAAGTTGATGATCTCGAGGATCGAGAAGATGAGAGTGAGGCCGAGGGCGACCAGCACGTAGACCATCGCCAGGCCGAAGCCGTTGAGCAGCGCCTGGACTAGGAGCTCGCTCGACACGAGTCGCCCTCGGCCCTTATCGAGTCGTGTCCCTCACTTCTTCAAGGCCGCCGGCAGCACCTGCGCGATGTCGACCACCTTGCCGTCGCGGATCTCGCTGATGACGAGCGGATAGAGGAACTGCCGGTCGATGCCGTACGTCTCCCGGCCGCCGAGGACCAGCTTGCCCCACACGGTGTCGAAGGGTTTCTGGGTCAGCGCCGCCAGGACCTTGTCGGTGTCGAGCGAGCGCGCGTCCTGCATCGCCTTGGTGAACACATCGAACGCCGCGTAGTTGGCCACCGCGATGACGCCGGGCACTTCCTTGTAGCGCTTCTCGTACTCCTCGCCGAAGCGGCGCACGGTCGGGCTGACGAAGTCGCTCTTCACGTTGATGTTCGTCGGGCTCCACACGCCTTCGGCCGCTTCCTTGCCGGCGACGCCGATGATCGTGAACGGATTGGTGCCGGCGGTCCAACCCTTGGCGCCCTTGAAGCCGAGCTCGCGCGCCTGCTTCAGGATGAGCCCGCCTTCGCCGGCCGGCGCCGCCGCGACGTCGAGCATGTCGGGCTTGGTCGCCAGGATCTTGGTGAGGATGGGATAGAAGTCCTTGGTGCCGCGCTCGTAGTACTCGTCGGCGGCGACCTCGAAGCCGAGACCCTTGAGGGCCTTCACCACCGCGGTGTTGGTGTCCTTGCCGCTGGTGTCGTTGGGCGAGATGAGGGCCACTCGCTTGACGGCGGAATGCTTCTCCTTCACCCAGCGGTAGAACGGCTCGGCCACTTCCCACTGGCTCAGCATGGCGCGGAACGAGTACGGCTTGTCCGGGCCGAGGTTGCTCGTGCCCCAGCACACGAACGAGAACAGGACCTTCTCGGGCTCGGTCACCGTCTGCACGGCGTTGCACGTGGCGCCGACCGCGTTGCCGATGATGAACTTCACCTTGTCCTGGAACACGAGCTTGTTGGCGGCAGTGGCGGCGTCGGCGGCGAGCGCCTTGTGGTCGTAGCTGACGAGCTTGATGTGGTAGACGTCGTTGCCGACCTTCAGACCACCGGCCTTGTTGATCTCGTCGGCCCTCATCTCGGCGCCCCGCACCAGTTCGACGCCGTACGACGCCGCGCCGCCCGAGAGCGGCCCCAGCACGCCGATCGTGAGCGTCTTGTCCTGAGCCGCGCCCCGCGTCGCGGTGCCGGCCGCCACCAGCGCGACCATGGCGACGGTCGCGATGCTCGCTCGGATCCTCATCGTCGCTTCCTCCTCGTTGAAGAACATCGGGATGACGGCCTCGACGACGAGCGCGTCGCGCGTCTGATCGTCGGGCTCCCGCGCTCGCCGGGAGCGCGACGAGTCTGACCCGGTCGGCTCCCGTATTCAAGCCCAGGCGGCCGATAAAGGCCCATCCGCTTCGTTGGCGCCGCCTCGCGGCTGGACCTTTCTGGGCCGCCTGCTAGCTGGAGAGGCCGGGGATCAGGTCGGCGCCGACTTCGACGGTGATTGAGGAGCCGGCGAAGTCGCGGGGGCGGTCGATCGGCTGGGCGGCGCCGCCCAGGTGCTTGGCGAGGAACGCTTCGGTCACCGCGCGGAACGCGATCTGGTTCTTCGGCTTCGAGAAGCCGTGGCCCTCGTCCGGGAACACGACGTAGGTCACCGGCACGTTACGCTGCCGCAGCACGGCGACCATCTGCTCCGATTCGGCGCGGGTCACGCGCACGTCCTCGAGTCCCTGCACGATGAGGATCGGCCGGAAGGCGCGATCGATGTGGGTCAGGGGCGAGCGCTCCTTCAGGAATGCGCGTCCTTCCTCGGTGTCCGGATCCCCGATGCGGTTTCTCCAGACGCTGAACGACGGCGCCCAGTAGGGCGGGATCGCCGCCATGAACGTCAGCAGATTCGCGATGCCGTAGATGTCGACGATGCACGCGAAGACCTCCGGCGTCCGGGTGGCCGCCGTGAGCGCCGCGTAGCCGCCGTAGCTTCCGCCGTAGAAGCCCACGCGCTTGGGGTCGGCGATCCCGCGCGCGACCGCCCAGTTGACGCCGGCGATCAGGTCGTCGTGCATCTTGCCGCCCCACTCGCGGTCGGCGGCGGTCACGAAGGTCTTGCCGAAGCCGGTCGAGCCTCGATAGTTGATGCTCAGCACCGCGTAGCCCCGATTGGCGAGCCACTGGTGCGTGGGATTGAATCCCCACTCGTCCCGCAGATACGGCCCGCCGTGGATCACCAGGACCATCGGGACGTTCTTCGCGTCGGGCGCCGGGCGGGTCAAGTAGCCCTGGAGCCTCAGGCCGTCCCGCGCCGGGAACGTCACCGGCTCGAGCGGCCGCAGCGGCAGGCCGTCGAGATTGCGCCGCGCCTTGAAGAGCGGACGGACCCGGCGCGTGGCTCGCTCGTAGAGGAGCCATTCCGGACTCGCGGCGTCGTGCTGGACCAGGACCATGACCCGGCTCGCGTCGGCGCTGAGGCCGACCAGATCGACGTCACCGGACGTCGACGACTCGATCGCCTTCAAGTCCGACGCGAAGCTCGGATCGACCGCGTGCCACCATCGGCGATCGACCATGGCGCCGGCGGCGAGCGGTTGCCGCGTGACGCGGTGGAGAAGAACCCGCGTGATATCCGCGTCCGGGTTCTCCGCGAGCACTCGCGCCCGGCGCGTCGGCACGTCCACGGCCATGAGCACGGCCTTGTCGCGGTCCCGCGTGTCGTAGAGGTACAGGGTCTTGCCGTCGGCGCTGAAGTCGAGGAGCCGGGTGGCGTCGACCTCGCCACGCGGGATCGACATGAAAGGCACCCAGGCTCCGCTCGGCCGGCGCTCGAGGACCTCGACACTGCCGTCCTTGCGGTAGCGGGAGGCGAGCCGCAGCTGAAACGCGCTGTCCGTGGCGAGCCACGCGAACTGGGGGTTCTCGTAGACGAGCGACGATTTCCCGGTCACGACGTCGATACGAAAGAGGTCGAAGAACTGCTTGTCCCGCTCGTTGTGGCTGATGAGCATCTCCCGGGGGAATCGCCGGCTCACCTCCAGCAGCCACGAGCGCACCCCGCGCGGGGGAGTGAGCGGCACGATCGTGCCGTCGTGGATGTCGACGCTCGAGGCGCGCCAGTTCTCGTCGCCGTCGCGCTCTTGCCAGAAGACGACGTGCCGATTCGTGTACGCCCACTGGAAGAAGGAGCCGATCGGGCGATCGGTCACGCGGGTCAGGGGCCGGGCGGCCGCGAGATCACCGACGGGCGCCACCCAGAGGTTGCGCACGCCGTCGACCGGCGCGACATACGCGACCCACGCGCCGTCGAACGAGATCTGAGCCGAAGCGACGTCCGGATCGCCGAAGAAGGTTTCCCGCGGGACGAGCGGGCGAGAGGGCGCCGGCTGGGCGTCAGCGAGTCGCGGCAGCATGAGCCCCGCGGTCAGCGAGGCGGTACCCACGAGAAAGCTCCGACGGGACGACGGGATCGCGCGCATCGAGGCCTCCCTCCGCCAGGGTCGGAAGGCTAGCACATTCTCCCGCCCGCGGTCGCCTGGAACCGCGCGCCCCGGCCGAGGGTTACGAGTACAATCCGAGGGAGTAACTCTCAGCCGAGGAGGAGCCATGTCCACCCTACGCGCCGTGAGCCGCACTCTCGTCCTGAGCGCGCTGGCCGTCCTGGTCCTGGCCAGCGCCGCCGTCGCCCTCGAAGTCGGGCAGAAGGCCCCGGACTTCGCCCTGAACGGGCCCGACGGCAAGCCCGTCAAGCTCTCCGACTTGACGGCCAAGGGGCCCGTCGTCATCTATACGTTCATCGCCGCGTTCACCCCGACGTGAACCCGTGAACTCGTCGGCTTCGAGGCGGCCCTGCCGCAGTTCGAAGCCGCCGGCGCCCAGGTCGTGGGCGTCAGCACCGATCACCACCTCGCTCTCGCCGCGTGGCAGAAGGACCAGCACTCGAAGCAGCTCCTCCTCTCGGATTTCCGCCGTCAAATGCTGCCGGCGTATGGGGCGATGGAGACGAACGAGGCGAGCCCCGTGTATCGCTACGCAAAGCGCGCGTACTTCATCATCGACAAGACGGGCACCATCAAATACCTCAAGATCATGGACAGCCCGCTGAACCTTCTCGAGCCGGCCGAAGTGCTCGCGGCGGTGAAGGCCGCCAACTTGTCCATGCAATGAGGCAACGTGCCCTGGAGAAGATTCGACTCGGCGGCCTGATCAGCCTGATTGCCACGCTGTGCGCGGCGTGCGGAGAGCTCGGCGCCGCGCCACCGCTCAGCATGACCGCCACGACCCTGACGGCCGGCTGGGAGCACCACTTCGCGGTGGAGTGGGCAGCCGCCGAGCAGGGCCAGAGCTCACGGAAGGTCGCCGGCTACGTCTACAACCGTAA
The DNA here is from genome assembly GCA_003220495.1 of Candidatus Rokuibacteriota bacterium. GTDB lineage: Bacteria > Methylomirabilota > Methylomirabilia > Rokubacteriales > CSP1-6 > AR31. Next base: position 29,175 of record QHSP01000044.1, on the reverse strand, counting down.
CGGCGAGTTTGCGATCAACCTGCGCGTGCTCGCGCAGGCGGTCGACGCCGCCGGCGCCGTGGTCGGTCAGCGGATCGCCTACGTGCCCGGAGGCGTGGGTGGATTCGGACGCGCGTACTTCGAGGTCCCGAACTTGCCGGCAGCGGCGAGCTACCGAGTCAGCATCTGGGACTACACCTGGTTCCAGTCCAGCGGCGATGGAAAGTTCTGACCTGAGCGTCTAGGCCGGTGGATTGGCCGCGGGGCCCTGGGGCTGGCGAATCAGCTCCACGGGCCCTTGCGGCTCCCAGCGCATCTGCGCGGTCCCGGTTCCCGCCAGCCTGTTCTCGTCGAGCCGCGTCAGACTGATCCAGCCACCATTCGCGGTGGCGGGCTCGAGTACCAGAGTGAGCCGTCCGTTCGAGATCCCGAGCCGCCCCTGCACGTTGACCGAGACCATCTCGCTCCGGATCTTGACGGTCAGGATGCCGGCCACTCCGGGCAAGCTTCGGCCGAATATCGGCCAGGGGCCGACGGACACCCCGTCGACGGGCTCGGCATCCTGCTGCTCGAGGATGACGAGCGTGACGGGAGCGCCGCCCCAGGCGCCTGTCCACGTTCCGCGCAGATCGGGCATCGGCCCGACCGGCGTCGCCAACGGAGGCGGCGCCGCACAGGCGCCGAGCAGCGCCCAGATCGTGGCGACGAGAGCCCCAGCCCCGCGACGGTCTGCAGCGCGCACTGCGAGTCGAATATACTCGCGTCCGAAGCCCCGTGAGCCGAGTCGTCCTTCGAACGGAGATGAAGATGCGCTTGGATCGATATATCGCGGTCGTGATCGTGAGTCTGGTGCTCCTGACGTTTGGCGCGGTCCAGGAGGTCGCCGCGCAGGCGGCGCCCGCGGGCGACGTGGTCGTCGCCTGGCACGTCACGATCGCGCCGACCTGGTTCGATCCGTCGACCGCGCCGGCTCAGATCACGCCGTTCGGGATTCTCTTCGCCCTTCACGACGCGCTCGTCCGGCCGCTGCCGGGCAAGGGCAAGATGTCGCCGAGCCTCGCCGAGTCGTGGACGGAGAGCCCCGACGGGCTCGTGTATGAGTTCAAGCTGCGGCGCGATCTCAAATTCCACAACGGCGATCCCGTCACGAGCGAGGACGTCAAGTTCAGCTACGAGCGCTATCGGGGAGCGGGAGCCAAGGAGATCCAGTCGCACGTGCGCCAGGTCGAGATCGTCGATCCCCTGACGGTGCGCTTCCATCTGACCGAGCCCTGGCCGGACTTCATGACCTTCTATGGGACCACGGCCACCGCCGCGGGGATCGTCGTCCCCAAGAAGTACGTGAGCCAGGTCGGCGACGAAGGGTTCAGAAAGCACCCGATCGGCGCCGGACCCTACCGCTTCGTGAGCCACAAGCCCGGCGTCGAGGTCGTGGTCGAGGCCTATCCCGGCTACTGGCGCCGCGTGCCCACCGTCAAGCGCTACATCATGAAGAGCGTGCCCGAGGGCACGACGCGGGTGGCGATGCTGAAGAACGGTGAGGCCGACATCGCCTACGCGCTCGACGGCGAAGACGCCCTGAACGTGAAGCGCGACCCGCGACTGCAGCTCGTGCCGTCCAAGCACGCGTCGATCTACTGGATCGAGTTCGCCGAGCAGTGGGATCCCAAATCACCGTGGCACGACAAGCGGGTGCGGCTGGCGGCCAACTACGCGCTCAATCGGCAGGCGATCAACGAGGTCTCGTGTCTCGGCTTCTGTCCGCCCGCCGGGGTCATCGTGCCCCGCGTGATGGAGTTCGCGCTGCAGGCGCCGCCGCTCCCCTACGACCCACAGAAGGCCAAGCAGCTTCTCGCCGAGGCCGGCTATCCCAACGGGATCGACGCCGGCGACTTCGTGCCGACGCCCCCGTTCGTGACGGCGGCGGAAGCGGCGACGAACTATCTCGGCGCGGTGGGGATCCGCACGAAGATGCGGCTCATGGAGCGCGCGGCGTTCCTCGCCGCCTGGCGCGAGAAGAAGCTCCGCGGCCTGTTCATGGCCGCGGTCGGAAACTCGGGCAACGCGGCCAGCCGCGTCGAAGCGTTCATCTACACCAAAGGGAGCAATGCCTACGGCGGCTATCCCGACCTCGACGATCTGTTCCACCAGCAAGCTCGGGAGCGCGATCCCGCCAAGCGCGAGGCGCTGCTCCATCGCATCCAGCAGATCTCGATCGACCGGGTGATGTTCGCGCCGATCATGGACTATCGAACGTTGCGGGGCGTCGGGCCGCGCATCGCCGAGCACATGCTCGACTCGATGCATCTGATACCCTTTTCAGCCTACGAAGAGGTGCGCCTGAAAGGGCAATAAGCATATCGATGTACGCAGCATACTTCGGGCTGACGGAGCGGCCGTTCTCGCTGGCCCCCGATCCGCGCTACCTCTATCTGAGTGACGCGCACCGGGAGGCCCTCGCCCATCTGCTCTACGGGATCGGCGAGGGAGGCAGCTTCGTGCAGCTGACGGGTGAGGTGGGGACCGGCAAGACCACGGTCTGCCGCGCGTTGCTCGAGCAGCTTCCCCCGGACGTCGACGTCGCCATGATCTTCAATCCCCGGCTCACCTCGGTCGAGCTGCTGGCGGCGGTGTGCGACGAGCTCCGCGTGCAGTACCCCCCGGGGACCACGAGTCTCAAAGTGCTCGTCGACGCGCTGTCCCAGGCGCTGCTCGACGCTCACGCGCGAGGCCGGCGAACCGTCCTCATCATCGACGAAGCCCAGAACCTGAGGGCGCGCGTGCTGGAGGAGGTTCGCCTCCTGACCAATCTGGAGACGACGACGCAGAAGCTCCTCCAGGTGGTTCTCATCGGCCAGCCCGAGCTCGCCGATCTGCTCTCCCGACGCAACCTGCGTCAGCTCTCGCAGCGCGTGACGGCGCGCTATCACCTGCGATCGTTCAGCGAGGCAGAGTCGCAGCGATACGTCCAGCACCGAATGGAGGTGGCGGGCCAGCGCCAGCCGATCTTCACCCGGCAGGCGGTGCGCGCGGCCCACCGTTTGTCGCGCGGCATCCCGCGACTGCTCAACACCATCTGCGATCGCGCGCTGCTCGGCGCGTACGCGACCGGACAGACGCGCGTCAAGGAAGCGGTCGTCCGGCGAGCGGCCAGGGAAGTGCTCGGCCCGCGACGGAGTCGCCGCTGGGTGGCGGCGACGGCGGCCGCCGTGCTGCTCGTTCTCGTCGGCAGCACGATCGCGCTGGTCGCGACGGGCGGGCTGCGCTCGCTCGGGGCCTGGGCGCTCTCGCGGGCGGAGAAGCCGCCGGACCCCCCGGCCTCGGCTCCGACGATGGACGAGCGGCGAGCACCGGAGCCGACCCTGGCGGCGATCCTGGACGACCCGAACCTGACCGCCGATCGGGCGAGCGCCTTCGTGAACCTGTACGCGCTCTGGGGCCTCGATGCCCGGAGCGTGAACGCCGATCGCGGGTGCGAGCTCGGGCGCGCGGCGGGCCTGCGGTGCCTCATCCGCACGGGAACGTGGACGGTGCTGCGTCGTCTCAACCTTCCGGCAATCCTCGAGCTCGCGACAGGCGATGGGAGAAAGTATCACGTGGTGCTGGCGAGCCTCGACGGCGAGCGAGCGACGATCGAGATCGGCCCGCGCCGAGTCACGCTTCCGAGCAGCGAGGTGGAGCGCTTCTGGGATGGCCCGTTCGTGCTGATCTGGAGATCGCCGGTGACCGGGCCGGTGCCGCTCCAGCCGGGCATGCTGGGCCGCGACGTCGCGTGGCTTCGCCAGCGGCTCGGCGCGCTCGACGGACAACCGGTAACGGCGAAGGTCAACCAGACCTACGACGAAGAGCTCAAGCGGCGTGTCGCCAGCTTCCAGCAGGGCGAGGCCCTGGTGCCCGACGGCATCGCGGGGGAAGAGACGCTCGTCCGTCTGGTTGCGACGACGCCGGGAGCCAACGGCCCATCGCTCAACAGGGAGCGACCATAACCGTGTCGTACATCCTCGACGCGCTCACGAAGGCGGCCCAGCAGCGAGATCGACAAATTCCTGTCGTGCAACGGCTCCTCTCGCCCGCGCCGAGAGTGCGATCACCGTGGAGCCATGCGTCCGGACGTGTGCTCGCGGCGCTCGCGCTCAACGCGGTCCTCCTGGGCGCCGCGCTCTTCTGGTGGCTGCGTCCGGTCCCGACCCCGGCGCCGCCCGAGCCGATCGCCGCACCAGCCCCGACACCAGCGAGCCCTCGGCCGCTCGTGAAGCTCGAGCCGCTGCCGCCGACTGCCGCGACGGTCGAGAAGCCATCATCGCCGACACGCGACACACAGGCTGACGCCACGGCCCCGGTGAAGCCGAGCGCGACGCCACCGGCTGCGCCGCCGGCCCCTCGCGCGGGGACCCCGACGATCCAGCCGACACCCGCGCCGGCGGCATCGGCGGCGCCACCCGCCGCAGCCCGACAGGCGCCGCCGCCGGAGTCGGCAGGGCTCCGGCTCGAGGCACTGATCTATGCCGACGCGCCGGCGGAACGAATGGTCTTCATCAACGGGCGCCGGTACCGCGAAGGCGACTCGATCGATGGCCGCCTCCGGATCGAAGAGATCAAGGAAGAGGGCGTCGAGCTCAGCGACCAAGGTCGGCGCTTCATTTTGCGCGTCTCGCGCTAACGCGCCCCCCCCGGCCACGCTCCGATAGCGCCCCGTTCGCCTCGAAGCTCCCGCCCTCGGCTCGGTCGCGATAAGCTTCGGAGTCGTGGACGGTCTGGCGCTCAAGCTCGTGCTCACCCCCACTTTGATCGGCGCGGTCAGCCTGGCCGGTCGGCGGTGGGGACCGGGCGTCAGCGGCTGGCTCGTCGGATTTCCGCTCACGTCGGGTCCCGTTGCGTTCTTCCTGGCCCTCGACCAGGGCGTGTCGTTCGCCGCGGGCGCGGCCGTCGGCTCCATGACCGGCGCCGCCGCGCAAGCCGTGTTCTGTGTGCTCTACGGCCGCTGGGCGCGCGGCCGTCGCTGGGCCCTGGCGCTCCTCGCCGGCAGCCTGGGGTTCGGCGCGGCGACCGTCGCGCTGCAGCTCCTGACCCTGGCGCTGATCCCGCTCCTGTCGCTCGTGATCGGCACGATCGTCGTGGCGCTCGTCTTCATGCCGAGAGATTCGGAGGGCGCTCGCCCCGCACGGAGGCCACGGTGGGACATCCCGGCGAGGCTCGTCGTGACGACCGCGATCGTGCTGCTGCTCACGGGCCTCGCCACCGCGCTCGGCCCATCGCTCACGGGCCTGCTGGCGACGTTCCCGCTCTACGGCGCCATCCTTGCGGGCTTCGCGCATCACCTCGAGGGGCCCGGTCCGGCCACTCGCGTGCTCCGCGGGTTGTTGCTCGGACTGTTCGCCTTCGCCGGCTTCTTCTTCGTCCTCGCGCTCTTGATCGAGCGGGCCGGCATCGCGCAGGCCTTCGCGGCGGCCATCGCGGCGGCGCTGGTCCTCCAAGCCGGAGCCCTCTGGGCCATGCGTCGGGATTCGCCCGCCGACGTATCTGGTCGAGCTTGACCTGGACCGATCGCCCCGCTAGCCTCAAGGCGCCCGGCCCGCGGTACACTCTGGCCGGAGGCTGCACGAGGCGCTCGGGCGAGCTTCGGTACGAGGGTCGCGTCACCCGGGCGGAGGCGCTTGGACAGAGGAGGGGACGATGATTCGACTCAACGGGATCGGCCATGTGCTGCTGCGCGTGAGCGACGTGGAGCGGTCGCGGGCCTTCTACTCGACCATCCTCGGGCTCAAAGTCGTGGAGGAAGACCCCGAGCACGGAGGCGTCTTCATGGCGCTCGAGGGACAGGGCCACACCGTGGACCTCTTTCCGGTTCAGAATCCCGAGCCCGCTCAGCGCGTGGTGCCGGGCGGCGTCGGTGTCCATCACGTCGCCTTCCACGTGGGGAGCGAGGCCGCGCTGGCGGACGCCTACTTCACCCTCCAGGAGCACGGGATCCCGATCGTCCGCGCCGTGGACCACGTGAGTCAGAAGAGCATCTACTTTCACGACCCCGACGGGAATTACCTCGAGATCTACTACGAGCTGCCGAATGCGTCGGAGCTCTTCCGTGAGGGGCGTCACGATCGGGACCAGCCCCTGATCTTCGAGAAGCGCGCCTCCGTGTAGGGGGATTCCCGAGGTCGGAAGGCGACGGAGAGCGAGCCGCGCGACTTCTCGCGCGGGGTTCCTCCTGCTGGTAGGATGGCTACCCTGTGATCAAAAGAAATCGCTGGGTCTGGGCCGGCGTCCTGGCAGTCGTTGCCCTCACGGCACGTCCCGTCTCGAGTGACGCTCAGGCGCAGGAGGCCGAGCGCTGGCTCGACGGCTCCCAGCCCTTTTCGCTCGGGGTCGATACCTCGCGATTCCGCGTCTCGACTCTCGGCACCAGGCCGGTGATCGGGACGGAAGATCCGGCGCTCAGCAGCGCTCCGTATCGCCTCATCGATACGGATCTGCTCGGCACCGCGATCTCGTTCGATCTCAAGCTGCGGTGGCCCTCCGCCTCGGGCGCTTCCGCGTTTGGCTCGCTCGCCCCGTATCTGTCATTCGGGCCGACCGTTCTCTTCCCGGGCGCCGAACTCGTGTCGCGCTCGGGGCCGCCCGGCTCCAGGAGCGAGGGCCCGATGGCATTGGGTCTCAGCTGGGGCGCCGGGCTGTCGTGGCGGTTCGCGCGGAACGCGGAGCTCTTCGGCGGCTACCGATTCTTGCAGTTCGGTCGAGACAGTCTCTCGCACGGCGAACGATCGACCGCGCCGGATACCGAGCTCACCGGGCACGACTTCCTCTACGGTATCTCGGTCCGGTTCTGACCGAGCTCGCCGACCGGGCTCGTCGCTCCCCTCTCGCTCTCGCCGCGCCGGTCGACCTCGTCGACACGTTCCCGCGACGAGGCCCGGTCGCGCACGCTGAAGCGCGCGCCGAGGCTCGGGAAAGTTTGCGCGTCGAAAGTTCGCTGGCTTACACTCTGCGCGATCTCGAGCGGCGCCCCATCTCGCCGGACGCGACGGATCAGGAGTGAGCCCAGGTCCCGATGGCTGCGAAGATCGGTAAGTACGAAGTGATCGGCCAGATCGGCCGGGGCGGCATGGGCACGATCTTCAGGGCCCGCGATCCGATCCTGCAGCGCTCGGTGGCGCTCAAGGTCATTTCCAACCTCGAGGTCACGCCCGCGCTGCGCGCGCGCTTCTTCCGCGAGGCTCAGGCCTGTGCCCGGATCACTCATCCGAACATCGTCATCATCCACGACATGGGGGAAGACGACGGGCGGCTCTTCATCGTGATGGAGCTGCTCGAGGGCGAGGAGCTCGGGCGAGTCATCGCCCGGCAGGCGCAGCTGACCCTGAAGGACAAGCTCGACATCGTGCGGCAGATGTGTGAAGGGCTTCACTACGCTCACCAGAAGGGCGTCGTGCATCGCGACGTCAAGCCCGCGAACATCCTCGTCCTGCGCACGGGTCAGGTGAAGATCCTGGATTTCGGGATCGCGCAGATCGCCGGAGCCGCCACTCAACGGGATCGCACCCGCAGCGGGATGTTCATGGGCACGCTTCGTTACATGGCCCCCGAGCAGGTGCGCGGCCAGGCGGACCGCCGCTCGGACATCTTCTCGGTCGCGGCGGTGTCCTACGAGCTTCTGAGCGGGCGGCCGCCCTTCTCGGGCGACGATCCGCTGCAGATCCTCGAGCAGCTCCGGACTGCCACGCCGCCCCGGCTCAGCGAGCTCGACCCGAGTCTGCCGTCCGAGCTTTCCGACGTCATCGAACGAGCGCTGCAGAAAGAGCCCGGCGATCGCTTCGCCGACCTCGGGCAGATGGGTCGGCAGCTCGAGCTGGTGGAGCGCGAGCTCCCCGAGGACGGCGGCGGTGTGCGCCTCGGCGACGACAAGCCGATCGCGCGGCCGTCGTCCCTCCTGGGGCCGTCCGGTCAGGCTGCCGCGACGCCCGCCGCGCGGCCGATCGACCGCGAAGGCTCAGCCCGTCTCTTTCGACAACCCGACGCCGCCGCCGCACCCGAGACCGATCGAGAACAGGTTCGGCGCCTGCCTCGAATCGCGATCGGAACCGGCGCTGCCCTCACCGCGGCCGTCGCCGCGGCTTTCTACCTGTGGCCCCCGGCCGCTCCTCGCGGTGTCCGCGACGACCAACGCGCAGCGGCGATGTCGAGTACGGGCGCGGCGAACACGGCACCGACGACGGAGCTGCCCCGCCCCGCGGACCCCGTCCGTGACGAGGCGGCGCGCCCCGCGGCGGCCACCTCGCCTCCCGCCGCGGCGTCGAGCAAAACGGACCGGACGAGCCCCCCACCACGCGAGCGCGACCAGGTCCAATCGGTCGCCGTCGCGCCCTCGGGCCCACGCGAGGAGGCGGAGCAAGCCCGGTCACGAATGACCGCCGCCCGGCAGGCGGCCGAGCGGGTGGCCGCCGGGTTCTACGCGCGCCAACGATTCGCATCGGCGCAGAGCAAGGAGCGTGACGGCGACGCCGCGCTGGGAAAGTCCGACTACGCGGCGGCCGCCCGCCTGTTCGCCGAGGCGCAGTCCGAATACCAGACAGCGATGGCGGAGGCTCCGCGCGAGGAGGAGAAGGAGCGCCAGCTCGCGCGCCTGAGGAGCAGCCTCGATCAGGCGCACGCGGCGGCGGCAGGGGGTCGTCAGCAAGCCCTCGCCGCCGAGGCGGATCAGCTCGCAAGAGATCTCTTCGACCAGGCGCAGGCCCGGCAGGTGGAGGGTGACGGCCTCGCGAGCCGCAAGGAGCTCGCCGCGGCCGTCCGGGCGTATCAGGACGCGGCCGAGCGCTACGGTGAAGCCGCGATCCGGGCCCGAGCCGCGCGCCCCGTCAAGTAGAGCGGGCGCCCGCGCCGCTAGCGGGCGCGGCCCTGACCGAAGGCTCGCTCGATCTCGTCGAGGTGCTCTTGCCGGTGCTCGGCGCGGAGCAGATTGATCGGGCTGCCCGCCCCGGCGTTCGCCGCCACGAGCTCGTCCGACAGCGTCTCGACCCGGCGGTCAACCGCGTCCGCGACGGCGACCGCGAGCCGCGCCGCCGCACGCGGCGGGAGCGCGAGACAGAGCGCCTTGGCCGAGTCGTTGATCCAGTCGACGTCCTTGCTGTCGATCGAGCGCGGAACCGCGCGCGAACCCTCTTTCTCCCAGCGCTCGATCAGGATCAGCGTGCGCTGATCCCAGAAGGCCAGGTGGGCGAGGACGGCGCCCACCGTCCAGCCGGCGTCGAGCGGGCGGGCGAGCTCGCCGTCGCTCAGGCGGTCGACGAGGGCGCGCAGCCGGGCGCGCGCGTGATTGTTCTCGGTGACGTACGACCGGGCCATGCGCACCTCCCGACGCTGTCGCTGCGCGTCCGGTCCGACTCTACCTGAAGTGCGCGCCGGCCGCGACCGGAGCCCTCGCCCCGGCTTGACAACGCTCGGAGCATCGGCGAATAGTTCCCGACGACAGCAACGGGAGGCGCGCGCATGGAATTGCGAAATCTCGGCAAGACGGGTCTCAGGGTCTCGACGCTCGGGTTCGGCTGCGGCAACGTCGGCGGGCTCATCATCCGCGGCACACCGGCCGAGCGCGAGCGCGCGGTCGCACGGGCGATGGAGCTTGGCGTCAACTACTTCGACACCGCGCCGTCGTACGGCGACGGCGAGTCCGAGCGCAACCTCGGCCAGGTCCTGAAGGCGCTGAAGGCGCCGGTGCAGGTCGGCACGAAGTTCCGGCTCGATCCTCCCGATCTGCGTGATATCCCCGGCGCGGTGGCGCGCTCGCTCGACGCGAGCCTGAAGCGTCTCGGGATGGAGCGCGTCGACCTGTTTCAGCTCCACAACCGGATCGAGCCAGCGCGCGGCCCCGGCGCCCTGAGCCTCGGCGACGTCCTGAGCGAAGTGGTCCCGGCCGTCCAGAAGCTCCGCCAGCAGGGGAAGGTCGGATTCTGCGGGATCACCGCGCTCGGCGAGACACCCGCGCTGCACCAGGCGATCGACGCCGGCACGATCGATACGGCGCAGGTCTGCTACAACCTGCTCAACCCGAGCGCCGGCGCCGCGGTGCCGTCGGGCTTTCCCGCCCAGGATTTCGGCCGGCTCCTCGACCGCACGCGCGAGCGCCGCATGGGCGTCATCGTGATCCGCGTGCTGGCGGCCGGCGCGCTGAGCGGCGTCGAGACGCGACATCCCGTCGCGGTGCCCTCGGTCGATCCGATCTCGACCGCGCCCGACTACCGGACCGACGTGGCCCGGGCGCAGCGGCTCGGCGCGCTCGTGCGGGAAGGACACGTCGAGAATCTGATCGAGGCGTCGATCCGCCTCGCGGTGGGGTCGGATGCGGTCTCGACGGTCCTCGTCGGCTACTCGAGCCTCGAGCATCTCGAGGCCGCCGCGGCCGCGGTCAACCGGGGGCCGCTACCTCCGGCGGCGCTCCAGCGCCTCGCCGCGCTCTGGACCGGGCTCGCCTAGGCGCGGTTGACGCGGACGATCGCCCAGCCGAACGCGCGCACGCGCGCGTCGACGTCGGGCTGCGCGCGCCGGCCGCGCGCGCGCCGCTCGACCATCCACGGCGACTCCTGCTGACGTCGCTCGCCGCGTCGGCGGTCGAAGATCACCTCGGCCCAGTCGAGGTCGGAGAATGCGCGCTGGAGGTAGCCGTGATAGCTGATCGCCTGGCGCGAGACGATGAAGAGCAGTCGATGCCGCCACTGCTTGAGGACGTGGGTGACGTTGAGCACCCTGATGAGCTCGCCCAGGCTCGTGTGGATGACGCCTGCGTCGCCGCCGTGCGCGCGCATCACCGTGTCGATCTGCTCGACGCGCATGCGGCTCGTGCGGCCGTCCTGGGTCGTGAACTCGATCCATCGTCCGCCGGGATCGTCCATCGCTCTCCCCCTGAGGAAAATCTTTCGGGGAGACACGCTAGCAACCGGGTTCTTCAGCCCACGAAGGAAATCGTAGACGCGAGTGGTGGGCGCCGCCGACGCCGGTGGCTACCGGATCTGGTGGCTCATCAGGCGTCCGGCGTGACCCGCGGAAGAATTCGCGAGCGTCAGCCCGCTCCGGGGACGCGACTGTTCAGGAGCGCGCCCCACGTCGCGACCAGGAACGGTACGAGATAGGTGAGCGGCACCTTCCAGGCGAGGGCGGCCGGCCACCGGGCCGACAGCAGCACGTCACCCTGGTTGATGGCCAGGAGCACGGTACCCACGATGGCGGCGATTCCGAGCGAGCGCTTCAGCAAGGGCCGGTGTCGCAGCGCACACCCGCCGCATTTGAGCACCGCGTCGTGGCCGGTCCGGAAGAGGAAGAGCCGCCGGACGGGCTCGCGCCCGCACGAGTCGCAGCGGCCGGTTGGCGGAGGATTCACGGGCCGATTCTAGCTCCCGCCAGGGCCTTTCCGGCCGCGGCGCCGAACGTGGTATACCGGAATAGCCACCCCATGAAGCGCCGCGTGACCAATCGCGTCAGCGTCCACCGCCGGGGAGATCTCGCGTGACCGGTCTCCGCTTCGGCCAGGCGGCGCCGGGCTTCTCGCTGCCGTCGAGCGCGGGCGGCGAGACGTCCCTGGCCGACTTCAAGGGCAAGGACGTCGTGCTCGTCTTCTATTGTTACGACTGGGGGGGTATCTGAACGCCCGAGCTGAGCGACCTGGGTCGGGTCGCCAACGAGATCACCAGGCGGGACGCCGTCGTGCTCGCCATCAGCGGTGACAGCTCCTTCTGCCACGCCGCGTTCATGAAAGCGCGCAACCTGCCGTTTCCGCTCCTGAGCGACGTGCACCGCACGGCGATCCGCGCCTACGGCGTGCTCGACGTCGATCGCAACGTCGCGTATCGCTCGACCTTCGTCGTGGATCGGGACGGCGTGCTCCGCTGGGGCCAAGCCGGGGATCGCGAGATGGTCCGCGACGGGAGCGAGATCCTCCGCGTGCTCGACGTGATCGAAGGGCTCCGGCGGAAGCGCTGAGTTGGAGCATGAGCCTCCAACCCTCGGAAGTCTTCCACACGCTCACGCAGAACGTCGAGACGGTGATGCGCGGCCAGTCCGGCGCCATCCGTCGATTGCTCGCCGCCTTCGCGAGCGGCGGTCACGTGCTGCTCGAGGATTACCCCGGCACCGGCAAGACGACCCTGGCCAAGGCGCTCGCGCGCTCGATCGGCGGTCGCTTCAAGCGGATCCAGTTCACGCCTGATCTCCTGCCGTCGGACATCCTCGGAGTGTCCGTGTTCGACCAGCGCGACCACGCCTTCCATTTCCACGAGGGCCCGGTCTTCACCAACGTCCTGCTGGCCGACGAGATCAACCGCGCCTCACCCCGCACGCAGTCCGCGCTCCTGGAGGCGATGGCCGAGGGCCAGGTCTCGGTCGAGGGCACCTCCTATCGCCTCGCCGAGCTGTTCTTCGTCATCGCCACGCAGAATCCGGTCGAGTTCCGCGGCACCTATCCCTTGCCGGAAGCGCAGATGGACCGGTTCGCGGTGCAGCTGAGCCTCGGCTACGTGGCGCCCGAGGACGAGGTGGCGATCCTCTCGGCGCAGGCGCAGCGCCATCCGATCGACACCCTGGCGCCGTGCGTCTCGATCGACGACGTCCTCGTGGTGCGCCGGCGCGCGGCGGCCGTCCGCATGAGCGACGAGCTCAAGCGCTACGCCGTCGACGTCGTGCGCGCCACGCGCGGCGCGAACGGCGTCCAGCTCGGCGCGAGCCCCCGGGCCTCGCTGGCGCTCATGAAGGCCGCCCAGGCCCTCGCGCTCTCCGAAGGCCGCGAATTCGTGATCCCGGAGGACGTCCGTGAGATGGCGGTCCCCGTCATCGCGCATCGCATGGTCGTCGAGCCGCAGGCCCGCTTCGCCGGCGTGACGACGGCCGGCCTCGTCGAGGAGATCCTCGCAAAAGTCCCGATGCCGTCGTAGGCGTCGCGCGGTGCGCGCTGCGGGCCGTCGCGGGGCTGGGACCCCGCCGGCCGAGGCGCACCGATAAATTATTATGAAGCGCCTCCTGTTTCGCTGGTTCAACTCCTTCTCGGCGTTCCAGTACCGGCTCGACCGGCGGTGCACCCGTGCCGGGTCGCTGGCCCTCGGCGTGCTCGGTGCCGCCGTCGTGATCGGCCTGGATACGAACCGCACGGTCGGCTACCAGGTCTTGACCCTGGTGCTCGCCCTCGTCGTCCTCTCGGCGGCGTCGAGCCTCGTCTTTCGCGGCCGATTCGCGGCGCGCCGGATCCTGCCCCGCTTCGCCTCCGTCGGGGTGCCGGTCACGTACCGCGTCGCGATCGCCAATCAGACTGGCCGGCGCCAGGCCGGGCTTGTGCTGCTGGATGAGCTCAGCGATCCGCGCCCTTCGTTCGAGGAGTTCGTGACGGCGCGCGAGCCTGGCGAGGAGCGGCGGAACTGGTTCGACCGGCAGGTCGGCTATCCGCGCTGGGCCTGGCTCGTCTCGCAGAAGCGCGGCGCGGTCATCCCGCCGCGGCCGCTGCCCCCGCTCGACCCCGTGGTCGAGACCGAGGTCATGGTCGAGATCACGCCACTGCGCCGGGGCCATCTGCGGTTCAAGGGCGTCACGATCGCGCGGCCGGATCCGCTGGGCCTGATCCAGGCGCTCAAGTCGATCGCGCTCCCCCAATCGCTCCTCGTCTTGCCAAAGCGGTATCCGATGGCGGAGATCCGGATCGCCGGCACGCGCAAGTACCAGCCGGGCGGCGTCGCGCTCGCGTCCACCGTCGGCGATTCCGAGGAGTTCGTGTCGCTGCGCGACTATCGGGCGGGCGATCCGATGCGCCGCATCCACTGGAAGAGCTTCGCCCGTGTAGGCCGGCCGGTGGTGAAGGAGTACCTCGACGAGTTCTTCGTGCGCCACGCCCTCGTCCTGGACACGTTCACGACTCACCTCGGCGATCCGGTCTTCGAGGAAGCCGTCTCCGTCGCCGCGTCGATCGCGATCTCGATGCAGACGCAGGAGTCGCTTCTCGATCTGATGTTCGTCGGGCCGGAGGCGTACTGCTTCACCGCCGGGCGCGGAGTCGCGCACACCGAGCAGCTACTCGAGGTGCTCGCGTGCGTCGGCCCGTGCCAGGACAAGCCGTTCCGCTCGCTTCACCACGCGGTGATCGACCGCCACGATTTGCTGAGCGGCTGCGTCTGCGTGCTGCTCGCCTGGGACGACGCGCGCCAGGAGCTCGTCCGTCATCTGGAGGCGCTCGGCACGCCGACCCGCGTGTTCGTCGTTGGCGAGCGGGCGACGCTCGACCGCCTGCCCGGTGACGTGCATGGGCTCGAGGTCGGCCGGATCGCCGAGGGGCTCGCGTGCTTGTGACGCCGCCCCCGATGCTGCTCGGCGCCGCGCTCCTCTTCTGGGGATGGCAGACGGGCTTCCTGTTCCTGGCACTGCCGCTCGCGATACTCATCGAGGCCGCGCGTGCCCTGACGTGGCGACTCGAGCTGTCGGCGACCGACTTCCACCGTCTCACCGACCTCTGCACCTTGCTGATCGTCGTCAGCGGTGTCTACCTCTTCTCGACCACCGGCACCGCGCGCGCCGCCGACGGCCCGCGCGCGATGACGCTCCTGTTCCAGTGGCTGCCGTTCCTCCTGTTCCCGCTGGTCGCGAGCCAGCTCTACAGCACGGCCGGGAAGGTCCCCCTGACGGCGTTCTTCTGGGCGCTCAGGCGCCAGGCGGCTCGCGCGCCCGAGACGCGGCCCGGGCAGGTCGATCTCGGCTACCTCTACTTCGCGCTCTGCGTCCTGTCCGCCAGCGCCGCCAACCGGCGCACGCTCGAGTTCTACGCGGGCCTGTGCGTGCTCGCGGGCTGGGCCCTCTGGCCGTGGCGCTCGCGCCGCTTCTCGCCCCTCTGGTGGGTGCCCATGCTGGGCATCGCGGCCGTCGCGGGGTACGGCGGCCACGTCGTGCTGCACCGATTCCAGCAGGTGGCCGAGCAGATGGTGTTCGACTACATCTTCAGCATCGTGCGCGGCGACGTGGATCCGTTTCGGGTGACGACGGCCATCGGCCACCTCGGCCGCCTGAAGCTGTCGGACCGGACGGTGCTCCGCGTCGAGCCACGCGAGGGGCTCCACCTGCCGTTTCTCCTGCGCGAGGCGAGCTACGACGTCTACAACTCGCCGGCGTGGCTCGCCTCGGGCGCGGCCTTCACCGCCGTCCAGCCCGAGGCCGACGGCGAGACGTGGAGATTCGGGACCGGCCGTAGCCCGGTCGAGCGCGTCACCGTCTCGGCCTATCTCAATCGGGGGCGGGGCGTGCTCACCCTGCCGGGAGGCGCGTTCGAGATCGATCGTCTCGCCGTCGTCGGCGTCCATCGGAACCGGCTCGGGGCGGTGAAGGTCGAGGAAGGGCTCGGGCTCGTCACCTATACGGCGCTCTTCGCGCCCGACGGGCCGCTCGACGGACCGCCGATCGAGCCCGATCTGCGCGTCCCGCCGAGGGAGGCCGCGCTGCTCTCTCGAGTCGCCATGGACCTGAGTCTCGCCGGCGGCTCGCCCGCCGAGAAGGTCGAGACCGTCGCCGCGTACTTCCGGAGAAACTTCAAATACTCGACCTGGAAGGGCGAGCGACCGAGGAAAGAGTCGGCGCTCGAGGAATTCCTGCTGAACTCGCGCGCCGGGCATTGCGAGTACTTCGCCACGGCGACGACCTTGCTCCTGCGGGCGGCCGGCGTGCCGGCTCGCTACGCGGTCGGCTTCTCGGTCCAGGAGTGGAGCCGGCTCGAGCAGCGATACATCGTGCGGGCGCGCCACGCCCACTCCTGGACGCTCGCGTACGTGCACGGCGCCTGGCGCGACGTGGACACGACCCCCCCGGTGTGGGCCGAGACCGAGCAGAGCGAGTCATCGCTCCTGGAGCCCGTCCACGATCTCTGGTCCTTCGCCACGTTCCTCTTCTCGCGGTGGCGATGGAGCGAGGACGACAGCGGGATCGGCCGGCACGCCGCCTGGCTCCTGATCCCGCTGGTCCTGCTCCTCGTCTGGCGTCTCTACTCACGCCGCCGCGTGGGCCGCGAGGCCGCCGCGTCGCGCGCGACGGTCGCGGTCGCTCGCCCGGGCCAAGACTCCGAGTTCTACCTCATCGCCGACCGCCTGCGGACCGCGGGGCTCGGCCGCCAGGCCGCCGAGCCGCCGTCAGAATGGATCGAGCGCATTCACGCGCGGGAGCTCGGCCCGATCCTCGACCTCCACTACCGCTACCGCTTCGACCCCGCCGGCCTCGACCCGACCGAGCGATCCTTACTTAGAGCTCAATCCGAGGCATGGCTGCGCGACCATGCGCAGGAAGCCCAGGCGGTCGGCGGTCGGGGGGTAGGTTAGCGGGGCGGGGTCGACGCGATCCGTTCCCGCCGACCGGCGGCGGACGACGCGCGCCCGGATGGAGCCCACCCGCCGCGGTGCAGCGAACGCGTGCCGCAGGGTCGAGCGACCCCGCCCCGATAACCTGCCCCCCGACCGCCGACCGCATCGCCTACCAGCTCATGCTAGAGTTGCGCCCATGACATTTCCCCTTGCGACCTCAAGCGTCGAAGCGCTCGGTCTCGATCCAAAACCGCTCGGCCGTCTCCGCGAGCTGATCACCGCCCACATCGCCGAGGGACGCTATCCCGCGGCGCAGATCGCGGTGGCCCGCCACGGCAAGCTCGCGCTCGCGTGGACGCTCGGTGATGCGCGTCTCGAGCCCCAGCGCGTGCCGGCGCGCGACGAGACGCTCTGGCTGCTCTTCTCGAACACGAAGGTCATCACCGCGTGCGCGGTGTGGATCCTCGTCGAGCGCGGCGCGCTCGCGTTCACGGATCGTGTGGCCGATCACGTGCCGGGATTCGAGGCCAACGGCAAGGGCGACATCTCGATCATCCAGCTGCTCTCACACCAGGGCGGTTTCCCCAACGCCGAGGTGCCGAAGGCCGCGTGGGAAGACCACGAGCTCCTGCGGCGCTCGGTGTGTGGGTTCACCCTCGAGTGGACGCCGGGCTCGAGAGTCCACTATCACCGCGGCGCCGCGCACTGGGTCGCCGCGGTCCTGATCGAGGCGCTCACCAAGACCGACTATCGGGCGTTCATCCGCGAGCACATCGCCGAGCCGCTCGGCCTCGCCGACGACCTGTTCGTCGGCCTGCCCGATCGCGCCCACGCGCGCGCGGTGGACATGCACGAGCCGGCGCAGGATGGCGCGCGCCAGGTGAGGCGCGGTGAGGAGAGCTCGCCCGAGGCTCGGCGCGCGGGCTCGCCGGGGGGCGGCGGCTACGCGACTGCGCGCGCGATGACGGCGTTCTATCAGATGCTGCTCCAGGGCGGCCAGCTAGGCGGCGCCCGCCTGCTCTCGCCGCGGACCATCGCCTACGTCACGCGCAACTACACCGGCGATCGCGTCGACGCCTACATGGGCATGCCGATGCATCGCGGGCTCGGCCCGCACCTGCGCGGGACGACGGAGACGATTCGCGGCCTCGGCTCGCTCGCGTCGCCGCGGACGTTCGGTCACGGCGGCGTCGGGTCCTCGTATTGCTGGGCCGATCCGGATTCCGGGGTCTCGTTCGCGTATCTGACCAACAGCCGCGTGCCCGACCCGTGGCACTCGGCGCGGCTCGATCGCGTCAGCAACCTCGTTCACGCCTCGATCGTGTAGCGCGTCGTCCGTGATGGCGCCGCGCAGGGTGCTCGTGACCGGCATGAGCGGGCTCATCGGCGGCGCGCTCCGGCGCCACCTGGAGGGCAAGTACGAGCTCTCCGCCCTCAACCGTCGGCCGATCCCCGGCGTGAAGTGCCACCAGGGCGACATCGCCGACCTCGACGCGATCGCGCCCGCGTTCGCCGGCGTCGAAACGGTCGTGCACCTCGCCGCGCGCACCGGCTCGAGCGACGTCTTCGACGAGATCCTCCAGGCCAACGTCGTGGGCACCTACAACGTCTTCGAAGCGGCGCGTCGGGCGGGTGTCGGCCGGGTCGTCTACGCGTCGAGCGGCGCGACCGTGAGCGCCTGGGAGCGCGATCCGCCCTACAGCGCCCTGGTCGCCGGCCGCTACGACGAGGCCACACCGTGGAAGACGATGACCCACGAGATGCCGCTGCGCCCCGCCGGCCTCTACGGCGCCAGCAAGATCTGGGGCGAGGCGATCGCGCGTCACTTTGCCGATGCGCATGGCCTGTCGGCGATCTGCGTCCGCATCGGGCGCGTGAGAGCCGAGGACCGCCCGGTGTCGGCCCGTGAGTTCTCGGTCTTCTGCAGCCAGCGCGACGTCGTCCGCATGCTGGAGCTCTGCATCGTCGCGCCGGCCGCGCTCAAGTTCGACGTCTTCTACGCGGTCTCCGACAACCGCTGGGGCTATCGTGACCTCGAGCACGCCCGGACCGTCCTCGGCTTCGAGCCGCGCGATCGGGCGGAGGACCATCGCCGATGATTCGTGACGTCGTCAGCGTCAGCGACAAGACCCGTATCCACTATCGCCGTCTCGGTCAGGGGCCGGGCATGGTCTTGCTGCACGGGTACCCGCAGACCGGCCACATGTGGCGCAAGGTCATGCCGGCGCTCGCCGAGCGATTCACGGTCGTGGCGCCCGATCTGCGCGGCTACGGCGACTCCGATCGACCGATACGCGGCTACGACAAGCGTACGATGGCGGCCGACATCGCCGACGTGATCCAGGGGCTCGGCATCGGGCCGGTCGTGCTGATCGGCCACGATCGCGGCGCTCGCGTCGCGCATCGCTTCGCGCTCGATCATCCGTCGCTGCTGACGCGGCTGGTGCTGCTGGACATCGCGCCCACGTACGACGTGTTCGCGCGGACCGACCAGGCGAGCGCTCGCGCGCGATGGCACTGGTTCTTCCATCAGCTCCCCGACCTGCCGGAAGCGCTCACCGCCGGGCGCGAGGAGATCTATCTGCGCTACATGTACCGGACCTCGGCGTACAATCCCGCGGCCATCGAGGAAGAGGCGGTGCAGGAGTACGTCCGCTGCTTTCGCCAGCCCGGCGCGATGCGCGCCGCCTTCGACGACTACCGCGCCGGCGCGACGATCGATCTCGAGCAGGACGGAGCCGATCGCGACAAGAAGGTCGCGGCCCCGACCCTGGTGCTCTGGGGCGAGGCCGGAGGCCGTCGGCCGCAGGTGGCCGACATGCTCGGCGTCTGGAAGGAGCGCTGCACCCAGGTCGTGGGGCACGCCGTGCCCGGCTCCGGCCACTTCATCCCCGAGGAGCAGCCGGCGGCGGTGATCGAGGCCGTGCTGCGCTTCGTCGGCGAGCCGGCGAGGGCCTGAGCCCGATGCGGCTCCAGCGATCGATCGCGCGCTGGTTCGACCGCGAGCGCATCTGCCGCGTGGCGTCCGCGAACTCGCGCGGTATGCCGCATCTGGTGCCGGTGTGCCAGGTGGTGGTGGACGGGAAGATCTACTTCGCCTCGGCGAGCGACGGCCGCAAGGCGCTGAACCTCGCCGAGAACCCACGAATCGCGTTGACCGTCGACCTCTACTCCGACGACTGGACGCACATCAAGGGCGCCACGGTGCAGGGTCGGGCGAAGCTCTACGCGAAGGGGCCACGCTTCAGGAAGATCCGCGGGCTCCTCTACCGCAAATACCCGCAGTATTCCCGCGACGCAACGCTCGACGAGTCGGACTCGGTCATCATCGAGGTGACCCCACTCCGCGTCTTCACCTGGGGCCTCGACTAACAGGCTGCTGATAAAGGCCCATCTGCTTCGCTGGCGCCCTCGCATCCGGGCCTTTCTCAGCAGCCTGTCGTAGCTACTCCGAAACGCAGACGCGGTTGCGGCCCGTGTGCTTGGCGTGGTAAAGCGCCTGATCGGCGGCGCGGATGACGTCGTCCGGATCGGCGCCCGTCTCTTCCGGCTCCGCGACGCCGATGCTGACGGTGATCGCGAGCCGTCGCCGCCCGCCGGTCGAGCGCACCGGCTTTTCAGGCCGCACCTTCGGTCGATCGCGTCCGCGGATGATGAAGACCGAGGCTTCGATCGTCTGGCGCAGATCTTCGAGATACGGCAGCGCCTCCTCCGCCGGCTTGCCCGGAAACAGCACCGCGAACTCTTCACCGCCGTAACGGAACGGTCGCCCGCCGCCTTCGGTTCGCGTCAGGGTCGAGCCGATCAAGCGGAGGACCTGGTCGCCCGCCGAGTGACCGAACTCGTCGTTGAGCTTCTTGAAGTGATCGATGTCGATCATCGCGATGGTGTAGAGCTCGGGCAGCCGCATGAGCGCGTCGGTGAGCGCGCGGCGCGACGGGAGCCCGGTCAGCTCGTCGCTGAACGCCATCCGATGCGAGGTCTCGATCAGCGACACGATGAGGACGAGCCCGCCGGTCGCCAGGTACACGGTCGACGCGGCGCCATCGCCGTGGAGCCCCAGCAGCGCGGCCAGGAGCGCCCAGGCGAGGCTGGCCTGGATCACGGTGCGACGGACCACGAAGCGCAGCACCGTCAGCGTGATCGCCACCAGGAAGGCCAGGAGCGCGACCGCCGGGATCCTCGTGACGCGCAACCCGGCGGGGGCGAGCTCGTGCTGCAGGCTCTGGGCTGCCAGCGACAGCTCCGGGCGCAGGAGCAGCGCGACCGCGAGCGGTTGGATCAGGATCGCGCCCTCGACGAGCCGGCCGGCCCACGTGGACAACGTCCGCTCCGAGAGCCAGGCGATGGCCGCCAGATCGAGCGGCAGCAGCAGCGCGATCGCGGCGTACACGATCCGACCGCCCGGCGCCGTCGGCCCGACGGCCGGAAAGTACGCGATCGCCCGCTCGGCGGCGAAGAGGACCACCAGGGCGACGACGAGCTGGCGGCGCTTGAATCGCCACCCGAGGGGGATCCCCGCGCAGAAGATGACCCACGAGTAGACGGGCGCCGAGGTCGCGACCGCCTCCCGGATCGACGCGGACTGCAAGATAACCGTGACGCCCAGCAGCAGCACCGCGCCGGGCGCCAGGTGGGGCAGGAGCCTGTCCAGGAGCGTCCGCTATTGCGGCGGGTAGCGGAACGGCGCCCAGCCGTTCCCTTGCAGCGGCTTGGGCGTATAGGTCGCGGCCGAGCTGGCCGGCTTCGGCGCAGCCGGCTTCTTGCCGGCCCGCTTCCGCGCCGCCGCCTTGGGCATCGCCTTCTTCTTTTTCATGCAGCGCACTTTACAACAGCGACAGAAATGTGGTCAATGAGAGGCCTGCCCGAGAACAAGGAGGACTGTTGACCGCCGACTCGCTCCATCGGCTCCGCGACCGTCGGTTCCGCCGCCTCGCGGAGCGCCGCGTCCAGGGCGAGCGCGCCGCCCTCGCGTTCGTGCGGGACGTCGGCTTCTGCTCGACCTTCTATCGGTTCCCCGAGGGCGTCGCCTGTCTCTGGGAAGCGGTCGCCGGCAAAGCGAATCCGCGCTGGCCCCGGCGCTCGCACCACGACGCCGGCATCGGCCTCACCTGGGGTTTGAAGGATTCGCTGCCGGCCCGCAAGGCGGTGTACTACGGTAAGCTCCTGAAGGGCCGGCCCCTCCTGGTTTCGCTCGATCTCTTCCCGATGTTCTATGCCCTGGTGCGGGGCCGCCAGCGGGCGCGCGACTACAAGGTCGAGTACGAGGCGGGGCGACTCTCGCACACGGCCCGGCGGATCATGGACGCGATGCTCGACGAGCATCCGCAGTACACGCGCGAGCTCCGCGCGAACGCTTTTATGCTGGAGCCCTCGAAGACGCGCGAGTTCGAGCGTGCGATGGCGGAGCTCCAGCAGGGCCTCTGGCTCGTCAAGAGCGAGGAGCGTTACGAGCCGACCTTTTCCTACCGCTGGGATCTGCTCGAGGCCTGGTTGCCGGACGAGGTCGCCGAGGGCCGCCGCCTGTCGCGAGAGGCGGCCGTCGCCGGCGTGATCGAGCGCTACACGCGCGGCGCGGTGTTCACGACGGAGCGGCAGCTCGCGCGCCTCTTCGGCCTTCGCCCCGACGAGGTCGCCCGAGCGGTGGAGACCCTGGCGCAGAAACGAACCGTCCGCGCCGACTGCGCGATCGACGGCTGGCCGGGGCGCTGGCTGATCCACACGGCGGCCGCGGGCGACCCGCGCGGCGCCGAAAGGAGCTGAACCGATGCCGACGGTCAGACTACGAGATGCCTCGGAGTATCCCGCGCCAATCCAGAAGCTCTTCGAGGTCGCGAAGGCCTGGTTCAACTACGACTTCGCCCAGCCGCCGGCGATGAGCCGGGTGATGGCGTGGGACCCGGAGTTCGGCGCCTTTCACGGACGCGCGATGAAGCGTGCCATGACACCGGGTGAATGGAGCCGGGCCGAGAAGGAGATGGTCGCCGCCGTCGTGAGTGGCGTCAACGCCTGCGCCTATTGAGTACGCGCCCACACTGCAGCCGGGAAGCTGCAGGGCATGGCCGACGACGCGCTCTGGTACGAAGCGGCGCTGCTGGTGGGCGTCACGAACGCGCTCAACGTCGTCGCCGACTCGCCGCTAGCGGCGCTCGAGCCGGCGAGCCCGAGCGCCGAGGCGCAGGCGGTGTTCGCCGAGATCCGCGCCTTCTACGACCGCGCCGACGTGCCGGTGGCGTTTCGCCGCGTGGCGGCCGACCCGGGCTACCTGGCCGACCTCTGGGGCGCCGCCCGGCGTGTGTTCGCCGACAACCAGCTCACGCGCCGCCACAAAGAGGCGCTCGCGTTCGCGGTCTCGGTCACGACCCGCTCCGCGTTCGGGACGGCCTTCCACCTGGGCGAGATGCGGCGTCTCGGCGTCGGCGAGCGCGGGGTGATGGAGGTGCTCGGCGTCACGCAGATGTTCTCGAGCTACACCAAGATCGCCGACACGCTCCAGCTCGAGCCCGACATGGACGGCATCGCCGTCGTGGATCCGTCGCCGGCGCCCGGCGGCGCTGCGCCGGGCCCCACGCCGCGCCCGCCCGAGGCGCCGTAGCGCGACCGCCGCTCAGCGGCAGTCGTCGCGAAGCGTCGCGCGGGCGACCGCCAGAAACCGCTGGATGTCTGCGTCCCCAGACCGTCGCGCCCTCCCCGCGGGCGAGCACGATCGTGAGCTCGCGGGGCAGGTTGTACTCGCCGGACGAGCCCACCGGAAAGACCGCCCACGCGCGCTCGGAGGCGGACGTCACGAGCGTGGGTGACGACTCGAGCGATCGCGAATCAGGGATCGCTACAATCCCTGAACAGTCCACAGTTCTTGCAGACGATCTTGCACTGCCGCTCTTCCATCAGCTCGCCGCAGCGCTCGCAATGATGCACCCAGTGGCTCCCACAGGCGGACGGCGTGACGTCGGCGCGAACGAGGGTCGGAGGCGGGCTCGGGCGCGGCTCCATGCCGCTGGTACACTACCCCGCATGGCCGACGACTGGCAAGATCTAGAGTTCCTGCGTCATGTCTTCGACGAGACGCAGGTGGTCCGCAAGCCGCTCACCGGGATCATCACGGGCTATCACGTGCTGCCCTACATCCTGGTGGGACCAGAGCACGACCAGCCCGGCCGGTCGGTGGAGGTTCGCGGCCGCATCAAGGTGTCGCCCCGGCTCGTCATCGGCGCTGGCGGCGGCCCGACCTACGGCGAGATGTTCAACGAGACCGAGCTGATGGATCGGCGCCTGATCGCGCGCGTGTTCAGCTTCCGCTATGCCTCGCGGGTCTCGCTCGAGAGCGAGGAGCTCCGGATCCGGCGCCAGGAGCGGGACGCCCACGGCCATCTCGAGCGCGTCCTCGAGGAACTGTCGCAGCGCGAGGTCATCAACACCGGGGTCATCACGACTCCGGACGTGCGCTTCTATCCCGTCTCCATCGACCGCTTCATCCGCGAGATCCTCGATCAAGAGTTCCGCGAGTAGTGCGGCCGAGCGCGTGAAGCGGCCGCCCGTCGTCGGCGCGCTCGTCGTCCTCGCCCTCGCCACGCTGGTTGGCGCGCTCGCGTGGCGCTCGCGCGGCTGGCCGCTGATACACGACGCCCCGCTCATGCACTACGTCGCCTGGCGCATCGGCCAGGGCGCCGTTCCGTACCGGGACCTCTTCGACATGAATTTCCCGGGCGTCTACCTGCTGCATCTGGCGGCGCTGCACGTGTTCGGCGCCGGCGATGCCGGGTGGCGCCTCTTCGATCTGACATGGCTCGCCGCGACGTCGCTCGCGGCCGCGGCGCTGGCCGCGCCCTGGGGAGGCCTCACGGCCGCCGGCACCGGCCTGGTCTTCGCGGCGTACCACCTGGCCGGCGGCGCGTGGCAGACCGGGCAGCGCGACTTCCTGCTGTGTCCGTTCCTCCTGCTGGCGGCGCTCGGCGTCGCGCGCTGGGCCGAGCGTCCCGGCGAACGGACGAGCCTCGCGTGGGGCGGGCTCGCGCTCGGCGCCGGGATCACCGTGAAGCCGCACGCTGGCCTGTTCGCCGTGGGGCTGCTCGTGCTGGTCGCGGTCGTCGCGCGCACCGGCCACCGGCCACTCGATCGTCGACTCGCCTCAGACGCCGGGGCCTCAGCTCCGCGACGTCTTGCGGCTCGCGCGGCCGCCGCTTCGGTCGTGATCTTCGCGGCCGCGATCGTCGTGCCATTGCTGGCCGTCGCTGCCTGGCTCGGCGTCGTGGGCGCCCTGCCGGCGTGGTACGAGATCGTCGCCGGCTATCTGGTGCCGCTCTACTCGCGCCTCGGGCGGCCGGAGCGCTGGACGTTCCATCGGTGGCACGTGTGGCTCCCGATCGCCGCCGGGGTGGCGGTCTCGATCGGATCCGCCATCGCGAGCCGCCGCTTCGCCACGAGGCACGCGGTCGTCGCCATCGGCCTCGGCTACGGCGTCGCCCACTTCGTCGGCCAGGGCAAGGGCTGGGAGTACCATCTATATCCGCTCGCGGCGTTCGCGGCCGTCGCGCTCCTGGCCGAGATGCAGCGGCTCCTCGACGCCGGCCGCCTCGCGGCAGTGCCGCTCCTGGCGTGTATCGTCGCGGCCGGGACGATGCTCGGGGCGAAGGGTGTGGAGGCGGCCGACGCCGCGTGGATCGCGGCGAAGGAGCGCCGGGTGAGCGCAATCGTGGCGGCCCTCGACGGCCGGATCGCGCCGGGAGATTACGTCCAGGTGCTGGACACGACGGACGCCGGGATCCACGCGCTGCTGCGGCTCCACGCCGTCCAGCCCACGCGGTTCATGTACGACTTTCACTTCTACCACGACGCGCAGACGCCGATGATCCAGCGACTCCGCGAGGAGTTCCTCGCGGGCTTCGACGCCCATCCACCGAAGTTCGTCGTGCTCTTCGAGCGCGGCTGGCCCACCGGGGGCTACGAGCGGGTGAACGAGTTCCCGGGCCTTCGGCGCCGGCTCTCGGGCTACCGGGTCGACCGGCGGCGGGACGGCTACATCGTGTATGCGCGCTGACATCATCCGCCGGATCATCCGCGCCTACGACGATCCGATCGTGCGCGCCTACTGCTGGGCGCGGTTCTGGATCCTTCGCCAGCGCTTCCTCGACGAGATCGGCCAGTACCTTCCGGCGTCGGGAGCCGTGCTCGACATCGGCTGCGGCTTCGGCCTGTTCTCGCTCTACTACGCCGCGACCGCGCCCGCCCGCTTCGTGCGGGGCCTCGACCTGAACACGAGGCGCATCGCGATGGCGCGCCGGGCGGCGTCGCGACTCGCGATCGAGAACGTCGCCTACGAAGAAGGCGACGCGCGGACCTTCAAGGGCGACGGAGAGGTCGCGGCCGCGTACATGCTCGACATCGTGCACCACATTCCGCCCGACACGGTGGCCCCGCTTCTCCGCCGGCTCCACGCGTGCCTCGCGCCCGGCGGCATCCTGATCGTGAAGGACGTCGACACGCGGCCGGCCCCGAAGCGCTGGTTCACCTGGGCGCTCGACAAGCTGATGGCGCCGACGACACCCGTGAGGTACTGGAGCGGGGACGAGCTGGACGCGGCGCTACGGGCGGCGGGATTCGAAGTGCGGCGTCACGCCATGCTCGACTTCCTCCCGTATCCGCACGTCATCTATATCGCCACCCGGCGTCCGTAATTGTGGTCGCGACTCGGCCGGGGGGCCCCCAGCCCCGAGACGGCTGGCGGCGCGAGCCCCAGCCGCCGTCACGGCGTTCCCGGCGGCTCCTCGCGGGCCTCGTAACGGAGCCGCCGCGCCTGGAGCCAGCGAACTCCGAATGTGTCAACGACCCCGCGCCACGCGCGGTTCCTGACACCGTAGTGCGAGACGCCGAACCGGCGCGGGCGGTGATTCACGGGCATCACGATCACCCGGTGGCCGGCCTGACGCAGGAGCGCCGGGACGAACCGGTGAAAGCCGTCGAAGAACTGCAGGCTGTCGACGCAGCGCCGGTGCATCGCCCTGAGCGAGCACGCGCTGTCGCGAACCTCGTCGCCGAGGACCGCGCTGCGCACGCTGTTGCCGATGCGGGACGAGACGCGCTTGAGCCACGGATCGCGACGGGCCTGACGCCAGCCGACCGCGGCATCCCAGCGCTCCAGCTGCGCGAGCAGCAGGGGAATGTCCCGCGGATCGGACTGTAGGTCGGAGTCGAGGGTGACGACGACGCGCCCGCGGACGGCGCGCAGGCCGGCCGCCAGCGCCGACGAGAGCCCGCGGTTGGCCGCGAGCCGGATCAGGCGCACGCGCGAGTCGGTCACCTGCAGGAGCCTCACGAATTCGACGCTCGAATCGGTCGATCCGTCGTCGACGACGATCACCTCGGCCGAATCCTCGACGGTCTTGAGCACCGCCTGGAGCTCTTCCCACAGGACCGGCAGGCTCTGAGCCTCGTTGAAAACGGGAAGGACGATCGAGAGCTCGACCGGGGTCGGCTTCACGCCCCGCCCCCGCCCAGGACGACCATCTCGTCGCTGGCCACTCGGCGAGTTTCGACGACGCGCCACGACGGGTGCGCCAAAGGCTGAAGCCCGGTCCAGGACTTCCTCGACATGATCACGGCCCCGCTTGCCGAGCCCGCGAGAAGCTGCTCGACGCGCGCGCGATCGAGCTCGACGACGGGCCGGCGAAGATAGAAATCGTAGGTCAGCCAGATGTCAGGGTACACCCGGACCACGGCGCCGGGCGGCGTCAAAGCTTGCGCGGCCGCGGCGATCGGCCGGACGTCGAACTCCCGCGCGAACCGCGCCGGGTACCGGGCGCCCTCGATCAAGAAGATCGCGCCGACGCCGAGCGCCACGACGAGCCCGCCGCGCGTGAAGGCTGCCCGGCGCGCGGCCACGACCGCGGCCACGGCCGTCCCCACGAGCAGCACCACGGTCAGCGCGATCTCGGACCGTGCGTCCGGTACCCACGGGCGGCCCTCCCCGCCGATCAGCCGCGCCGCGGGCGAGAGCGCGAACGCCGCGACGACTCCGGCGAGCGCCGCGCACGCGAGCAGCGCCCGGCGCAGGGCGGGAGCGCCCCCGTGCGCGGGGGCCCGAGTGAGGAACTCACCCACGAGGAGCGCCAGGCCCGGGTAGATGGGAATCAGGTAGCGCGCGCGATGGATTCCGCTCAGGCCGATCAGCACCCAGATCGTGA
The DNA here is from genome assembly GCA_003220495.1 of Candidatus Rokuibacteriota bacterium. GTDB lineage: Bacteria > Methylomirabilota > Methylomirabilia > Rokubacteriales > CSP1-6 > AR31. Next base: position 1,718 of record QHSP01000044.1, on the reverse strand, counting down.
GCGTCCAGGCGGCGATCAGGCGGCGCTCGGCGTCGGGGAGGCGCCGCCACCACGTGGCCGCGCCGACGAGAAAGATCGTCCACGGCAACGCGTACGCCAGGACCCAGAGGCTTTCGAGCCGCACCAGCACGCCGCGGCGAAAAGCCCAGCTGCCGTAGTGACCGACGACCGTGTCGTCGACGAACGACGACCCGTGCCGGACGAGATAGGCGCCGTACCAGGGCGCCAGCAGCACGCCGAGGACCACGAGCCCGACGGCGGGCCGCAGCCGGGTCATCTCGCGCCAGCCGTCGGCGAACGCGACTGTGGCGAAGCCGGCCGCGAGCCCGAGCAGGCCCATCGGCCCCTTGCTCAGGATCGCGCCGGCGACACAGGCGTAGAAGGCGATCAGCGGAAGCGCCGCGTAACCCGCTCGCCGCGCCGCGAGCAGGCCGTACAGCGCCCACCACGTCCACGCCGTCACCATCACGTCCGACTGGCCGTGGTGGCCGATCGCGAAGAAGCCGATCGTCGAGGCGAGCACGAGCGCGGCCATCGCGCCAGCGCCGGCGCCCCAGGTCCGGGCGCCGATCGCGAACACCGCCGCGACGGTCGCGATCGAGGACAGGACCGCCGGGAGCGCCGCCGTCCGCTCCGTCACCTCACCGCCGGGCAGCGACGCGACCGCGACGGACCAGAAAAAGAGCTGAGGCTTGTTGAGGTACGGCTCGCCGCGCAGGTCGGGGATCAGCCAGCGCCCGCTATCGAGGATGTCGCGCGCCAGCAGCATGTAGCGCGCCTCGTTCGGATCCCAGAGCGGTGCGCGTCCCGCCGGGAGCCCGACCACCAGCGCCGCGAACGCCAGCACCGCGACGAGAGCGAGCCGGGATCGGAGCACGGACATGGCAGCAGGGTGCCAATCACCGCCCGAAGGTTCAAGCTTTTTGGCCCCGCGCCGAGCGAGGGGCTAGTCTGAATACATGATCGCGGTTCGTGCTCTCGCGTTCCTTCTGGCCCTCCTCATGGGATCGTCGGAGTACGCCGGAGCCCAGAGCGGCAAGCAGGTGAGGGTCGCTTTCGACTTCCGGCAGTCGAGCACGCAGAAGCGCGATGCGGTCGACGGGAGTGGGCGCGTCATCATCACCGATCGCGGGGGTACGCGCTCCCCGGGTCGCGTGGGCGTGGACAGCACCCAGCGGCGCGTGCAGACGTCGACCGGCATGTTCACGATCGTCCAGGACGGCGGCGAATCGATGCTGCTCGTCGCCAGCCAGATCCCGTATTCCCAGATCACGTTCTATCGTGACTACCTGACCGGCGCGGGCTACGTCGCGACCGGCCTGCAGTTCAAGGACGTCGGCACCTCGCTGAAGGTGGGAGCCGTGATCCTCCCCGGCAACCAGGTGAAGGTGAGGTTGACGCCCACGATCAGCTGGCTCTCCGCCGACAAGTCCGGGGTGATCGAGGTCAACGAGGCGTCCACCGAGCTGATCGTGCCCAACGGCCGCACGGTCGTTCTCGGCGGCACCACCACGCAGACCCACGAGCTCACGCGCCGGATCCTTGGCTATCGCGCCAGCCAGACCGCGACCGAGACGACGATGGCGCTGACGGCGACGATTCGCTAGCCGGCTCTCGATCTCGCGGCACGGCTCGCCTCGTGCCTCGCTTTTGCCAAAGCTGTCACGACTTCACGTGTAATCCTGGCACCCCCTGGCGCTGTCCTGTCGTCTAAGTTC